>DASTGU010000071.1:0-7417 GCA_035718845.1 Gemmatimonadaceae bacterium | reverse complement strand
CGAAAGCCGTCCCACTTCGGCTCGAAGATCCAATCGCCATCCTCCGGCAGAGCACTCACGCGCTTGGCGAGCATCGGCAGCACCGGCGGATTCACCGGGAGATTTATCGCCACGTCGTCACCGGCATGTGTAACTCGCCGCACTGTCGCGATTGCCACCGCCCGCAAATCGCGCTGCCTGCGGATACGGACAGAGCGAGCGAGTGCGCTCGACGCCGCTCGCGGTATCACCATCGACGCGCCACTGCGTCGCGGTGATACTCGATGGTGGCGCTCCCGTCTCGACCCATCGCTCGAGCGCAATCAACATGCTGTGCTGCGGGTCTGCGTTGGGGCGCAGCCATTGGCCAAAATCATTGGGGACACCACCGCTGCCACAGTGCCCCATTCCGGGGACGATGTAAAGGCGCGCGAAATCCTCGGCGTTCTTGCGGCCCATTCGCGACAGCAAGCGATCGTAATAATCGATCGTGCTCGCGGGCGCGTCCTTGCTGCCGTGATAGATCACGAGCTTGCCGCCGCGCGCAGCGAACGCGTCGAGATTCCCATTCAGAAATGTCTGGAAGCCCCAGTGAAACGCCGGCGCGCCCGACATCACGCCGTCATAGTCTGCCGGATACCGCTCGGCTTCCATCAAGCCCTGACGACCCCCGTTCGAGCAGCTTGCGAAATACGATCGACTCGGGGGTTTACCATAGAAAGATTCGATAGCCACCTTCGCCACCAGCGTCATCTCGTGAATCGCGCGGTAATCGAAGTCGGTCTGCTTCTCGGGGTGTCCGCGCGCCCAGCCGGCGTCAGTAGATTTCCCCTGGTGGCCAGTGTCGGTCGACGCACTCGCGTAGCCAGTGTTGACCGCTTCACCCAGGCGCGGATACGCGATCGATCCCGCGTAACCACCATTGCCGACGCCGAGGTATTTGCCGTTCCAGCCGGTGACTGGTAGCCACACTTCGACCTGAATTCGCGAGTCGTTCGACGGAGTTATCGTCGCCTGCACGCGACAGAACGCGGGCAGTCGGGTGTAGCCGTTGAAGATTTCGACGGAGGAGCGTTGCGGCGTCGGCGTGCGGAACGTTCCCGCGGGTACCACCCGCGCGCTCGTGATGGTGGTGTTGAGTCGATTGAGCTTGGCGAGACTGTCGCACGGATCCGCACGCGTCGGCGCGGGCGCGGCGCATGCTGCGAGACCGGACGCGAGCAGCAGGCCGAGTTTGATGCTATCGAATCGCATCGCGTCTCCACACCATCACGAAGCTCGTTGGCCGATCGCGATACTTCTCCCACTTCGGCTTCGACGCTACCCACGCATCATCGACGATTCGCTCGTGCATCTCGACGAGCGTGAATCCGGCGGCGAACGCCGCCGAGACGTGATCGCTGAAGAAATGGACGTAGCTGCGAATGGTGACGGGTGAGTTGTCGTCGGTGCGATGATAGTGCGTCGGCTGTCCGCTCAAGAGGAAATACGGGTGATAGCCCACGATCACGAAGTGGCCGCCGCTGCGAAGCAATCGCGTGGTTTCGTTGTAAAGCGGCGTTATTGTCGAGAGATGCTCGTCGGCGAGTGATTGGGTGACGAGATCGTAGGAGCTCGAAGGCAGGCCAGTGTCGCCAACATCGGCGATCTCCAGCGAGCGATAGATGTCCCGCGCACGCGCGCGATCGAGCATCTCAGGTGTGAGATCGACGCCATCGACGTTTCTTACGCCGCGTGCTTTCAACCAGGCTCCGATCCGACCGGTTCCACAGGCGAGATCCACTGCGTCATTGACTTCATTCCAGCGCACAGTGGTCACACGCTCGAGCAGCGCGATATCCATCTCGTCATGGACGGTCTGCTCGTAGTGGGCAGACCAGTCGCCATAGCCATCGGTGACCGAGACCGTGGGATAGCGCCGCGTGTCGTAGCGCGAGAAATCGAGAGTCATGGGATTTGAAATCTACGCGAGCGCCGGCGCGCTCACGCCTTGATTGCTGCGACTCTCGATTTCACCAGGCGCCTGACAAGCGAGACGGGAAGCGGATCGTCGAGCGGAAACTGCACCGTCCCCTTCGCCGTCTTGAATCCCTTCTGCTCGGCGAACTTCCGATCGGCGGTGCTGAGCGGATACATGCTGAGGTGCTTGGTCCAGCCGGCGTACCAGACGAGGATCTTGCCGTTATAGCGAAATGCGGGGATCTGATAGCTGAACGAGTCGACCGCGGTTGGCGCAGCCTTGCGAATGATGTCGCCGAGCTCTTTCAGCCGCCTGCGCGTCGGCGCTGGCAGTTTCGCCATGTAGGCGCGTATTTGTGCGCGCCATTTCTTTTCGTCGGCTGCTGTCGATTTCGGCATATGACTCCCGATTCCCGTTGAAGTGTGTGGCCTGCTTGAGCGACGAATCGGAAGCTGGAATATCGACAAATCTCGATGCTTATGCGGGTGCGGGCTTTCTCGAGGAGTCGGTCAGTACCACCGACGTCTCGATCTGTCTTTCTGGAATCGACCAATACTCCCGCAACAGCCGCTCCTTCTCCGACGGCGACACCAGCTCGAACCCGTGCCGCTCATAGAACCGGATCGCCCACGTCGCATCCGCCCATGTGCCCACCAGCATCGGCCGCGTCGCGATTTTCTGCAGATGTTTGATCAACTCGCCGCCAACTCCTCGCCCCTGCGAGCTCGGCAAGACGTACGCATGTCGAATGAGATCGACGTCGCGCACGTTCTGAATTCCCATCACACCAACCAACTCGCCGCCGATCTCAGAACCCCAGAACACCACGCCGTCGGCAACCTCTCCCTCGAGCTCGGACATCGGCATGTACGGTTCGTGCCAACGGTCCGCCGGTATCGCGTCGCGATAGGCGACCGCTGCCTGATTGATGATCGCATACACGCGATCCAACTCGTTGTCACGGCAAAGTCGGATCATCGGCTGCTAAGTATGTGAGTCCGGCTGGTGCCCAGTTAAATCACGTTGATGGAGAGGCTACCCACGAATCCAGCGGGAGCATCGCCTTCTCCCTCGAAGATCTGAATCAAATACCTGCCGGGAGTCAATCCCGAGACGGTGCCGGAGTAATCGACGACCTCGTTCGGCGGAATCGGTACACAGTTGGCCGCGGGGTTGCCAGACACATGCGATACAACTGCGATCCGACTCGGACTGCGCGCGATGAAGGCATTGACGATTGTCGCGCACATCGCCGGCCGCGTGACCTTGATGGTCAGCGTTTGACCCGTCGATTGAGTCACCTCAAACGAAGGCACGGGCTCGCCTTGAGCGGCGGTGCGTGTAACCACGGTCACGGGAAAGGCCTCGGTGGCATCAGGCGCGACTGGATCGCTGGCACCACAAGCGGCCAGTACAATTGCCAGAAACCCAACGCCTGCCGTCGTCGTTCTGGTCATACTGCGCTTAGAATCTCCACTCCTTGATTAAGAACGCGCCGAACGCAGACGTCGTGTAAATATTCTGATCTCTCTGCAAAGTCGGCTCACGCAGGATATAGCGCGTGTCGACGCCGGTCTCCAGCCGGTATCCCTGTAATCCGCCAAAGCGATGCACCACCTGCACACCGGGGCGCTTTAGTGCAGACGGATCCAACGGCGACTTGAGTAACACGAAGGTGTGCGAGCGAATGTACTTGCCGAACTCGAACTGAGTCCCGCGCAGGAAGTTGCCGACGTCTGTCTGGACGTCCGCGGGTGTTATGGTGAATACGTCAGCGCCCAGCGAGCGCGCCGCACTGCCGGCGACCTGATCTGCCACCACGCCGAGCGCGATACCCGCAAGCTGACGACTCGCCAGCGCTGCACCGGCACCAACCAGATTCTGGCCGCTGCCACCGCTGCTCAAGCCCGATCCCTCGAGCTGCAACAAAGAGCTCGATGACTGACCGAAGGCCAGATAACTCAACAAATCGCTCTGCGTGATCGGCGGCTGCGCGTCACTCGTCAGCGAGATGTTCGGCGTGCGCAGGGTGCCGCCCACTACGATCTGAATGTTGAGCGCTTCGCGATTCGGCTGCTGCACGGTGTACTGCGCCGTTCCCTGCAGCGTCGGATTCAGCTCCGTCGAATTGATAAACGTCGCCGACCCGCGCTGGATCTCGAAGCGACGCGTCAGGAACGCGTACTCGCCGCGCTCTGTGAGAATCACCCCGTCGATCACCAGGGTCTCCTTCGCGCGATTGACGTGCACGCCGAGCGGATCTTCCGTGTACGTCTCGATGTTGAATTCGCGCGAGCGGACGAAGACGTCGCGATCGATGCTGAGATTCACATCCATCCGCAGATTCGCGAGCAGCGGTGACTGTGAAGGGAATATCTCGCGGTCCGCCATCACTGCGGTATCGAGCACGTTGAACAACGCGGGGTCGCCGGCACCAACGAGATTCTTGTTGTCCGACGGTGGGATGTAGAGCACACCGTCACGGATGCGAACATCACCCGTCACGTGCGCATCCTTGAACGGCCCGACCATCGCCAGGTTCGCGCGCACGGTGAGATTGCCGCGCTGGTTGTTGAGAACCTGGGCTCCTGTCGTCGCCAAATGCAAATCAAAACTCGGTTGCGTCAACGAGCCGAGTCCGATCCCGCCGGTGAGAAGAATGCGGCCCTTGCTGTTGGCGGCGATCGAGTCAATCACCACTGTGTCGCCCAACAGTCTGACCGAAGCTTCGATCTGATTGAGATTGATGCCCGCCTGCACCACGTGCGCGTGGCCCTCGTGCATCGCGAACTGTCCGGTCAACTGCGGCTTGTTGAGCGTGCCCGTCACGCGGAAGTTCGACTGCATCTTGCCCTGCAGATCGGTGACGTAGTTGCCGAAGTACGACGGCAACAGCTCCATCGGCAGACTGTCGGCAGTCACGTTGAGCGCGATCTGTCGATTGGCAGGGAAGCGCGATCCTGTGACACCAGTGAGCGCGAGATTGATCGGAACCGTCCCCTCAGCCGTCAGAAATGGCTGACCGCCCGCGCGCATCGCCTCGGCGCGGCCGCTCAGGGTTTGATTCGCGTACTGTACGGTGCCGTGGACTTCAGGCAGCTCGGTCCCGTTGTACAACAAGTCGGTCGCCCCAAAGGCGCCGCTGAATTGCGGGTTGGCAAGAGTGCCGGTGCCGTGAACGTTGAACGAGACGAGGCCGCGCGCGTTGATGTCGCTCTGGGTCAGCGAGATGATGTCTTCGACATTCACGTTGTCGACGGCGAGATCGAAGTTGGCGCTGCCCTGTTTGGGGATGAACCCGTTGACGAAGATCCGCCCGTTGCGGCCGTTGCGCAGCTCGAGACTGTCGACGTCGACCCCGGCCTGTCCCCAGTGCAGCGCCGCAGCATGGGTGCTCGCCCACGTACTCGTGTCGAACTGCAGTCGCAGATCGTTCAGCTTGAGAGTGTTGCGCACCTTGTCGAGGGTGAACGCTGCGTCAGCCGCGTATGTGCGCCCGTTGCTCTGATCGACTGTAAGCGAGAGGGTGCCGTTCGGCTTCCCGTACGTGAGCTTGCCCCGCACGCTGTCGAGATCGAATCCCGCCGCGCGCACCGACCGCGCACTGGCATTGACCGAGATCTGCGACTGCGGCGTGCGCGCGTTGATCCAGTCGTAATCGGCGGTGAACGAGCCGACGCTATTCCCGCGCGCGACGACGTTCTCGCCCGACGCGGTTCCCTTCAGACTGAAGTTCTTGATGTTGCCCGTGGCCACGCCATCAGCGCGCACCGACCCGGCGACGAGATTCTTCGGAATCCCCTGCGGCGTATCGACCGCCGTCCGCGGGAACGCGAGTCCCGTCACCGCGCGCTCCACCTGCGTTGCTTCGGCCTTCCGCGCCGAGTCAGCCTTTGCCCGCGCTACCCGCGTCGACAAAATCCCCGGCCTCGGCTTCACCACTCCGGTGTCCTGCCCGATCAGCCCAGCAAAGTTCTGCAGCGAATCAACGGCGACGTGATATGAGAGAGTGCCTGTGCGATTCGGGGCGAGTCCGAAAGTGCCCTTGGCTTCGACGATGCCCTGCGGCAGATCTACCGCCAGGGTGTCGAATCGGGCGAGCCCGTTCGCCATCGTCACGTTCACGTTGGCTTTATCGACGCGAATCGTGTCGATCGTCGAAGGCGCAACGTTGGCGACGAGCTGCGCCTGCATCGTCTCCGGATTGAATCCGCGCCCGCGCCAGGTTCCGACAGCAGTCAGTCGCGTCTGCGGCAGCTTCGCGATCACGTAGTTCGCGTTGAAGCCGCGTGTATTGAACGCGAGGTTATATCCGGTCTCTCGACTGTACAGATCCATCGTCCCGCGCAGATCGAGATAGCCACCGTCGGCAAAGGTGAGCTGAGTATTTATCGCGAGATTGTTGGTATTTCCGCGCGCTTTCAAAGGCCCACTCGCGACGCCGCGCAGTCCAACCGTCGGCATGAAGCGACCGAGCGTCGCCAGCGCCAGTGGATGCATCCGTGCATCGACATCCCAGTATCCGACAGGGCCGTTGCGGAACGACGCCCGCCCGGTCGCGCGCGATAATGCGCCACGATCGACGTGCGTCACGTCGCCAACGGCCGTCATGATCGCCTGGCTCGACCCGTTGAGGGTCATCGTGCCCGACAACGTTCCCTGCAGCGGCTTTGGCAACGTCGGTATGATTGCGCGCGCGAGATTGATCTCGAGCGGCTTCATCGTCACGTGCAGATTGCTGGCGGTGAATACAGTCCCGGCAAGACCCATCACGCCGTTGCCGACGAGATGACTGGTGCCCGATTGACGATCGTTGATCACCACATCGCCGTTGACGCGCAGCGCATGCTGCCCGCCGTCAAACGCCGCGCGGCCGGTGAGTGTCAGCGGCCGCGGGAAAGTCAGAGCGGGGAACACGCGGTGGATCAATCGCGTGTCGAGATTCGCGAATCGCAAATCTGCGTTCTTGTATGCGATCGTATCGGTGATGGTCGTCTGGATCTGACCGGCCAGATGCTGATTCCCCTCCACGGTCATGTCCATGTTGGCGATCGTATACACGCTCTTCTTGCCGGTCCAATCGAGACCGAAATCCAGCTTGCCCTTTCCGTTTTCCGGCAGCGTCACCATCGCCCAGCGCACATCGGCCGGATTCACCGGATCGCCGTGCAGCTTCAGATGCAGATCGCCGTTGGTGAGCAGATATCTGCCGTCACCAGTGAGCTTGGTCTGCGGAAACGCCACCCGCGCGGCGTGCCACCACAGTGAATCACCGGTGAACGAGAAATTTCCGGTGAGTCCGCGCACATCTGCCACCGGCGGACGGAACGGCGCGGCTATCATACTCAACGCCGAGACATCGACCGCGCGGTAGTTGTACGCAGGATCCTCGAGACGAATCAGCGGAAAAATTCCGTCGATCTTGTGGAACGCGAACTCTTTCTGATATCCGCCGGCCACTCTGAAGATCTTGAGCCT
>DASTGU010000070.1:0-39918 GCA_035718845.1 Gemmatimonadaceae bacterium | reverse complement strand
AATCGGCTCGGTGCTGATTCATTGGGGACGCCACGCACCGGGAATCGCGTCAGCGATTTTCTGCGTTCTGATCAGCATTTTCGCCGGCATCTACCTGCGCGAATCCAATGAGGAGATGCTGACGACCAGCGAGCGCCAGGTTCCGCATCAGACCAGCGCCAGCGCTGTCTGGAGTGTGATCACTCGACCGAAGGAGCCGGCGCAAAGACTGATCTGGATTTACACCGTCGGCATCGGCGCTTTCTACGGCACCGCGCCGACGCTTCCGTTGATCCTCGCCGATCGACTGCCAATCAATGAAACGAACGTCGGATTCTTCGTGATGTACCTCGGCGGCATGGGTGTCATTGTGCGCGCCGGAATACTCGGGCGCATGATCGAGTGGCTTGGTGAGGCTCGGCTGACGCGGCTTGGTCTCGTGCTGCTTGCGACCGGATTGGCGCTCATCGCTGCCGTCCATTCCTATCTGACGCTGGCAATTGCGCTTACCCTGATGCCGCTCGGCACCGCTTTCGTATTTCCCTGCGTGACCGCGATGTTGTCGCGAGTCGTTCCCAAGAGACATCGCGGACTGTACATGGGAGTGCAGCACACCTTCGGTGGTGTATCGCGAGTGGTCTTCCCGCTCGCTGCCGGCATCGCCATGGACCACTTGGGGCTTGGCTTTCCATTCGTCGTTGCCGGTATCCTCGTTCTGACGACTCTTTTTCTCACCACTTCGATGGAGCAATACGCGCCCAGCCGCGCTGCTCCGGTGACGTAAATGGCGCCGCCACGGTTAGGGTCGGAGCATGCCGACACCTGCCGAGCGAAAGGCGCTTCTGTTCTTCTCAATCGTCCTTGTACTTGGCGCTTCGGGCCGCGCTATTCGTGCGTTTCATGGCTCGAGTCCGGCCGATGCCAAGGCTCGATCAGCGCTCGAATCTCAGATCAAGGCTGCCGATTCGGCGCGCAAATCCGGACGGCGTAAGTCGAAGCGGGACAAGGCGAAGAAGGAGCCGCCTGCGCCAAAAGGGCCGGTCGATCTCGATGTAGCAAGCGTCGAGGACATCGTCGCGCTTCGACACGTCGGACCAGCGCTCGCCAGGCGCATCGTCGCCGACCGTGACTCGTTCGGACCATTTGGTTCTCTCGAAGGTTTACGGCGGGTCAGAGGCATCGGACCCTCTATGGTAGAAAAGCTCGACTCTGCCGTAACCTTCTCAGGGGTCCCGCGTCCTACCAACACAGTCATACCCAGGCCATCCGAAGTGCCGAAAGCACGCAGGAAGCCTCACCGGAGGGACCCGCGTCCTTGACAGCACCTGCCGCCAAAACGCCGAGGATCGGCGATCTGCTGCTGAGAGAAGGGCTGATCACTCAGGATCAGCTCAATAAGGCTCTCCAGGAGCAGAGACACAACGGCACCCGCGTTGGCTACAACCTGGTCAAGCTTGGTTTCGTCAAGGAAACCGATCTCACCAGGATGCTGGCGCGTCAGCACAAGATGCCCGCCGTCGACCTCACGAAATTTCAGGTCGATGGGCGCATTGCCAAGCTGATTCCGGGCGAGCTAGCTCTCAAGCACAACGTCCTTCCGCTCAAGCGCGATGGCCGCACCCTCACCGTCGCGATGTCGGATCCGGCGACGATGTCGGTGCTCGATGACATCAAGTTCATCACCCGTCTCGACATCTTCCCGGTAATCGCCGGCGAGTTTACCCTCCGCAACGCCATCGAGAAGTTCTATTCGTCGGGCGAAGCTCAGATGGAGAACCTGCTCGCCGAGATCGACGATGACGACGACATCGAGATTCTGGAGAGCGAAGCCGAAAACAACGATGCCAGTGGCGGCGCCCTCGTCGACGAAGCTCCAGTCGTCAAACTCATCAACGCGATTTTGACCGATGCACTTCGAAAGGGCGCGTCGGATATTCACTTCGAGTGCTTCGAGAAAGAGCTCCGCGTCCGCTACCGTATCGACGGTGCGCTGCAGGAGATCATGAAGCCGCCGATCAAAATGCGTCCCGCGCTCATATCACGCTTCAAGATCATGGCGAACCTGAATATCGCCGAGCGTCGAGTGCCGCAGGACGGTCGTATCAAGCTGAAGATCGGCAACAAGGTCATCGACTTCCGTGTGTCGACGCTGCCAACGCTGTTCGGCGAAAAGGTCGTGCTCCGTATTCTCGACAAGGGCAACCTGTCGCTCGACTTGAGCACCTTCGGCATCGAGCCTCGCGCCGAGCGCGAGCTGATGGAAGCCATCTCCAATCCGTACGGCATGGTGCTCGTCACCGGTCCGACGGGTTCTGGTAAAACGACCACGCTTTATTCGGCGCTGTCGAAGATCAACAACATCGACGTCAACATCATGACGGCGGAAGACCCGGTCGAATACAACCTCTTCGGCATCAACCAGGTGCTGGTGAGGAACGAGATCGGAATGACCTTCGCCGCCGCGCTGAAAGCGTTCCTTCGTCAGGACCCCAATATCATCATGTTGGGCGAAATTCGAGACCTCGAGACTGGTGGTATTGCCATCAAGGCCGCACTCACCGGTCACCTCGTGCTCTCGACCTTGCACACCAACTCCGCGCCGGAGACGGTCACCCGTCTGCTGGACATGGGACTCGAGCCATTCAACGTCGCTTCGGCGTTGAACCTGGTGCTGGCCCAACGTCTGGTACGTCGCGTATGTAAGAACTGCGGCGAAGCCTACAAGATGGACGACGCCGAGGCTTCAGCAGCCAAGGTTGGCGGCGGGATCACTCTCCGCGACATGAAGTTCACCGACATGGCGCTCAGCGATGCTAAGACCCGCGCCACTGATGCTGCCAAGCCCTACATGGAAGGCATCACCCTCGACACCAGGATGGAGGACATTCCTGTCTTCCGCGGTAAAGGCTGCGAGCAGTGCGAAGGAAGCGGACTGCGCGGCCGTCAGGGATTATACGAAGTGATGAACATGACGCCGCGCGTCAGAAAGCTGATCATGCAAAGCGCCGGCGCCGCTGAAATTCAGAAGGCAGCCATCGAGGAAGGGATGCTGACGCTCCGCATGGACGGCTGGCTGAAGGTCCTCAAAGGAATCACCACCCTTGAGCAAGTCGTCCGCGAGACTGCGGCAGATTCACACACCACGCATCACCATTAAACGATGACTTTACCGTTCATTGATACGTCGTCCCCGTCGGGACCGCCGAAGCCGGCGCAGGGAATCAATCTCCGCGCGCTGCTGGAAGAGATGGTCTCGCGCAATGCCTCGGACCTTCACATTGTCGCCGGTGAGAAGCCAAAGCTCCGCGTCGATGGTGACATCACTAACGCGACGGCGGAATATGAGCTGACGCCGAAGGACACCTTGCAGCTGGCGTACTCGGTCCTGACCGAGCAGCAGAAGAAGCGCTTCGAGCTCGAGGACGAGCTGGACTTCTCGTTCGGTATTGCCAACCTCGCGCGCTTCCGCGGCAACGTCTTCAAGCAGCGCGGCTGCGTCTCGATGGTCGTCCGTCAGATCCCGTTCATGATCAAGACCTTCGAGCAGCTCGGACTGCCCGGCTCGATCGCCAAGATGGCGGAGAAGCCGCGCGGTTTGGTGCTCGTCACCGGTCCGACGGGCTCCGGTAAGTCGACGACTCTCGCCGCGATGATCGACAAGATCAATCGTGAGCGAAAGGGCCACATCATCACCGTCGAAGACCCGATCGAATTCATTCACAAGCATCAGGGCTGCATCATCAACCAGCGCGAAGTGGGAAGCGACACCAAGTCCTTCGCCAACGCACTCAAGTACGCCCTTCGTGAAGACCCCGACACGATTCTGGTGGGCGAAATGCGCGACCTCGAAACCATTCAGGCCGCGCTGACCATCGCCGAAACCGGTCACCTTGCCTTCGCTACGCTGCACACCAACTCGGCGGCCGAAGCAATCAACCGTATCATCGACGTCTTCCCGTCCCACCAGCAGTCACAGGTGCGGGCGCAGCTGGCGTTCGTGCTCGAGGGAATCGTCACCCAGACGCTGTTGCCGAAGGCAACGGGCAAGGGACGCGTCATGGCGGCTGAGATTCTCGTCGTTACGCCGGCGATCCGCGCCCTGATTCGCGACGACAAGGTTCACCAGATTTACTCGTCGATGCAGGCCGGTAAGAAGTTCGGCATGCAGACCTTGAACGACGCCCTCTACCAGCTCTACATGGCCCGCGAAGTTACCGCAGATGAGTGCTTGCGCGTCAGTAGTGATCCGACGGAGTTCCAGCGCATGATCGGACAGCTGCCGGCGGAGGGAGAAGATGGTAAAGGCGCGCCTGCCAAACCGGGCACAGCGCGTCCTGGAGCCGGCACGCCAGTCAGACGTTAAGAGGGTTAGTTAATGGCCACGTTCACTTATACAGCGCGAGCATTCAACGGCGAGCTTCGCACCGCGACGATCGACGCTTCCTCGCGCGATGATGTCATTTCGCAACTGCGCAAGCAGCGACTCAGCGTCGTCAAGATCGACCAGGGCGCGTCTGCAAAAGTCGGCCGCGGCTCGATCAAGACCCGCGACGTCGTCATCTTCACCCGTCAGTTCTCGACGATGATCAACTCGGGTCTGCCCCTCGTGCAGGCCCTCACCATTCTCGCCGAGCAGACCGACAACAAAGCGCTGGCTGAAGTCACCAAGAAAGTGGTGTTCGACGTCGAATCCGGTAACACGGTTGCCGACGCGCTGTCGAAGCACCCGCGCGCATTCACCAATCTTTACGTGAACATGGTCGCCGCCGGTGAAGCCGGTGGTATTCTCGACACCATTCTCATGCGTCTGGCGACGTTCCTTGAAAAGAACGACGCACTGGTGAGAAAGGTGAAGGGCGCGATGATCTACCCCACCGTCATCATGAGCGTTGCTGCCATCGCGGTGGTGGTGCTCTTGATCTTCGTCATCCCGGTGTTCGAGGGAATGTTTGCGTCGGTCGGACTCGCGCTGCCGCTGCCGACTCGTATCGTCATCGGCGCCTCACGTTTCCTCAAGAGCTACTGGTGGATGGTGCTCGCCGTTGGCGTCAGCGGTGGTTACTTCCTGAAGAAGTATTACGCGTCCAATAACGGTAAGCTGGTCATCGACCGCCTGATGCTGAAGATGCCGGTGCTCGGCGACGTGCTTCGCAAATCCGCTGTGTCGCGCTTCACCCGTACGCTTGGTACGCTGATCAGCTCCGGTGTCAGCATTCTCGAAGGTCTCGAAATCACGGCGAAGACGGCCGGTAACCGCGTGATTCAGGACGCGATCATGGAGTCACGCTCCTCGATCGCCGGCGGTGACACGATCGCGCAGCCGCTTCAGAAGTCGAAGGTGTTCCCGCCGATGGTCATCTCGATGATCGCGGTCGGTGAACAAACCGGTGGTCTGGACGAAATGCTCTCGAAGATCGCCGACTTCTACGATGAAGAAGTCGACGCCGCCGTCAGCAACCTGCTCTCGCTCCTCGAGCCGATCATGATCGTGTTCCTCGGCGTGGTGGTCGGCGGCATGGTGGTGGCGATGTATCTGCCGATTTTCGACATGATCAACGCCGTGCAATAACGACAAACTGAAAACGAAACGGCCAGCGAATTTCGCTGGCCGTTTTTCTTGCTCAGAGCAGCCGGCTGAAAGCCGCCAGCCGCAAGCTGATCGTTTTCAGTTGCTGTTAAAAAAGCACCCCAAACGTCAACGGCACGAAGCTAAACGTCCCCGGATTCATGTTCACACTGTGGTATCTGGCTTCGATGTACGTCTTGAAGCTGCTGCTGAACGGGATGTTCACACCGCCGCCGATGTTCCAGCCGAACTTGTTCTGCGCGCTGGTCGATGCCCCGCCGCCGAAGTCTGCGCTCGGACGGTAGAGGCCGGCGCCGCCGATCACGTATGGGGAAAATGACATTCCGAGCGGCAAACCGACTTCAATGTTGCCCGTGAAAGCCGGGATATTGATGTTGTTGCAGCCGGTTCCGTTCTGACAGCCGAAAGCGTTGTAGGCCGCTTCGCCCCGAATCGCAAACGGCGTGTCCTGTGGACGGTATCCGACGACCAGCGCGATGTTGTAGCCGGTATTGGTGCCAGTCCCGAGGTCACCGGTCGGGAACGCAATGCCGCCGGACGCGCCGATCTCGAACGGGTTGTAGCTGCCGTACTGCGCCTGGGCGCCGCTCGCGACAGCCATCAATGCTCCTGCTCCAATCAAAGCAAAGAATCTTTTCTTCATGATCGCTCCGTTTATAAGTGCTTCGTGATTCCGCCCGTGCTCGTCGTGTGCTCGTTCTCCGGGCGGTGAGAACGTTATGCAGACACTCTCGCTGCACTTTTCCCTATGTCGCTGAGAGCGGCGTCAATCTCATCGAGCTCTCGCGATGTGATCTCCCAGCTCGCCGCACGCACGTTCGCGTGGATCTGCTCGGCCGAGCTCGCTCCCGCAATCACTGACGCCACTGGCCGGTGCGCGAGCAGCCACGAGATCGCCAAATCGAGAATAGTGTGCCCACGCGACTGCGCGTAATCGATTAACGCCTCGATTTTGTCCAGATTTTCTTCCGTCAACAGCTTGCGGTACCGCTCGTATTTCGCGACGCGGGTGTCCTCGGGAATCGGTTGACCCTTTCGATACTTCCCAGTCAGCAGTCCGCTCTTGAGCGGGAAGAACGGCAGCAACGCCAGACCCTCGCGCTCGCACTCGGCGAGCACGCCCCGTTCCGGCTCGCGATGCAGCAGGCTGTATTCGTTTTGTACGCTTACGAATCTTGCCGATCCGCGCTTGCTCCTCGATGCAGCCTGAGCGTCGCGGATTTGCTCGGCGGAGAAATTCGAGCAGCCGATCTCACGTACCTTGCCGCTCTTTACCAATTGATCGAGTGCGCCCAGAGTCTCCGCAATTGGAACGTCAGGATCGGGCACGTGCTGCTGATAGAGATCGATGTAGTCGCTCTGCAGTCGTCTCAAGCTCGCATCGACGGCTTTGCGAACGTATTCCGGTCGCGCGCCGCTGCCCTGACCGGGCATCTGATTTCCGAACTTCGTCGCGATGATCACGTCGCGCCGCCGCGGACCGAGAATCTTGCCAATCAGCTCCTCGCTGCGGCCATCGGCGTACATGTCCGCCGTATCGAAGAAGTTGATGCCATCGTCGAGCGCCGCGTCAATGACTTCACGCGTGCGCGACTCGTCGATGCGGCCGCCGAAGTTGTTGCAGCCGACTCCGACGGTGGAGACGTCGAGCGATCCGATCTGTCGCAGTTCCAAGCGATCTCCCGCGTTAAACCGCTGCGGTTTCTCCCAGCTCCACGCGCGTGGTCTCGTCGTCCGGCTTCTCGCCGAGGAATTCGATCCACTGCTTCTTGAGATTCGGGTAGTGCTTCGACGCTTCGACGAGATCGATGAAGCAGTCGATCGTCGACTCGAACCACTTTTGCAGCTTGTTGTCGGCGATCCGACCGGTGTCGTTGAACGCGTTGTGTGCCTGCGCGAGCGCAAACATGTCGGGATAAACGCGTGCGCCGAGGTGCTCGAGCGGCTGTCGCAAGGCCCACAGGCCAACCTTGCCGCCAGTCATCGATGGCGACGCCGCGATCAGCAATCCCTGCTTGCCGTTGAATGGCTGTGGCCGAAAGCGTGATACCCAGTCGATGGTGTTTTTAAGAACGCCGGGCATCGATGCGTTGTATTCCGGCGATGCAATGATGAATCCGTCGGTCGCGTGCAGCTTGTCGTGGAGTCGTTGAGCGCCGGTAGGCAGTCCCGTGGCGAGCTCGACGTCCATGTCATACGCAGGGCACTCGAAGTCGCTCATCGTCGCGCGATCGACCGTCGCGCCTTTCTCCGTGGCAACCTGCGCCGCCAGTGACGCGAGCCTGTCGTTCATCGAGCCTTCGCGAAGCGACGCGCCGAATACCAGCAGCCGAACCGAGCAGCGTTTTTCACTCATGGCAGCCTCGAATTGCATCTGATTCAGAGTACGCGCCACGCCATAAGAACAGCGCGACCGCTAATCGATCAAGCAATTCGCGCACCGTATCCCGCTCGAAAAACGAGTGGTTACACGACTGTCAAAGCGAACAACCAGTGATTAAAGCTCGTCGACGCGAATAACCTCTACTGTTCGCGCGCTACGGAATTCACGCCGGCGCCAATGAGGCACGCTGATACGTCATCTGCGGTTTCCGTCTGACAGGCGCGTCGGCGGCCGGGCAAATCAGCGAAGAAACCGGCAATCTGTTGTCCGACTCCATTCCAGCAGTGCACGCGGTTGTCGCCGGCAGGCAACGATTTACAAAAGCCGACACCGCGCGGAAGCTCGCTCGGGGCATACGCGAGATGTCGCACCGCGCCCTGGTAACAGAACGGTTCACCGAACGATGAAGCCAGCGCGCAGCGTTTCTTGATGCCGGCGTACTGAAACGCCGATGCGCCCGAGGCGTTTCTGCCGAGTCCGACATAACAGAATGCGACGAGTGGTGGAGTGCCGGCGCCGTCGCAAACCGCGCCTGCCTTCCTGTAATCCTCTTTGACTGCCGGGAGAATCAAATCCGGCTGAAGCTCGTAGCAGGCGTAGCGATACTTCGGCGCCGTCGAATCGCAAGGGAAGTGGAGATCGTTCGGACGAAACAGCACCACCGACGCGCCAGGCATCGAGTGGCGGTGCATTCCGAATTTGCCGTCACCGAACACCTGCATGCGCGCGCCCATGTTGTGCTCCATGAACACACCGCTCCAGCAGCTGCGCTGATCCCACGTCGCAGTCAGCCGATCGCAGTCGTGCAGCGATGCATTCACATCGTAGGCGTGATACATCATCAGCCCGTGGCCGGTGCCGTGCAGACAATCGAATAGCCGGAACTGCTCCGACGTCCCACGGAGCCCGTCACAGGGCGCAGTGAGGAAGCTCTGCGAGAGCGGCATTCCCATCCGCGCGTCGAAATAGCGCTGCAGGATTCCGTGATAGCATCCGGACTGGTAGCGATCGTCGCACTGCGAAAGCAAACGCGTCGCCGTCTTTGGCGTCGACCGCACCGCATAGCCGAGTGCGTGTGCGAGTGGATGACCCAGCAAAATCAGGGACGGATCGTCGTGAATCACCTTGTCGAGGGTGCCCATTGCGAGCGCGATGTTGCCGGCTGCCGACAGCGCGCCGATGCCATCACCGATGCAGGTTGAGTACGCATCGATGGACTCCGCAACGTGTGGTTTGCACAGGCGCAGCAGGGAATCGGCGACAACCGCGGAATCCGCGACGAGCCGTGTCGGCGTGGTAGGCGCGCTAACGGAGGTATCCTCCGCGCCCATTTGCATCGAATGGTGTTCGTGCTGAGCGATCGCTGTGGTCGGAGCAAATGCAACGAGTGCAGCCAGGAACCCAAGCGCAATCGATCCACCGCGAACAAAGAATTTCGGATTGTTCATGCTCGCAGTATCACTGGCGTTCGCGCTGGATTCAACCTGCGCAGTTCAATCGGGCAGCTTGCCCGCACGCAGATAGATGGGCCAGCGGATCAGGCGTTGACCTTCGGCGTCGCCCCAAAGCGCGGTGAGCGAAGGCTCGATCATTGAAACCGGATCGCTCCCGTGTTTCTCCAAATACCGCGCCGCCGATGACCACGTGCGCAAGTATCCGAGCAATTGCGTCAGCGTCCACTCGGCGCGCAGCTCGAGCTCCGGAGTTGTGAGCTCGACGAACGGGAATTCGATCGTTCGATAACCGTCCAGGAGAAGCTGGCGTTCCGCCAACCAGTAAGGCTCGAGTTTCACTCGATTGAACTCGTGAAGCAGCTGTTGTAGCTGCGGCGTATCGAGCACCGGGTCGCCGTAGCCCCAGACCGCGATCGCACCATCTGCTTTGAGCACGCGCCTGGCTTCGCTGAAGAACGCGGCCGCGTCGAACCAGTGCAGCGCCTGCGCTGCCGTGACCAGATCGACCGATTGTCGAGGCAGTCCGCTGTCCTCCGCGCGCGCCACTCGATATTCGACGTTGGAGCGCGGCGTAGCGTTCTCGATCTGTCGGCCACTCGGATCCGTCGCGACTACATGGTCGAAATACTCTGCTAGCTCTACCGCTGCCTGACCATTACCCGTGCCGCAATCGAGCGCGAGGTCGTGATGTGCGCAGAGACCGGCGACGTATGTGAAAAGCGCTTTGGGATAGTGCGGCCGAAAGCTCGCATAGGCTGCGGCGCGGCTGGAAAAATGGTCCTTGAACTTCATGCGCGTCCCGCTGGGGGACACGCGAGCATCAGTGCGTTTCGAGGCTCAGTGTGCGATTGAGTGCGGTCGCGACATAGACCATGTCGATGCTCTTGAGGAACTCCGTAAACATCGGCGGTGCGCGGTGTGACATTTTGCCGTTCACGTCCTCCCACACCAACACGACGATGCCGGGGATTTTCGCTGCGTGTGCGCTGCGCTGAAACGCTTCCTGGATGCGCGCCTGCTCGCTGGATGAGCGCTTCGCGAACGCGCGATCCAGCGGAACGATGATCACTTCCTGATCGCCGTGTCGCAGAGACGCCACCTGAAAGGTGGGCATCGCGTCGAGTCGCTTTGCCGGTTCTCCCATGTATCATAGAGCTTTCCATGAATGCGCAAGCCGGTCAATGTCGATTCTATATCTCAAAATGTCGGTTTTCTATCAAGCGAATTAGCCGCTTTCGCGCTCGACAGACCTGAGTACTTTCCTGCACTATGAACAAATGCGCGCTGTTGATCGTTTGCACGGCGCTTATCGCTTGCTCCGAAAACGGAGCGCGTCAGCGCGCGGAAACGGGTGGTACGATCGTGATTGCCGCACTTCTGGATCCGGGCACGCTGTTCCCCCCGTTTATCAACACCGTTCAGGGCAAGCAAATCGCCGAGCAGATCTACGACTATCTGGCTGACGTCGGCCCGGATCTCAACACCCGCAGTGATCGTGGCTTCCGGCCTCAGCTCGCGAGTGCGTGGACCTGGTCGAGCGACTCGATGCAGATCTCCTTTGCAATCAACCCGCGCGCGCGCTGGCACGACGGCGAGCGCGTTACAGCGCATGACGTCGTCTTCACTTATGCGTTCAACAAGAATCCCGAGGTAGCGTCGCGCTACGAGTCTTCGCTCGGCAACATCGATTCAGTCACGGCAGTCGATTCGCTGACCGCGAAGTTCTGGTTTCATCGCCGGCTGCCAACCGAGTTCCTCGACGCAGCAGCGCAGATGCCGATACTGCCGGCGCATCGTCTCGAGCACCTTCGCATCTCGGCGCTGCGAGAATCGCCGCCGCTGCCCGTTGGTACGGGACGATTCCGCCTGCGCAAATGGAATAAAGGCGAGAGCGTGGAGCTCGTTGCCGACACCGCCAATTATCGTGGACGAGCAAACGTGGATCGTGTGATTTGGAGCGTGGTGCCTGACGTCCAGACCGCGCTCACGCGGCTGTGGAGTGGCGAGGTGGATTTGTTCGACGGCCTCCGGCCGGAGGACCTCAAAGAGCTCGCGCGTCATCCATCACTTCGTTCGATCGTTTTGCCGGGAATGGATTATGTCTTCATGCGCTTCAACTTTCGTGACCCGAATGACACGACGCGGCCGCATCCGTTGTTCGGCGATAGAGAGATGCGCCGTGCGCTCGCGTTGGCGATCAACCGCCAAACCTTGGCGAAGAATCTACTCGACACATTTGCGATCGCGCCCGTCGGACCGACGGTGCGGGCGTTCCCGACCACTGATCCAAAACTCACCCAGCTTCCTTACGACTCCGCGCGCGCCGGCGCCATCCTCGATTCACTCGGCTGGCGCAGAGGCGCGGACGGCATCAGGACGAGAAACGGCAAGGCGTTATCGTTTACGATCACGATTCCCACCATCAGCCTGAACCGCATCCGTGCCGGCGTAATTCTGCAGGATCAGCTGAAACGCGCTGGTGTGCGAGTGAATCTCGACCAGATCAATTGGAACACGGAGATCGCACGCGAGGAAGTCGGCGCGTTCGACGCTGCACTCGATGTGCACTCGATGGGCGCCAGCCCTGATGGTACATGGGATGGATGGAGTACCGCGGGCGGGGCAGCGAGCGGAGTGAACTATGGTCGCTATTCGAACCCCACCTTTGACGCCGCTCTCGACTCCGCGCTCAAAGCCGACTCGTCCAACGCGCGCGCGGCCTTCTCACGCGCGTATGAGATCATCAACGCCGATGTGCCGGCGGTGTGGCTCTATGAAGCGCGCAAGATCATCGGCATCCACCGTCGCATCCACACGAATGTGATGCGACCCGATGTATGGTGGTTTTCCCTTGCCGACTGGTACATCCCCGTCTCCGATCGTCTATTGAGAGACCGGATCCCACCTTCGAATTAGGGGTCGTTAGGTGCCTGTATAAGGGCTTAAGTGACACGAAAATGCCCTCCGGTGATACGAAACAGGCATTTCAAAACCAGGGGCAGAGTGACATTTTTGAGGCACCAAAATACCCGTCAATCAATGATCCGGCATCAAGTCTTCTTCGATACGCTTGGTTCCTTAAGGGAGGATTCCGCCTCCTGGCGTTCTGTATTTGCCGGACTTTCGGTCCTGCGATTGGTTGACTCGTATACCGACAATTCAGCGTCGGTCGATCCGGCAAACTGGGCGCAGCTGCATAGCGTGCGCAGCGCGATCGATGAAGTCAGTGCCGGCGATCCGATTCGTGGCGTCCTTACCACCGTACTCGAGGAGACGATCGCGCGGGGCACGATTGACGAGGTCGTGTGCCGATCACTGCTCGGGTACGGTTGGGCGCTCGACTACGAAGCGAGCTGGTCGCTCGCGACCGACGTATTCCAGACCGTCGCAAAGGTCGCTCGTCCAGAGAAGAACGCGAAGCTGGCGATCGAGGCAAACGTGGCAATCGGCGGTGCAGCGCGTCGCAACGGCGATTGGGAAATTTCCGCGCGCGCGTATTCGCAGGCGGCCTACGTCGCCGACACGATGGGCGATCGTCAGGGCGTCCTGACGGTGCAGGTCGGTATCGCCAACAACTACCGAGTGAAAGGCAATCTTCCCCAGGCGCAGACCATTATCGACGACGTGCTAATGCAGGCGCGCGATCAGCATTTCGAGGATGTTGAAGCCATTGCCCTCCACAGCCGGGCCGCCATCGCAACTGCTCGTGACGAGAATGTAGATGGACTCAGGTTCGCTTACGAAGCGCTGCGGCTTACGAAAAAACCCGCCGAACGTGACGGCGTTCTGCAGGACATCGGCGCTCTTTTTACCAAGCTAGGAATGTACGATTCCGCGCGCGATGCGAACCTCATTCTCGTCGCGACCGCTCAAAGCAAACTGGTGCGTTGGTCGGCGACGGTGAACCTTATGGAGCTCGCCGGTCTGGAAGGACAGCCCGAATCGTTCGATGCCTACGCGCGCGAGCTTGCCGCGGAACCGCTGAATCCATGGGTTCGCTCGCACTATCTGCTTTTACTGGGAGAAGGTTTCGCGCGCCTCGGTCGCTTCGATGCAGCCGAGGAAGCGCTGCGCGAAGCATCAACCTTCGCGGACGCAAATCAAATCCACCAAGTCGCGTTCACCGCGCAAAGCGCACTTTCGAATGTGCGTTCGGTCCCTCGCACGACCCCTCCCAAGCTTCCATCCCGGTCAGAATGGGTGCCGGAAGAAGTCAGCACCGTCGTCCGCGGGATTTCGGAGCTCCGCAAGTCAGCGCTGGCTGCCGCGTAGAACAACCGCGGCAGCTCGGCTGAGCTCGCTTACTTGCAGGTCGACCCGCCGTTGGTAATCGGGCAGCTCGCATCGTGGCTGGGGGCCGTGACGTCTGCACAAGCGGCGAGGGCGACGGAAGCGATGACGGTGGCGAGAACGAGAAGGCGGCGGCGGATCATGGAAGGCTCCTGAAAATTGGAATGAGAGTTCGTTGGCGTACTGACCACGCTCAACGTACGAGCCATCGCCGATGCCGAAATGGCATTTTCTTATCAGAAAATGTCTGTTTCCTATCAGAAACAGTACTTTTCTTATCATTTACCCCTCGCGCGGCAGAGGTCTATCCACCAGTTTCCTAGGATCATGGGCTCAACCGCACTGTGAGCGTTGCGGCCTTCCTCCCCGCCAGACTCCTCGCCCACGTCAAGCACGTCTTCGCCGAGGAGCCCGAGCTGTTGATTGCCAACTCCTGGCAAGAGCTCGAGTCTTTCATCCGCCGCAAGCCAGTCAGCGTCGTGATCCTCGACCCCAATGCCGACGGCATCATGAACGTCGGAGCGGTCGCTGGCCTCCTCAAGCGATATCCGTCACTCCCCCTCATCGCCTACGTCACCCTCCACGCACCGCAATTCAGCGCGGTCGCGCAGCTCGGCAGACTTGGACTGAAAGAGGTGGTGCTCCACCACTTCGACGACGAGCCCGAGGGCTTCAAGGAGCGCGTCGAGCGACTCGAAGGCAGCGCCCTGACCCACGACTTGATGGCTGCCATGCGAAGTCGGCTCGCCCAGGTTCCGCGACAGCTCTCCGTAACGATCGAAAACCTGTTCGAACAGCCGCACCGCTACGGCAGCGCGTTCGACATCGCGATGGAGGCGGGGATCGCTATCGTCAGCGTCTATCGCAACATCGACGCTGCGCACCTCGGATCGCCCAAGCGATTACTCATCGCGGCGAAGGTGTTGCGCGGATTCGGATACCTGCGAGACCCCGGTTATTCCGTGCTCGATGTGTCCATCAAGCTGGGGTACAAGACTGCGCGGATCTTCTCGCAGCACTGGGTGAGCATTTTCGGTGAAACGCCAGCGCGGGTCCGCACTCGGCTTACCGATGAAGCCGCTGTGGCGGCCGTTTTGGAATGGCTCCGGGCGGGTGACGGCGAGTCCCTGGAGGACGACCCGGGCCACCCGCCGGGGCCAAATGGATCACATCGCCGGCGACGCCGGAGACACGAGCCGAGTTAGTCCCACTGCAGAATCCCCTTCATGTCGTCGAGAAGGGGAACTTCCCCCGCGCTCTTTCTCGGAGCGGTGGGGTCGCGGGCCACATCAGCCACGCGAATGAAGTCACTCCACAAGTCGCCCAATCGAACCGCCAAAGGCTCGCCCTCCGGCGTGTTGCCGACTGAATCGGCAACTACCGGATGTGGATGCTCCAGATCGCTGAAGGCGTGAGAGTCTGACTTACGGTCGATCATTTTGAGGGCGGTGGCGCGCTGTCCGGTGGGTCGAGATGATCAAAGGGTATTACTGACCCGGCCACGAGCGCATTGCCGAAGGTATTACCAAATATGCGGCCGTCGCCGGCGACCCGTCTAGCGGCAACCAAATGATCCGCGAACCAGTGGCCGCGCCGAGTGTCAAAGTCGTCGTAACGGACGCCATGTCCGCTGGAAGAAGAGTGCAGAAACCGTCCGTTCCCCGCGTAGATAGCGACGTGGCTGATCCGTCCACCTTGCTGGAACAGCAGCAAATCGCCCACTGCCAACGCACGCGTCGAGACCGCCACTCCGGAACCTGCCATCTGTCTGGAGGTGCGCGGCAGGTCGACGCCATTCAGTCCATACACGTACTGAACGAATCCCGAGCAATCAAAGCCGGTCCGCGGAGACGTCCCGCCATACACATAGGGCACGCCGATGTACTGTTCCCCGGTCGGCACAACTCTGCGAGCAGCGCTCGCAGAGGTGGTGCTGACAACTGGCCAGTTCGTGCGTGATGTGCGCGATGGCGACGGACGCGACGCTGTCGGCGGTCGATCGACGGATCGACGCGGCGAGTAAATCGGAGATCTCGAGCGGCCGCCGCCGAAGTGGAAACCGAACCCTACGCGATACTCAATCCCTCTCACGAACTGTGAGTCGGCATAGGTGGCCGGTGCAGCAAGGCGTTTGAATCTCGCTTCGCCGTTTACCGAGACGAGTCTTCCCAATCCCAGCTGAATACCGCCGCCGTAGCTCCACGTGCGAATCGCGTCAGTGAAGGTCGTCGGCTCCGCCGCGCTCTCCAGGCCGAGTCCAACGAAGGTGTACGGCATGAATCCCTCACCGAGTCCGGCGTTCATTGGACCAAGCAGCAAGTCAGCGTTGCTCGACCAAACCACGTTCGAGGGACCACTGGTCGTCGTCCCGAATTGCGGCGTCAGCGTCGATTGTCCGATTGCCCCGCTGCCTCTGATTCCGACGTACGGCGTGCCAAGACTCAGCGAGACTCCGCCAAGGGTGCGCGTGACCGGATCGGAATTGTCGAGCGCCCCGAACAGCTCGACGCCGCCCGCTACCTGAGCGTGTAGCGCAACGGGTACTGCCAAATACGATAGGACTCCAGAGAGGCCTACCAAGAAGCGTCGCAGGTGGTGCATAAGCGACTCCACAGAAGAGGTTGGCGCCTTATCTGGCATGAGCAGGACCAGCCGTGCCAAAACGCTAAGCCATTGACCTACAGGTGGTTACACGGTCGCCACCTCAACGCTCGGCCTCATCTGTCACCTGCCTGGGACAGATCGAGAGGTCAGCGGAACGATCTCGATTGAGCGGGTATAGCCCCGGGTACGATAAACGCGCGTCTTCCTCAACTCCCAAGCTGGAGACCGTCATGCCAAAAATTGAATGGCGATCCGTCCTGGCTTTGCTCACGGCAGGACTCATTGTGAGCACGGGGAGGACGCCCATCCGGACGCCATCGATTGGCGACGCGGTGTCCACCGCTGCAGAAAACATCGCCGAGGAAATTTCCGACGCCGGCCCGCACCTCGGCTTCGATACTTTCGCTTATCCGGGCGATGATGCGATGCGAGCGTGGCTGACGGCTGACAAGCCCTACAGCTGGGTTGGCTACTATTTGTCCGCGCCCTGCCACAACGACGATTCCTGGGAAGGAAAGCGGCAGACCTTGAGCGACATGGGTTGGGGCATGGCCGTGATTTACGTCGGACAGCAAACCTGGGGCAGAACGCCGGGGCAGAAAGTCACCGTCACGCGCTACGTGCAGAAGAGAGTGCGCACCACGGTGAAATTGAGAAGCGGCAGGCGCGTCGTGCGTTACGTCAGCAAGCGCG
This sequence comes from Gemmatimonadaceae bacterium, assembly GCA_035718845.1. Taxonomy (GTDB): domain Bacteria; phylum Gemmatimonadota; class Gemmatimonadetes; order Gemmatimonadales; family Gemmatimonadaceae; genus UBA4720. The sequence goes on along the minus strand of DASTGU010000070.1, from coordinate 22,928 downwards.
TCCCTGTGAGAGTCCTGGTTGCACCGCGCGCGTCGCCGAACTCGTCCTGCTCGAGTCAGTTCGTCAGCGCGTCACGTGGGACTGCCGACGCGAATGACGCGATTAAGAAGACCGTCGGCGAAGGGTTTGCCAGAGGTACCGTGATCTTCCTCGACCTCGAGCGGATGGACGTCGTGCCAAAAGCCATGCGCGATTATTACGAGGCGTGGACGGACCGAGTGCTTGCCGATGGCCGCTTTACTCCCGGCTACTACGCTCACAGCTACAACGCCGATTTGATCTACCGCGATGTGAAACAGGTCTATACTGCGGCCGGCATCACCAAAGATCCGCCGTTCTGGATCGCCAGCGGTCGCGGATTCGCGCCCGACAAGGATCCGACCGAGGTCGGACATTCCTTCGCGCAGGTGTGGCAGGGCATCCTCGACGTCGTGGAGACACACAACGGTGTGAAGCTGCCGATCGACGTAAACGTCGCGATGCTGCCCTCGCCGTCTGAGGTAGTCGGCGGGGAGTAGTTACTTCACCCGCGTGATGAAGTCTTCCCGTCGCTGTGGTCTGAACATCAAGTCGACGGCGAGCCAGGTCGTCTTGGCGAACGGATAGCACAGGATCGCGCCAAGGATCGAGAGCGCGACGCCGCCCCACTCCATTGCGTCCCACGGCGGTTTTGGCCACGTCACCATCATCACCACCAGAAAAGCAGCGGCGAGAAGCATTTCGACGACGATGAGATTGAGAGTATAAACGCCGATGAAGGTGTCGGCTTCGCCGCGCTCCAACAACATACCACAGTTTGGGCAGCGCTCCTTCAGACCGAAAAATCCGGTGAAGATGTGGCGCGCTCCACAGTTCGGGCATCGCAGCAAAAGTGCGCGCGCGAGCAGCCTCCACGCCGACTGCCGTGAAATGTCGGGATGAGGAGCGCTCTGATGATCGGTGGGATCCAGGTCGGGTGCGAACATGCGCGGCTAGGTTATCACCCGTTGCCGCGCATGTTCCAGACCTTTATGCCTGAAGGACTACTTTAAGGCAGTCGTCTTCCTTGTGGTTGAAGATGTCGTAGCCCACTGGCGCATCTTCCAGCGACATCTTGTGCGTGATCACAAAGCTCGGGTCGATGTCGCCGTTCTGAATGTGTTCCAGCAGTGGCTTCATGTAGCGGTGTACGTGACACTGACCTGTCTTGATCGTGAGTGAGCGGTTCATCACGGCACCGAGCGGAAACTTGTCATCGTATCCCCCGTAGACGCCGACAATCGAAACCGTGCCGCCATTGCGACACGCGAGTATCGCCTGTCGCAGCGCGCCGATGCGGTCGCTCTCCCACCGCATTGATTGCTTGGCCTTGTCGTACAATCCCTGCAGGCCAGGCGTGTGCGCCTCGAGTCCGACCGCATCGATACACGCGTCGGGCCCTCGGCCGCCCGTCAGCTCCTTGAGCGCCTCGAGGACGCTGGTTTCTTCGTAGTTGATGGTGACATCCGCTTCCGCCCGCTCGCGCGCCATCTGCAGGCGATAAGGGAAGCGATCGATCGCGATGACATATTCCGCGCCAAGTAGTCGCGCGCTGGCGATCGCGAATTGTCCGACCGGACCGCATCCGAACACCGCGACGGTGTCTCCCGGTTTGATGTCGCACATTTCAGCCGCCATGTAACCGGTCGGGAAGATGTCGGACAGGAACAGCACTTTGTCGTCGGCGAGATCTTCCGGGACTTTGAGTGGTCCGACATCGGCGAACGGCACCCGCGCGTACTCCGCCTGTCCACCGGCGAATCCGCCCAGCATGTGCGAGTAGCCGAACACTCCGGCGGGCGAGTGGCCCATCATCTTCTCGGCGATCCACGCATTCGGATTGCTGTTCTCGCAGAGTGACCACATGTCGTGCTGACAGCTCCAGCACGCTCCGCAGGCGATCGGAAATGGTACTACGACGCGATCTCCGACCTTCACCTTCTTTACTTTCTTTCCCACTTCGACGATCTCGCCCATGAACTCGTGGCCGAGGATGTCGCCGCGCTCCATCGTCGGCACGAATCCGTTGAAGAGGTGGAGATCCGATCCGCAAATCGCCGTCGATGTGATGCGAACAATCGCGTCGCCGTCGTTCAGGATTTTCGGATCGGGCACGTCCTCGACCTTCAGGTGCTTCGGGCTCTCCCAGCAAGTCGCTCTCATCGCTCAAGCCTCCATTTCGCTGTATTTGGGTGGCCGAGCGGGGTGCATACCCGAAACGGCAGTGGCATCTGACTTCACAACTTCCCCGACTTCGATCAGCTGCTTGAATCGACGCAGGTCGTTCATCAACTGCGTCTTGGGGACTGCAGCGAACAGCTCCGCGATCTTGGCGCCCACCGGCCCGCCCTTCGGCTTGACCTGGGTTTGCAGCTCGACTTCGGTGCCGCGATTCCCGGTAGCGGGTCGGAAGCGAACCGTACCAGTGTTGTTCACATCGCTGCCGACGGACTCCCACGCGATCAATTCATTGGGGATGTCGTTCACAACTTGCGCGTCCCACTCAACGGTGAGCCCGATCGGCGCTTTCACCTTCCAGTGAGAGCCGCCATCGCCGGTGATTTGGACGGAATCGAGTGCGCTCATGAACTGCGGATAGTTCGCCGGATCTTTCCAGAACGCGTAAACCTCTTCGACCGGTTTGTTGACCGTGATCACCGCGCTCAGTAGCTGAGTGCCATCGACGGTCTCGGGGAGCATAAAGCTTCCTTCGTCGTGTCCCGAACCCTCTCTCTTCTCACTGGTCAGCTGCACACTGCACGCGATATCGAGTGCAGTCACGCCCAGAACGGCAGCGGTTGCGCCGGCGAGCCTGAGTCGGTTGTTGCCGGGAGTACGCATCGCGCGCAACAACGTCGCGATGTCGATCGTGTCGCCCAGCACACGATTCCACATCCAGTAGGTAGGCTTCGGTCTGGTAAGAATTCCGACGCCGGCGATTATCTCGCGCACGCCGTAGACTCCGAACAAACCGCGATGCTCGTCTTCGTTTACTCCGATCAGCCGCGCGACCGCCCGGGGGGCGAAGATCTCAGCAGCGCCTAAAGCAACACTGAACCACCCAAGCGCCTGGGTGACTGGATCTTTGTCTTTATTCTGCGATTCGCTGTAGTGCTCAGGTGCGCCGCGTACAGCCGCGTCCGTTGTCGTACGTTGCGCCCGCCGAGGTCGCTGCGAGGCCGGCAAGTCACTGACTTCGACGTCGCGATAGATCTCTGTGCCCATGGTTTCCCTCACTTCGTAGCTGGCAGGTTCTGCGAAAGCCGCTTCTCTCGCGCTCAAAAAAGAGAAACAAAAGAAGGCAGAGGGCGTGCCTTGGCGAAAAAAACTCGCGAGCGTTCAGGAACTGCAGAGTGGGCCGGTGTATGAAAAAGGAGTGGGCGCGGTGAGTACCGCGCTTGCGACCGAAAGATTATATCTCGCCGATCACGGCTGTGGCTCTCTGGTCACAGCGATCGTGAGCGTATTTGCCCGCTATGACGCGTACTCTTACTGCGCGCTCTGCAATGCGCGCGCACAATTTCACGAGAGCTGGCAACGCTGCTTCGGTAGCGCTGGCGGTAGCGCTGTGCTCACTGCCGAGTGTAAAACCGCTCGGCGCGCAGACGGTGAGTCGCGCGTTCATCAATCTTTTCTCGGGGGCGAAGCTTTTCGTCGATCCCGCATCGGCGGCAAAGCAGCAAGCCGACGCCTGGCGTAGAACTCGTCCTGCAGACGCTGCGCTGATGGACAGGATCGCGTCGCAGCCGCTGGCGCAGTGGATGGGCGGCTGGAATGTCGACATCGGGCGTGATGTTTCCAACGCTGTGTCACGCATTACGGGCGCGAGGGCTCTGCCGGTCTTCGTCGCCTACAATATTCCCAATCGCGACTGCGGCCAATATTCCGCGGGCGGCGCGGGCAGCGCCGACGCATATAAGCGCTGGATCCGCGCTTTCGCCAACGGCATCGGCAATCGCAAAGCGGTGGTAATCCTTGAGCCGGACGCCCTCGCCGGCATGAGCTGCCTCAATGCGCAGAAGCAGCAGGAGCGAATGGATCTGATCCACGACGCGGTGCGTGTACTGAAGGCGAAGGGAGCGGCGGTATATATCGACGCCGGGCACGCCAAGTGGGTGAACCCAGCCGACATGGCGAACCGTCTCAATCGCGCGGGCATCGCCGAGGCTGATGGCTTCAGTCTCAACATCTCGAACTTCCTGGGCACCTCGGTCAACGTCGCTTACGGGATGGAAGTATCGAAGCGAGTAGGCGGGAAGCACTTCGTCATCGACACCAGTCGCAACGGCCAGAACTCGACCAACGCCGGCAACTGGTGCAATCCAACCGGTCAGCGAATCGGTCAGCCGCCGACGACCCACACCGGCAATCCGCTCGTCGATGCCTTCCTGTGGATCAAAGCGCCCGGTGAATCCGACGGGACCTGCGGGGGTGGCCCGGCGGCGGGGAAGTGGTGGGGGGAGTACGCGCTCGGGCTGGCGGGCGGGGCTTGGGACAGGCTGCTCGGACGGAAATAGCTCGCAGCCATCTCGGCGTCGGGATCGCGCCGCAAAGCTGGCAATCGCAAAACTGAAGCTCCGAGCCTCAAGCTTAGTGAGCAGCTCGGCGACGAGCGGCTCTACTGGCGTTACACGCAGCTTTGAGCTAGCTCAGAGCTTCCGGCTGATGGGTACGTGTGGTAGCAAGCTCGCAGCGTAGCTGCTCACTAAGCTTGGGGCTCGAAGCTTCAGTTTTGTGATTGGTTGTGCGCGCCGACGTCCAAACGCCGCGGCTAAAAGAGACCTCAACCCTTTCCCGGGATGTGTTGTCAGAAGGACGACAATGCAACTGGTTGCCTACGAGTCTCGGAGCTCGGTGAACGATACCCAACTCATCACGCGTGTGGTTGCTGGCGATGCGGCCGCCGAGCGTGAGTTATACGAGACATATGTCGATCGGATCTACCGGCTGGCGTTCCGGCTGGCGGGTGACGACGAGCTGGCGCGTGATTTCACGCAGGCGACGTTCATCCGGGCGTTCGAGAAGATCGGCAGCTTTCGTGGGGAATCATCGTTGTCGACCTGGCTGCACTCGATCGGTCTCTCGGTGACGTTGAATGGGCTCAGAAAAACGAAGCGTATTCGTGGCCGTGAGTCGCCGATCGAAGAAGGAATAAGCGTCGGGTTTGCGCGTGAAGAGGCGGAGCCCGATCTGAAGGAGAGGTTGGCGAGGGCAATCGACTCGCTGTCGGAGAAATACAGAACAGTGTTCGTGATGCACGACGTGGAAGGCTACACGCACGACGAGATCAGCGAGGCGATGGGGATCCCGGTCGGGACTTCGAAATCGCACCTGTTTCAGGCGAGAAGCAAACTGCGCGTCATGCTGGCGGACTTTGCACCGGAGTGGGTGTCATGACCGAAGAGAATTTCGAGAAGTTTCTCAAGAAGACGGCGCAGGGCTACAACGCTCCGCCGGTCCGCGTCCCGCGCGAAGAGATGTGGGCTGCGATTCAGGCGAAGCGCGCAGCCGGTCCTCGCGTGGTCTATGGTGGCGGATCTGCATCGCCGGCTCCAGTGAGACGCTTCGGGTCGAAGGTCTGGCTCGGTGCGGCCGCGGCAGCGATGCTGCTGGTTGCGACCGGCGTCGGCATCGGTCGATGGACGGCGTCGGGACCGACACCCAGGATGGCTGCTAGTCGGAATGATTTGCCGGTGCCCGGGGTGACTATCTCCGGCGGGCAGGCAACTGCTCCGGGCACGAGCTCGCCGGCGCCGGCGTCAACATCAACTTCGAATCCCGAGCCCAACCGTAATGTTGCGACCGGTCGCAATCAGACCCGGGCCGGCGGCTCGAATGTGGCGAGCAATCCGACAACCAACCCGGATCGCGCCCAGCCAGCGCGGCTGACGCCTTCGCCGACGTCGGCTTATCAGCTCACCGCAATGCAGAACCTAAGTGAAGCAGAAGCTCTGCTCACTTCATTCAGAAGTCGTTCGAGTGCCGATCAGCAGATGGATGCGCAGCTGGGCACATGGGCCCGCCAGCTGCTCACCAACACGCGTCTGCTGCTCGACTCTCCAGTCGGCGACGATCCGCAGCGTCGGCCGTTGCTGCAGGACCTGGAGCTCGTGCTCGTCCAGATAGTCCAGCAGCTATCGCCCGGCAGCACGCCGCAGGATCGTGAGCTGATTGAAAAAACGATGCAGGACAACCACGTAATGACGAGGCTGCGCACCGCGATTCCAGCGGGCGCGCAGCGTGGTAGTTGAGGACCCTTCAATGACTATGAGAACCCTACTCACGGCAGCAGCAATAATTTCGTCGGCGATTGGAGCCCAGAAGGCTCCGATCAGCCCTTCAACCAACGACACGAGCCTCGCACGTCTGGGATTCAGCGTCGCGACGCCGCAACTGAGCGACGAGTTGAAGTCGCTCGATCAGCAGCTCAATCCGCTGCCGCCCGAGGCGTGGGCGAAGACAGATCCAGCGGATTCGTTGTACAGGTTGGCGCGTGAGGCCATGTCGCGCGGCGACTGGAAGCGGGCCGCCGAGATCTTTCATCGGATCCCCGAGCGCTATCCGCAGTCGGCTTACGCCGGCCAGGCGATGTACTACGAAGCGTACTCGCTCTATCGCAGTGGCGGCGATGATGACCTGAGTAACGCCCGCGATCGGCTAAAGGATCTACAGGCGCGTTATCCGAGCATCGCGAAGTCGAGTGATGGTGCCACACTGGCGACCCGCGTCTGCGGCGAGCTGGCCAAACGCGGCGATCAGACGTGCGCGTCTGACATCGTCCAGAAGGCGGGCGGCGCGGCGGATGTCACCCCGCAGCCCTCACAGGGACGTAGCTGCCCGTCCGACGATGACGACAACGACGACCGCATCGCCGCTCTGAACGCATTGCTGCAGATGGACGCTGATCAGGCGATGCCGATCCTCAAGAAGGTGCTCGAGCGTCGGGACGCGTGCAGCGCCGGGCTGCGTCGCAAGGCTGTATTCCTCGTCTCCCAGAAGCGCACCCCTGAAACGGCGAACATTCTGATGAACGTCGCGCGCAGCGATCCGGACGAGGAAGTTCGCGAGCAGGCAGTGTTCTGGCTCTCGCAGGTGCCTGGCTCGACCGGTTTGCTCGAGCAGATTCTCCAGGGCAACAGCGACGAGAACATCAAGGAGAAGGCTTTGTTCTCGCTGTCGCAGCAGAACGAACCGAGGGCGCAGCAGATCCTGCGGGACTTCGCGATGAGAGATAGCGAGTCGTCGGATCTGCGTGAGAAGGCGATCTTCTGGCTCGGGCAGCGCCGCTCCAGTGACAACACCGAGTTCCTGCGCACGCTGTATTCGCGGCTGACCGATCAGGATCTGAAGGAAAAGATTCTGTTCTCTCTGTCGCAGCAGAAGGAATCTGGGAACGATCAGTGGCTGATGAACATCGCGCTGAACCCGAAGGAAGACATCGAGCTTCGCAAGAAGGCACTGTTCTGGGCTGGTCAGAACGGCATCGCGATTCCGCAGCTGAGTCAGCTGTACGACCGGATGAACGACACCGAGATGAAGGAGCAGATCATCTTCGTGTTGTCGCAGCGGCAGCGTGAGCCGGCCGCCATCGACAAAATGTTCGACATTGCGAAGAACGAGAAGGACTCCGATCTGCGCAAGAAGGCGATCTTCTGGCTTGGTCAGTCGCGTGATCCGCGCGTGCAGCAGTTCCTCATTGATCTGATCAACAAATGAGCGCGCGCGGACTGACATGGGTAGCGACAGCGGCGATTGGCGTCGCTACCCTCGCGGCAACCGCCGCGCAGGCGCAGAGCATCGCCAGCCAGGTCGGACGGGTGTCGGACGGAAGCGTGCGGATGTCTTTCAACGTTCGACCGGGAATCTGCGGCAGCGGGAATTCGATCTGGCGTTCGGGTGGACGCGGCCGCATGACATGGAGCGACGACAGATCCAATTCGTCGCGCGATGTGGAATGGGAAGACGATTGCAGTCATGGTCCTGGCCGCCTCGTGATCGATCGGCATCATGGTGAGATCACCGATATCAGATTCTATGTTGGCGGCCGCTGGCGCCCGGCGGGTTCCGATGCCGTCGACCTGGGTATGGTTCCCGCGCGGGAAGTCGGCGACTATCTGATCTCGCTCGCACAGGCAGAGCGCGGCAGCATGGGCGAGAAGGCGGTGTTCCCGGCGACACTCGTGGATAGCTCTGACGTCTATCCAGCGCTCATCCGACTGGCGCGCAATCCAAATCTGCCGAAGTCGACACGGACGCAGTCGGTGTTCTGGGTCGGTCAGGCTGCAGGCGAGGCGGCGACGCGCGGTCTGTCGGACATTGTCGTCGACAATGGCGTCGACCGAGAGGTGCGCGAGCAGGCGGTGTTCGCCCTGTCGCAGCGCCCGCGCGATGAAGGAATTCCGGCGCTGATCGATGTCGCGAAAAACAACAAGGATCCGGAGCTGCGCAAGAAGGCGATGTTCTGGCTTGGGCAGTCCGGCGATCCGCGAGCGCTCGACCTGTTCGAGCAGATACTGACGAAGAAGTGAACGGCAACTGAAAACGACCAGTCGGCGGCGGGCGGCTTTCAGCCGGCTGCCGTGAGCTTTGATGCTTCGGACGAATGGGTTGGTGCGCGAGCGCCAACCCTTTGTTTTGTTTAGCTCGCAGCCGCGGGCTGACGGCCGACAGCCGCCGGCTGGTAGTTTTCCTTTGCAGTTTTCTCTTTCCTTACCGAAAGCTTGGACTTCACCGGAATCTCCCAGCGGCTATCCTCGAGCCCGTTGACCGCACTGCCGATCCTGTTCATCGCCGGCGTGCTGACGAGTCTGGCGCCGTGCATCTATCCGATGATTCCGATCACTGCGGCGATCGTCGGCGGCAACTCGGTGCGGGTTGGGCCGCGGGCGCGGACGCGAAGCGTCGTGCTGACCTTCACCTACGTGATCGGGCTCGCGCTAGCCTACGCGTCGCTGGGATTGTTCGCCGGCCTCACCGGCACGCTGTTCGGATCGGTGAGCACCAATCCGTGGCTCTACTTCGCGATGGCGAACCTGCTGATCGTGGCCGCGCTGGCAATGCTGGACGTCGTGCCCATCCGAGTGCCATCGTGGCTACTCACGCGCGCATCGAGTGTGGGCGAAGGTGGCAGGCCGTACGGCGTATTTCTGATGGGCGCGGTCTCCGGACTGGTGGCCGCGCCCTGCTCGGCGCCGGTGATGGCGGCGGTGCTCACCTGGGTGACGACCACCAAGAGCGGAGTGCTCGGCTTCATCTACCTCTTTGTTTTTTCGCTGGGGATGTGCACGCTGCTGGTAATCGTCGGACTGTTCAGCGGCACGCTGGCGCGACTGCCGCGCGCGGGGACCTGGATGCTCTGGATCAAGAGACTGTTCGCGTTGATCATGTTGGCGGTTGCGGAGTATTACCTTGTGCAGATGGGGCAGCTCCTCATCTAGGGATTGTGGACATAGAAGCGAACTACACCGCTGGTCGCTGATAGCAGGAAGCTGATAGCTATGTCGCTGCAAGCGACGGGACGGATAGGGATGGCATTCAAAAGAACAGTTTTGGCGTTCGCGGCACTCGTTGCGGCGAGTGCGCCGCGGGTGATGCGTGCGCAGGACCTGGGGATCGATGTTGGCGCAACGGCGCCGACGGTGACGGTGCACGCGCTGGATGGAAAGGCGGTCAACCTTGGCAATTACATCGGCAAGACGCCGGTGCTGATCGAGTTCTGGGCGACGTGGTGCCCGAATTGTCGTGAGCTGATGCCGACCCTGCTCGAGACGGAGAAGAAGTACGGCAAGCGCGTCAAGTTCCTCGCGCTCGCGGTCGCGATCAATCAGTCGCCGGAGAAAGTTCGCCGCTGGCTGGCTGCGCACCCGCTGCCGCACGAAACTCTTTACGACACCGATGGCAAAGCCGCGGGCGCGTTCGATGCGCCGGCAACGTCGTACGTCGTCGTACTCGACAAGACAGGCAAGGTCGTGTACACCGGCCTCGGCGGCAAACAGGATCTAGACGCCGCCATTCAAAAGGCTTTGTAAGCCACAGGCTGCCGGAAGACGGCAGCCTGCCGCCATCGCAGTCAAAAAAACCGCGGAGTTTTGACTCCGCGGTTTTGTTTTCTATTTGTCTGAACCCGCTTTCGCCGCGGGTGGCGCGAGACTGTCCACCACCGCTCCCAGCTCCGTGTACGCGCCGGGCGTCAACACCTTGAACGGCTTGGTCACATACGCCACTCGGCCGTCGGGACGAATCACGAACAGCGAGCGGTTGTCGAGTTTGTTCTTCGCGTCGAACGCGCCGTACATCTTCCCGACGGTGCCGCCCGAATCACTTGCAAATACAACCGGGAAATCCTCGTCGCGCGCCCATGACGCGAGCGCGGTGTCCGGATCGACGCTGATGCCGATTACCGTAACGTTGCGGCCGTTGTTGAAGAGCGTGGCGTACTGATCACGGTACGCCTCCATTTGGATGGTTCAGCCCTTGGTCCGCGCCTGAAAGAAGAACGCAAGGACGACCGTGCGCCCTCGGTAATCGGAGAGCTTGACGGGCGTCTTGAGCAATCCGTAGCGGTCAGCGCCAGCCAGCGAAAAGTCAGGCGCAAGATCATTGACTGCGGGGCCGGCGGGCACCGCAGATGCGGCCGTCGCCTGCGCGCGCGCGACGCCACCAACTGCAATCGATGCAACGGCTATTGCCGCGAGCCCTGTCTTTTTCAGCATGTGACACTCCCCCATGCGATATTCGAATCAAAGAATACTGCGCACTCACATCATCTGCTACCCATAAAGCTTTGATTTTCCTTTTGCTGGCGCAGCTCACTGTCGGCGCTCAAGCCATTGGCGTCGTAACCCGCGTTTCGCCTGCGATCCACGGTCGCGATCTCACCGAGGCCTACCTCACTCAGCCCGCGGTGATGGTGGACGTCAATCCATGGCATGATCTGCTTTCACTCAGGGCGACGATCAATCTCGAGGGTGCCACTATCAAGCGAGGCGAGCTCGCTCCCGGCATCTACGGCGAGGGCTACATCGACCGCCGCCATCCGCACACTTATCTGCACGAGCTGATGCTGGTGTCGATGAGGCGCTTTGGCCCCGATCAATCGAGTGCAATCTCCCTCGGTGTGGGAAAGGGATTCGCCGCGTTCGGCACCGATGATCCGATGTCGAGGCCGTTCGAGAAATATCCGATCAACCATCACCTGTCGCAGATATTGGAGCGAGCCGTAGCGATCGGCGCCGTGCGGGTCAGTGATCTCACCCTCGAAACGAGCTCGTTCAACGGCGATGAGCCAACGTCGCCGGGCGACACGCCCAATCACGATCGGTACTTCGATTCGTGGTCGGCGCGCATCACGTATACGCCGTGGTCGCAGGCGGAGCTCCAGACCAGCTATGCGCGCGTGAAATCACCGGAGAATCCCAGTGGCGGCGGCGCTGACCAGCGCAAGCACAGCGCATCGATCCGTCTCGAAGACAAACAGCACTCCGGTTACGCGTTGTTCGAGTGGGCACGCACCGCCGAATTCGCCGGCTCGACCCGAACCTTCGCATTCACCTCGTTGCTCGCCGAGACGTGGGCGAAGTACGATCGGGTGAATGGCGCGCTCCGCATCGAACGCACCGAACGTCCCGATGAACAGCGCCTGCTCGACGAGTTCCGCTCGCCGGTGCCGCCGACGGACTTGAGTATCGCCGGCCGATCGCGCTGGACCATCATCACTGCTCGCGCCGCCGTGTCGCTCGGACCGATTGCGGCGGTTTCAATCGAGCCGTTTACCGAAGTCGCACGCGCACGCGTCAGTCCGACATTACAGCCAGCCGGATTTGATCCGCGCGCATTCTACGGATCGAGCACGATCTGGACTTTGTCGGCGGGGTTCAAAATCTCATTCGGCATGCAGCATATGCGAATGGGACGTTACGGTGCTGCGATCATTCCGAGCAAAGCGCCGTCGATGGAGGGCATGGAGGGCATGGACATGCCGCGCTCGCACCAGATGTGAGATGGTGAATCAACCTCCCGCCCAACACAAAGTGAAACGGACACTCTTAGCCTCCCTCGCTGTGGTCAGCGCCCTCTCCATTGGGTGCAATGGTGAAGATTCACTCAGGCCTCCGCCACATTCATCGCAACCGCTGACTGTGCTCGGAAATGGCGCGGTGCAAGACCGCTTCACCGGTGAGGTGTGGGCGGTCGGTACTGTCGCATACACGACGACCTGGGGAAATCGCGGCACGCCTGGCAACGCGGTGAAGATCTGGGACGTCAGCGGCAACGTTCCTGCTCTGATCGACTCGCTGATCGTGCCGAACGCTGTCACCCTCGGCGACATTCAGGCGAGCGACGACGGATCGCTGCTGGTAGTGGCGACTGAGTTCAGCCCCGGCTCGATCGTGTTGTACAGTCTCGCCAATCCGCGCAAGCCGCAGCTGATCACGCGCTACACCACCGCGCTCACCGATCCGGGTGTGCACACCGCCAACGTCGAGCGGGTCAACGGCCGGCTCTACGCGTTCCTCGCGGTGGACAACAGCAGCTCGACTCTCGCGCGGCTGGTGATTGTCGATATCACGGATCCAACGGCGCCGACCCAGGTCTTCACCCAGACGATGGGATCACCGTACACCCACGACACTTTCGTTCGCGACGGAATCCTGTTCATCGCAGTATGGGATGCGGGGATCAAGATCTGGGATATCGGGGGCGGCGGAAAAGGAGGCACCCCGGCGAATCCGGTGCAGCTGAGCACGCTTGCCACCGTAGGCGGCGAGGCACACAACGTCTGGTGGTACAAGAACACCATCACTGGCGAGAAGCGATACGCTTTCGTCGGACAGGAAGGGCCGGGGGCCGTTGGTTCTTCTGCCAGTGGCGATATCCACGTCGTCGACGTCAGCGATCTCACAGCGCCGCGAGAAGTCGCGTTCTATCACATCGACGGTGCCGGCACCCACAACTTCTTCATGGACGAGAGTCGCGCGCTGCTCTATGCCGCTTATTACAACGGCGGCGTGCGCGTGATCGACGTCAGTGGCGATCTATCATCGTGTGATGCATCGCAACGCGATTTCATCGGCCGTTGTAATCTTGCTGAAATGGGGCGCGAGGTCGGTCACGGCCTGCAGGATGGACCTGCTGTTTATATCTGGGGCGTGCAGATCGCGGGCGGATATCTGTACGCGTCCGATATGCTGAACGGCATCTGGAAGCTGTCGCTGCTGCCCTGAGCTCGGCTGAAACCACCAGTCGTACAAACCGTACAGGATGTAGGGTTGTCTAACCCGGCACTACCTGAACGGAGCATTGGTAAATGAAGCGGCAATTTCGCGGCGCAGCGGTGGCAGCAGCGCCGTTCTTGATAGGATCAGCAGCGCACGCGCAGGTGGGAGGTTACACTGCGCCGAGGAATGCAGTGGTGAACGCGAACGGCGCGCGGATTGTGGAAGTCGAAGCAGCAGCAGGCAGTCTGCGTGTCGAAGGGAAACCCGGCCTCACCCAGGTGGAAGTCACAGGCACCGCGCGCGCGTCGTCTCAGCGCCGGCTCGAAGAGGTTAAGCTGATCGCACGGCGGGATGGCGATCGCGTTTTCATCAAGGCTGACATTCCCGACAACGACTGGAACGACAATTACGAGGCATCGCTGGACCTCGTCGTCCAGGTTCCGCAGGGAATGAACGCCGATATCTCCGACGGCAGTGGTGACGCCAAGATCTACAACGTCGGCGATCTCGAGATGGGCGATGGATCGGGCGAGCTGCTGATTGATGGCGCGCAGTCGGTTCGCGTAACCGATGGATCGGGCTCACTCACGATCGAGAATGTGCGCGGCGACGTCACCGTTAACGACGGCTCTGGCGACATCGATGTGCGCAATGTCTCCGGCTCGTTCATCGTGGAAAGCGACGGTTCGGGTGGCATCAACGCGACCGACGTTCGTGGCTCAGTGATTGTCCGCAACGATGGATCGGGCGGAATCGACGTGAACAAAGTCGGCAAGGATTTCCGCGTCGAGAACAAGGGCAGCGGGGACATTGAGTATGCCGACGTAACGGGGACCGTCGACATCCCCGACAACCGCCGCAACCGTCGTTATCGCAACAGGGGCCAGTAAGCCCAGCGGTGCACGCGCGCATCGTGCACGTTTATTGCCGCAAGTCCACTCCGATTTCCTGAAACAGAAGACGCAACGGCGTCTTCGCACGGTTACCTCGAACGGAGAACAAAATGCGCTTTTTGGCACTCGGTGTCTGTGCGCTTGCGTTGATTTCCGGATCATCCAACGCGCAGCAGGTGTCTCGTACGGAATTGAAGGGACCAACGCTGCAGTCGGCAGCGGTTGGCTTTCACGTCACTGAAGCGAAGGTCAACGCGTCGACCAGGGTCACCAGCGCGCCATGTTGTCGCAATCAAGGCCAGGACGTCGCGATGATGGCAGTCGGCGTTGGTGCGATGATTGTCGGTGCCATTGTCGGCGAGACGCCGGGCACGATCATCATCATCGCCGGCGCGGGTGTGGCACTCTATGGCCTATACCACTATCTCGAGTAGGCACACCTTCGTGGGCAGGAGCTCGCAGCTGCAGGTATGACCAAGCCGATTTCGGCGCGTGTGCACGGCGTGCTCGACTACGCTGTCGCCGCGGTGTTTCTCAACGCGCCGATGGTCTTTGGATTCCAGCACACCACTGCCAGCAGAATCGCGTACTGGCTGACTGGAATCCACCTGCTGCTCACGGCCTGCACTGATTTTCCACTGGGTCCATTCAGGTGGATCCCATTCAAGATCCACGGCGCGATCGAGCTGGTGGCGGGGCTCATAGTGCTCGTCGCGCCCTGGATTTTTGGCTTCAGCGATCAGGCGCCACCGCGAAATTTCTTCGTCGCGATGGGGATTCTGATCCTGATCGTCGTCGCGCTCAGCGATTACGTAGTGCGCGAGATCTTGCCTCCTCGTCAGCCCGGCGACCGACGACGCTGGGGAACCCGCGAGCCTACCGCGGAAGAGACTCGGAAGACGACTTAAGCTTCGCCGTCGACGTACAGCTTGCCGGAGCTCACCAGCACCGACGTACCGCCGACGCGGATTGCCGCAAGTTGTCCTCGCTTGCGATCGACCTCGAGCTCCAGCCGGCTCGGACGTCCCATCTCCACACCCTGATCGACGGTCCACCGCAGAGTTCCGTCGCGCGTGTCGGCGCGCAGTGCCAGGAAACCCGCCAGCGCAGCGCACGCACTGCCGGTGGCTGGATCCTCGCCGATTCCCAGACCCGGCGCGAACATCCGCGCGCGAATATGTCCGCCCTCGAAGATGTGGCTCCAGTCGTCCGCGCTGTACACGAACATCTCGGGTGCCCAGTAATCGTGGAGTGCCTGTTCCCACTTCAGCGTATCGACCTTCACCCACGACAGCATCTCGGGCCTCTTGATCGGGATGAACAGGTAAGGCACGCCACACGACACTGCTTCCGGCTCCAGCATGTCATCGGCGACGATGTGACTCGGCTCGAGCGAAAGAATCTCGCAGAGAACTTCTGGTGGTGGTGGGGGATCTTTTATCTCGGGCAGTTTCGCGGACGTGAGCTGAGTGAAAACCGGCTTGCCGTTGTGCGCACGAATGGAGACGGGAATTGGTCCAACACCTTCTTCGAGCACGATGTGCTGCTCTTCGCCATTGAGCGGAATCTCGCCAATCGACGCCAGCACGAATGCGCAGCCGACGGTTGGATGCCCGGCGAATGGAAGCTCTCGGTCGGGCGTGAAGATCCGCACGCTGCGGGTGTGCGCGTTCTCGCGCGGCGGAAAAACGAAAACGGTCTCCGAGTAATTGAATTCTTTGGCGATCGCCTGCATCTGGCTATCGGTGAGCCCGCGCGCGTCAGGAACGACCGCGAGCGGATTGCCACCGTGCAGGTGATCGGTGAAGACGTCGGCAGTGTGGAAGTCGTACGGCATGCGTCCAAAAAATGTGCGAAGACCTGGCCCTCGTGGCTACCATCGCTGGCCGGTCGAATGGCATTGAACACGCACTATTGTTTCGTATGAGCGCACCGCGATCCTCCAAAGCCGTGGCGGCGAAATCCCACCGAGGCCACACCAAAGCGGCCCATGCCGCGTTGCGGTTCGGGCCGGCCGGCTGGATGTACAAGGATTGGGAGGGGATCGTGTACCCGAAGGGGGAGGCGAAACCGCCGCGATTCGATCCGCTGCGTTACATCGCGGACTTCTTCGACACCGTCGAGATCAACTCCAGCTTCTACGGGCCACCCGTTGCGCGCACGACGACGTCGTGGGTGAAGCGCGTGAAGGAACACCGCAACTTTCGGTTCACCGCCAAATTGTGGAAACGCTTCACCCACGAGCGCGATTCAGCGTGGACGACGGAAGAAGTCGATCAGGTCCGCGCCGGCTTCGATGTCATGATGGATGCGGACAGGCTCGGCGCGGTGCTGCTCCAGTTTCCGTGGAGCTTCAAGAGAACCGAAGAGAACCGCGAATGGCTGGGCGATGTCGTCCGGACGTTCAACCGATATCCGCTGGTGGTCGAGGTGAGGCACACCTCATGGCTGGCGCCGGAATTCATAGCCTCGCTGGCGGAGGAGGGCGTTGGATTCGTCAATATCGACCAACCGTTGTACCACAACTCCATCGGCCCTTCGGCGCTCGTGACTTCACACCTCGCCTACGTCCGGGTGCACGGCCGAAACTACAAGGATTGGTTCAGGGACAAGGCACCCGTCGAGCAGCGATACAACTACCTCTACAAGGCAGACGAGCTCGAGCCGTGGGTCGAGCGGGTGAAAGAGATCGCTGCGGATCCGACCGTTAGCGACGCGTACGTTGTCACCAACAACCATTACAAGGGAAAAGCAGTCGCCAACGCTGCCATGTTGAAGTCGATGGTGACGGGCACCAGGGTGCCGGTGCCGAGCGGCGTTTTCGAGGCCTATCAGGACGCAGTGGAAGGGTACACCGAGCCGGCAAACGACCTCATTCCCGCCGCACAAACGCGTTGACCATCATGCCCGACTCGGCTACATTAAAACCCTCAAGCGCAACGAATTGCGCGAGAACGAGCCAGATTGCCGTACAGGGACCTGGGGTGTTGCCAGGTCTTTTTTGGTAATGTGGCTTGAAATGCGATCAGGTCGATCGCGAACAAACAGGTCGGATCGGTACCGCAACACGGGACTTCCGACGAACAAAGAGGAAGTACCGCGAATGCGTACCACCGGAAAGGTGAAGTGGTTCAACGACGCCAAGGGTTTTGGCTTCATCACGCCTGAGAACGGACAGAAGGATTGCTTCGTTCATCACTCGTCGATTCAGGGCAAGGGCTTCAAGTCCCTCGCCGAAGGCGAGCGTGTTGAGTTCGACGTTGTGCAGGGTCAGAAAGGCCCGGCCGCTGAGAACGTCACCAAGATCGGCGCCTAAGAAGCTTGGCCACAGCACCAACCAACGAGGCCGGTCTGGACAACACCAGACCGGCCTCGTTGTTTTTCAATCACCGCCATTAATTGGAGGAATATGGCAAAAGAGGAAGCAATCGAGCTGGAAGGCATCGTCACTGAAGTACTGCCTGACGCGACGTTCCGCGTGCAGGTGAACAACGGCCACGACGTTCACGCCACCATTGCCGGCAAAATGCGGAGATTCAGAATTCGCGTGCTCGCCGGTGACCGCGTAACGCTCGAGGTCTCTCCCTACGATCTCACCCGCGGCCGCATCACCTTCAGGCACAAGGCCTGACGCTCTCGCCGACTACTGCACGTAGCGCAGTATGTCGTAGTAAAAGCGCAGCCCGTACCCGACGTTCTCGATAGAGAGACGCTCGTCGTTGCCGTGCATTCCGCGCTGGATCTCCACGCGCGGAATTTTGAACGGGCTGAATCCGTAGGTCACGATTCCAAGTTTGCGATAAGTGGGTCTGTCCGTCGCCGCTGTCTCCATCGGCGTCGTCACGAAGGCTGATGGCTCGCGGTCGTGCGCAGCGCGCTCGATGGCGCGGAACAAGTCAGTATCGATCGGACTCTCGAGCGGCGGCTTGGTGTTGGCGAGATGAGTGAGATGCACCGCGGTATCGCCGATCACGCGCTTAAGCTCCTCGCGGAATTCGGTGGTGTCCTGATCGGGAAGCAGCCGAATGTCGATCTCCGCGGTCGCGACGCCGGGAATCACGTTGGTCTTGCTGGACCCGGCGAGACCAGTCAGGGAGATCGTGTTTCTGAGGATCGCGTTCCACATCACGTCGCTGAGGATCCAGGCGCGGGCGCGCGGATTCTCCAGTGCTACGCGAACATCCGACAGCCAGCCTCGCTGCGGTTGTGGATACGTGCGTGAGATGTCGCGGAAGTACTTGTCGACCCCCGCCGTCACGTGCAACGGAGTCTGCCACTGGGAGATTTTGTACAGCGCGGCCACCAGCTTCGGCACCGGATTTTGCGGCGTCGGTCGAGAGCCGTGGGACGGAACGCCGTTCACGGTCAATCGTTGCCAGAAAGTCCGCTTCTCAGCCACACCGACGCCGAAATACACCACTTTACCCGTTGAGTCGAGCACGTTGTCGGCGCCTTCGGTCATCAGGAATTCCACATCGCGCAGTAGATCGGGATGATTCTGGACGAAGGTGATGCCACCCAGTGATCCGAGCTCCTCGTCGGCGTTCCCGATGAAGACGATGTCGCGATTGAGAGTTGCCCCGGATCGTTTCAGCGCGATCATCGCCATCAGTTGGGCGACGCCGTTGCTTTTCATGTCGATGGCGCCGCGACCCCAGATGTAGCCGTCCTTGATCACGCCGGAGAACGGATCAACTGACCACGAGGCAAGGGTCGCCGGCAGCACGTCCATGTGGTGAACGAGCGCGTTCGCTTTCTTGCTTCCATTGCCGCGCAGCCGCGCATACAGGTTGGCCCGATTCGGACCAAGCTCGGCGGTATCGAGGATTTGTGCTTCGATGCCTTCGCGATCGAGGATAGTTTTCAGCCAGCGCGCCGCGGCCAGCTCGTTTCCAGGCGGGTCGGTGGTGTTGATCTGGAGATAGCTCGAGAGTGTACGAACCGTCTCGGCGGTCAGCGAATCCCAATTGATCGCCGTTGCCTGCCCGCGTCCCGCCGAGGGTGCGCAGAAGAGGATTGCAACGACAAGCAGGTTGAATCGTTTCATTGGATAGCTCAAAAAATTACCGCACCCCACCAAAAGTGTCAGCACCGGCAATCACGTATCCGCCAAAGACGCCAGTGGCACCGTACACGCCGCTGGCTCGCACCAGAATAGACTCTGTAGATCTGCTCCGCGGGCTAATCATGGTGATCATGATGCTCGATCACACCCGCGACTTTCTGCACTTCCAGGCAACGGCATTCGATCCGAGCAACGTCGCGCGCACGACGCCGATGCTGTTCTTCACGCGCTGGATCACCCACTTCTGCGCGCCATTGTTCGTTTTTCTTGCGGGGACCGGCGCGTATTTCCAGACGTTGCGCGGGAAACCGAAAGGCTCGCTGTCGTGGTTCCTGGTGACGCGCGGTTTGTGGCTGATTTTCCTCGAGCTGACAGTGCTGCGTCTGGTGATCTTCCTCAACGTCGACGTGCTGACGCTGGCGGCTTTTCTCCAGGTGATCTGGGCGATTGGCTGGAGCATGATCGTGCTTGCCGGTTTGATCTATCTTCCGCTGCCGGTAATCGCGGGCTTCGGAATCGTGATGATTGCGCTGCACAATCTGCTCGACGGCGTGCAGGTGACGTCGTGGGCGGGGCCCGGGACACCGATTCCCGGATTCTGGGCGTCGGTCTGGCACGTACTGCACGCTCCCGGACTCATCTTCCCATGGGGCGCCGATGGTCCGAAGGTAATGGCGCTCTATCCGCTGATTCCGTGGATCGGCGTGATGGCCGCGGGCTATGCGCTCGGTGCGGTTTATCGTTTCGATGTCGAGACTCGCAAACGCTACCTGGTGAGAATGGGATTGCTGCTGACGGTCGCGTTCGTCGTGCTGCGCGCCATCAATATCTATGGCGATCCGTCGCCGTGGGCGCCGCAGGACACCGTGGTGAAAACCGTGCTGTCATTCCTCGCCGTGTCGAAGTATCCGCCGTCGCTGTTGTTCCTGTTGATGACGATAGGTCCGGCGCTGCTGTTCCTGGCGTGGGCGGAGCGCGGCAATCCCAGCGTTGTCGATAGCATCGCGGGAAATGGGTCGCTCAATACGGAGTCGCGCGGGTCTACTCTGCGACGGTTTTTCATCACCTACGGACGCGTGCCGCTGTTCTTCTACATCGGCCAGTGGATCGTCGCGCACACCATCGCCATTGTCGCGAGCAAGCTCGCCGGCAAGCCGACCGACCATCTCTTCGGCAACATTGTCCTCGGGCCGCCGGCGAAGCCCGGCGCGGGTTTCGGCCTGCTCGCCGTCTACGCTTTCTGGGTGCTCGGCTTTCTCTTGCTGTATCCGCTGTGCAGATGGTACGCGGGGGTGAAAGCGAGAAGGCGCGACTGGTGGCTCAGCTATCTATGAGTGCGGATTGAGGACTTTAGAAGCGCACACGCTGGTAGCTGATAGCAGCATGCTGGTCGCTGATCGCTGCAAGCGACGGGACAGATCGCGATCTCTTACAGGAAACGCGATCTGTTCGCGTTTATGCAATGAGTTCTGTCCCTTTGCATGCAGCGAATAGCCAATAGCTAGCTGCTATGAGCTACCAGCGCGTGCAGAGCGCTCCTGTTCGCAGTCCGCGTCGAATCATGGACCTTGCTGTCCCGGTGCAACGGGAGGCGCGGGCAATGCAGCGACGCGCGCCTTGAACACGTGAAATTCCGGGCTGTCGACGAGGAACCGTTTGCCGCCAGCCTCGGGCAGCGTCGCGATCAGCTGATTGGCGCGCGTGATGCGCGCTTCTTCGAGCGGATGGTCCATGAACCATCCCTCCACCTTTGTCGGCTGATACTCGCGCTCCTTCAGCAGCACCTGAAACAGGTCGGGAATCCCGCGCGGATCGTAGCCGGCGCGTGAGACGTTGACGACCCCCTCCGAATCCGCCTGCAGCTCGTCGAGTCGAGAATGACGCGCGAAGTAAGCGGTGCCACCGACCTGCACCGCAGCCTGTGCCAATCCGCTGTGGCAGATGTTGGTGAGGGTGCAGAGAACGCTGATGCCGATGTTGGTTTTCTGCGCGTCCTGCATCTGCTTGACCGAGTGACGCTCCACGACGTGCCCGATCTCGTGACCGAGCGTTCCGGCGAGCTCGTCGAGGCTGTCCGCGGCTTCGATCAAACCGCGATTGACGTAAACGAAACCGCCGGGCAGCGCGAACGCATTCACCTGCCTGGTGTTCACCACGTAGAAATGCCAATCCAGATCGCTGCGACTCGTCTTGCTGGCGATCGACACGCCGAGGTCCTGGATGTAGTTGGCGACAGCGGGATCGTGGACAATCGGCAGCTGCGCGTTGATCTGCGCCGCGTTCTCCCGCCCCAGCTCCACTTCCTGGTCCTGGGACACCGAGCAGCCGATCAACGCAGTCATCCAGATCGCAGCGAATAATCGATTCAATCGCCTCTTTCGCGCTCTTTCAACGCCGCTTCTGTGAATCATTTTCGACTCTAAATGGTAGATTCTGGGAGCGGGCAAGTCATGTTCCAGCGCCCGCGTCCTGACAAGCGCGGATTTCATTGTGACAACCTCCCAGGCGCAGCGAAAAAACCACAGGGTTTTCGAGCAGCGCCATCTCAAAGTTCCCCGTTCGGCGCGCTACGCGATGCTCGGCTCGACCGACGCCGCGCTCAGCGAGGTCTGGTTCGTCTGCCACGGTCATGGTCAGTTGGCCGGCCGTTTTCTTTCGCGCTTTCTTCCTCTCGAAAGCCCGCAGCGCCTGTTCATTGCGCCCGAAGCGCTCTCTCGTTATTACCTCTCACCCCTCAAGGCTGGATCGCATCCTCCCGGCACTCCCGTCGGCGCAAGCTGGATGACATCGGAGGATCGTGAATCGGAGATCGATGACTACGTCGGGTATCTCGATTTGTTGCACGACGAGATCTTCAGCCTCGTCGATCGCGCAAATGTCCGCCTCTGGGTCCTCGGATTCTCACAGGGAGCCTCGACAGTGGCGCGTTGGGTCGTGAAAGGAAGAGTCGAGCCAGACCGTGTAATCGTGTCGTCAGGTATGCTGCCTGCGGAGCTGGATAAGGCAACCGCCGGCCGATTGACGGCGCGCGCGCCGTTGACCGTCACCTTTGGTGATGATGACGAGTTTGCGCACGCTGTGCACATCGCTGGTGAGGAGGCGAAACTGAAGCAGCTGGGCATCGCGTATGAAGTCGTCAGGTACAAGGGCGGACATACCATCACTCCCGAGCTGCTCCAGCGACTGACGCAGAGCACTGCCGACTGAGATGCGCATTTCCAGAGCTGCCCTGCCCGAGCCATCATGGCGCAACGCGATCATCGTGCTGTTGTTGGCATCGCTGTTCGTTCCACTCATCGTTGGCTCTGGTTTCTTTTTTCCCTACGTAGTCCCGCGCAACATCTACTTCCGCGTCATCGTCGAGCTCGGGGTGAGCGCGCTCGTGCTCGCGGTGTGTTTCAGTGGGAAGACAATCGACCTACGCGGCGAGCCGATTTTCTGGGCACTGCTTGCCTTCGTTGCGGCTTCGTTCGTTTCAGCGCTGTTCTCTCCGGCGCGAATGCACAGCCTGTTCGGAGACTTCGAGCGAATGGGCGGCGTCTGGGCGTGGTTGCATTTGCTGCTCTTTTTCCTTTTGCTGCGCACGCTGCGGGACGAAGACTGGCCCTGGATTCTGAATGGGGCGTTGTTCGTCAGCCTCATCGTTAGCGTTAGCGCCATCGTCGAACACGTGCAGCTGGCGGCGTCACCGCCGCCAACCGGATTCGTCAGAGCGAGCAGCGCGACAGTCGGCAA
>DASTGU010000069.1:0-10548 GCA_035718845.1 Gemmatimonadaceae bacterium | reverse complement strand
TGCACGGAGACCTGCGCGATGGCGATCGGCCCGCCAAGATCAGAGACGCCTTGCCCATGAGCCAGCATACCAAGCGCCGAGAAGATCTTGCTGCCGTTGTCGAGCGTGAGGCGCCAGGCCTCCGAGAACGCATCGCCCACTGATATTGGCGTGAATCCCTCGCTCGCCACCATGCCGATTCTGCCCAGCGTGCGTTTCACGCCGGTTCGGGGATCAGGGACGGATTCGGCGACCGGTGTCACGCGAATATTCACTGGAGTGCCCTTGCGCACGATGCCGAGGTCCAGCGTACGACCTGCCGATGCGCCGATCGAATCGAGCAGCATGTCCCAACGCTCGAGCGGACGACCGTTGAGAGTCGCGATGCTATCGCCGGGTTGAATTCCCGCCGCTGCAGCAGGCTTGCCCGGGCTCACAATCGCCGCCACCGGAATCGGCGTCGGCAAACCTGACTTGAGCAGCAGGCCGGCGTAGATGAAATAGGCGAGCAACGCATTCATCGTCACGCCGGCGAGCATGATGAACAGTCTGGCGATCAGTGGCTTCGACTCGAACCAGCGCGATTCCGGTATCGGCTTCGGACCGAATGGAATCATCGCGTTCGGGTCCCACTCGTCCTTGGTGCCTGGATGGGTTGCCGAATTCTCGCTGCCGCCCTCGAGAAATGCCGTCGCCTCGTCTTCCCGCGACGCCATCCGAACGTACCCGCCCAGCGGCAGCGCAGCGAGAACGTACTCGGTTTCCCCAACTCTCCTCTTCAACAGCGCCGGACCGAATCCGATCGAGAAGCGTGGTGCATAAACACCGGTCAGCTTGGCCGCGATGAAGTGTCCGAGCTCGTGCACGAATACCACGAGACCAAAGACGATGATCGGAGCGATCCAGGTCAGCACTTGAACGCCTCTCTTACATGGTTGCGGGCGGCGGCATCAGCGGCGAGAAGATTCTCTCGGTTGCCGGCCGGCATGTCGCCGAGCGCGTCGAGCGCCGATGAAATCGCGCGCGGGATGTCGGCGAATCGAATCTTGCCCGCGAGGAAGGCCGCAACAGCGCACTCGTTGGCGGCGTTGAACACCGCCGGCGCCGAGCCTCCGGCGCGACCGGCGTCGATGCCGAGTCGTAGTGCCGGAAACCGTTGATGATCGACTGGCTCGTAGGTCATTGGCGAAAGTCGGACTGGATCGAACGGTGGTACACCCACGTCCGCAACACGTTCAGGATGCGTCAACGCGTACAGAACCGGAAGCTCCATCGTCGGCACGCTCATCTGCGCCACCACACTGCCGTCGATGAATTCAACGAAGGAGTGAACGATGCTTTGCGGATGCACCACCACTTCGATCCGATCGTAAGGCAGGTCGAACAGAAAATGCGCCTCGATCACTTCCAGCGCTTTGTTGGCTAGCGTTGCGCTATCAACGGTGATCTTGCGTCCCATCCGCCAGGTCGGGTGTTGCAGCGCGGCTTCTACGGTCGCGTTGGCAAGCTGCTCATCCGACCAGCCGCGGAACGGTCCGCCGGAAGCAGTCAGGACAACACGTCGCACCTGGGTATACGGACGTCCCGTGATGCACTGCAGGATTGCGCTGTGCTCGCTGTCGACCGGTACTACCTCGCCACATCCGCTGGCGCACGCCTGCTTCACGACATCGCCGGCAATCACCAGGGTCTCTTTGTTGGCGAGCGCGACACGCTTGCCTTTTTTCAACGCGGCGAGCGTGGCATCGAGTCCAGCTGCCCCAACGATCGCGTTGAGAACGATGTCGACATCCTCACGCGTCGCGGCAGCAATCAACGCCTCCGAGCCACTCTTCCACGATTCGTCGGCATCTCCCTGCTGCTCGACCATCCCCACGAACGCAGGCGCGAATTTCTTGACCTGCTCGCTCAACAGCGCGCGGTTGCTATTGGCTGTTAGCGCGACGACGCCAAATCGATCGCGGTGCCGCTCGAGCACGCGCAGCGCAGTGGTGCCAATCGAGCCGGTCGAGCCGAGGACCGCGACGCCTTTGCTCGCGGCAGCGGCGGGCATTATGGTACCGGCAGCAGCAATCGGCCGAGCATCAGGAACGCGATCGGCAGCACGAACAACAGGCTGTCGAACCGATCGAGCACTCCGCCGTGACCCGGAATGATGTTCGAGCTGTCCTTGATGCCCGCTTCGCGCTTGAGCACCGACTCGGCGAGGTCACCGGTCTGTGCGGCGACGCTGATCACCAGCGCGAAGAGAACGGCGCCTTGTATCGTCAGACCCAGCTGCGCATAAGGCATGAGCAGGAACCTCACGTAGACAAGGCAAATTACCACCGCCGAGACGAGTCCACCCACTGCGCCTTCAACCGTTTTCCCCGG
Organism: Gemmatimonadaceae bacterium; assembly: GCA_035718845.1. Taxonomy (GTDB): domain Bacteria; phylum Gemmatimonadota; class Gemmatimonadetes; order Gemmatimonadales; family Gemmatimonadaceae; genus UBA4720. Next base: position 8,196 of record DASTGU010000069.1, on the reverse strand, counting down.
ACTTACAGACGGAATCAGCTTACGCCGTCCAAACGTGCGCCCGAAGACGTAAGCGCCAATGTCCGTCACCCACGTCAGGAGAACGGGCAACAATACGAGAAGCGTTCCCGCGCCGGCGCCGACGGCGTAATCGTGGTATCGCAGCAGGTAGATGTAAGAGAACAGGCTGGCGTACATGACGCCGAACGCCGTGATCGCCACCGATGCCAGCGGCTTACCCGTCGGCCCACGCAGCCAGATCGCGGCCGCGAACAACAGCAGCGCAAGCGCAACGATTACCGTCAGTGAGAGACTGTAGATCCCGCGACGCTGCGCGTGAACCGCGATGGGAAAAAGAGCGGCCAGGGCAATACCGGCCAGATCGAAAGGAAAAGAGCCCGTAGCCTGAGCGATGCGAAACAGCTCCCACGCCGCCAGCGCAGCGAGAACGGAGAGCAGTATGGTGAGCGCCCAGTCGCCAAAGTATACGATCGCTATGCTCGCGGGTGCGGCGATCACCGCGAACAGCGTTCTCCGTGTCAACTCCGACACGGTCAGACTTCCATGATTTCGGCTTCTTTCGCCTTCAAGAGCTCGTCGATCTTGTGGATGTAATCGTCGTGCAGCTTCTGGAGGTCTTTCTCGGCACGCTTCGATTCATCCTCTGAAGTCTTCTCGAGCTTCTTGAGGTGATCGCGCGCGGTGGTACGTGCGTGGCGGATGGCGATGCGGCCCTCTTCTGCCAGCTTGTGCACCACCTTCACCAGCTCCTTCCGCCGCTGCTCGTTGAGCGGCGGCAGCGGAACGCGAATCACTCCCGATTGCGTCTGGGGATTGAGCCCGAGGTCCGACTCGCGCAGCGCCTTCTCGATGGCGTGGGTGAGTCCCTTGTCCCACGGCGTCACGGTGATCAGTCGCGGCTCCGGCACAGCGACGCTGCCAACCTGGTTGATCGGCATCTGTTGTCCGTATGCGTCGACGCGAATCGTATCGAGCAAGTTCGTGGTTGCCTTGCCGGTGCGAATGGATGCCAGCTCGCGCTTGGAAGCGTCGAGCGACTTTTCCATTTGCGTACGGCAATCCTTGGTGATCTGAGGAATTGTCGTCATTGTACGATCGTTCCGACGCGCTGACCCTGCAGCGCCTTCGCAACTTCTCCGTGACGGTGAATGTTCACCACGATGATAGGCATGTTGTTTTCTTTGCAGAGCGTGATCGCCGTCTGGTCCATTACACCCAGCTCGTTGACCATCACGTCGCGATAGCTGATTGATTCGTAGCGCTTGGCGTCGGGATCGCGCTTGGGATCCGCTGTGTAAACGCCATCGACGCTCGTTGCTTTGACGATGACATCGGCGTGGATCTGAATCGCGCGCAGCGCAGCGGCCGTGTCGGTGGAGAAATAGGGATTACCAGTTCCCGCGGCGAAGATTACCACGCGTCCCTTCTCGAAGTGACGCATCGCACGGCGGCGAATGAACGGCTCGGCGATCGTCTCCATTGCGATCGCGGTCATCACGCGCGTCTCGAGGTTCTCCTTCTCGAGCACATCCTGCAGAGCGAGCGCATTGATGACGGTGCCGAGCATTCCCATGTAATCGGCACCCGCGCGCTCCATTCCCATTTTCGAGAGTTGTGCGCCGCGGATGATGTTGCCACCGCCGATCACGAGCCCGACACTGGCGCCCATGTTCACGATATCGGCAACCTCGGTCGCCAGTCGCTTCAGTACTTCGAAGTCGAAGCCGGTGCCCTTCTGTCCGGCGAGTGCCTCGCCGGACAGTTTGAGCAGTGCGCGTTTGTATTTAAGCTCGGGCAACAGTTCGAAGAGTTAGAGAGAGTGGAAACTACTCCTCGCCCATCTGGAACCGAACGAACCGCCTCACCTGAATATTTTCGCCGACCTTGGCCGAGGCTTCCTTGATCAGATCGCCAACGGTCTTCTTCGGCTCGCGGATCCACGCCTGGTGCACCAGGGCGACGTCCTTGTAGTACGCCTCGATCTTCCCCTCGACGATCTTGTCGATCAGGTGTGCGGGCTTGCCGCTTTCCTTGACCTGCTCGACGAAGATTCGGCGCTCTTTCTCGACCTTGTCAGCCGGCACCTGGTCCTTGTCGACTGCAAGCGGCTGCGCCGCGGCGATGTGTTCAGCGATGTACTTCACGAGCTGCTTGAAGTCATCGGTGCGCGCGACGAAGTCCGTCTCGCAGTTGACCTCCACCAGCACGCCAAGCTTGCCGTTGTGGTGGATGTAGCTGCCGATCGTTCCCTCGCTCGTCTGCTTGCCCACGCGCTTCTCGGCCTTGGCGATGCCCTTGGTACGGAGATACTCGACGGCCTTTTCCATGTCGCCGGTCTCTTCGAGCGCCTTCTTCGATTCCATCATCCCGGCGCCGGTGCGCTGGCGCAGAGTCTGTACGTCTTTGGCTGTGAACTTCTCTTTCGTCGTCATTATCCTATCTCGTTAAAACGCCGCCGGAAAATTCCGGCGGCGTGAAAGTTAACCTTCCTGCTCCTGTTCGGCGGGTTCTTCGGAACCGCCGCTCTCGTCGCCGCCTGTCTTGAGCCGCGCGGCAATCGCTTCGGGCTTCGCCCGTCTGCGCCGCGGACGTCTCTTCCTTCTCTTGTCGCCCTCTTCGGGCTCCGCTCCACGATCGGAGCTGTAGGTGTACGATTCGGCCTCCTCGACTTCCTCGCGCACCGGCGCTTCGCGCCGCGCCTCGACGATCGCATCGGCAATCGCCTTGGTCATCAGCTCGACGGAGCGAATTGCATCATCGTTGCCAGCGATCGGAACGGTGATCAAATCGGGATCCGCGTTCGTGTCGACCAGAGCGATGAGTGGAATGCCCAGCTTGTTCGCCTCATTGACCGCGATGCGCTCCTTCTTGGAATCGATCACGAACATGAGTCCGGGCAGTCTCGTAAGGTTCTTGATACCAGCAAGGTTCTTGGAAAGCTTGTCGCGCTGACGAGACATCATCAGCTGCTCTTTCTTGGTGTAGTTCTCGAAATCTCCACCGGCTTCACTGCCCGCCTCCAATTCCTTGAGACGCCGTACCTGTTTTTTTACGGTTTGGAAGTTGGTGAGCAAACCACCCAGCCATCTCTCGGTCACGTACATCGCTCCGCAACGCTCGGCCTCGCTCTTCACGATGTTGACGAGCTGTCGCTTGGTGCAGACGAAGAGGACGTTGTCGCCACGCAGGATGACCTCGCGGGCGAGCTTCTGAGCCAGCTCCAGCTGGCGCAGCGTCTTCTGCAGATCGATGATGTGAATGCCGTTGCGCTCGGCGAAGATGAAACGACGCATCTTCGGATTCCAACGGCGGGTCTGGTGTCCGAAATGGACACCCGCTTCGAGTAGCTGCTCCAGGTTTGGCTGAGCCATTAAGTAGTGATTCCTTCGGTTAACGCTTCGAGAACTGGAATTTCTTTCTTGCCTTCGGACGACCCGGCTTCTTACGCTCGACCGCACGTGCATCACGGGTCAACAGCTGCAGATCACGCAGCTTGCGGCGGTGCGACTCGTCGAGCTTCACGAGTGCGCGAGCAACCGCGAGACGGAGCGCACCGGCCTGACCGGTGAGTCCGCCGCCTTCGACCTTCGCCTTCACATCGTAGCGACCAAGCGTATCAGTGATCGTGAACGGCTGCTGAATAGCAGAGACGTGCGCAGGGCGCGGAAAGTAATCTCCGAGCGTGCGTCCGTTTACTGACCACTTCCCGGAACCAGGCTTGATGTACAGTCGGCAGACGGCCTCTTTGCGGCGTCCAATAGTATGCGTGTTATCGGCGGCCATTACTTCTCACTCTGCTTGTTGAGGTCGAGCACTTTCGGTTGCTGCGCGGCGTGGGTGTGATCCGCACCGGCAAAGACACGGAGCTTTCCACGGAGCTTCTGGCGACCGAGCGCGGTCTTCGGCAGCATGCCATAGACAGCCTTCTCGATCACGCGCTCCGGGTGCTTGGCGAGCATTGCCTCGAACGGCATGAAGCGCTCGTGGCCCATGTAGCCTGTGTGTCTGAAGTACCGCTTCTGTTCCGCTTTTCTACCGGTGACGCGCACTTTGGATGCGTTGATGACGATGACGTTGTCACCAGTGTCCATGTGGGGAGTGAACATCGGCTTGTGCTTGCCGCGGATGATCTTTGCGACTTCGGTCGCGAGGCGACCGAGCACGACTCCATCGGCGTCGACGATGTACCACTGATGCTGAATATCCCGCGCGGGCGCGGAGTATGTCTTCATGTGTAGCGGAACGTATGTAAGTGTCGGCCCCCTTGCTTTCGAGTTGGGTTCCGAGCGGTTGATTGCGGACTAAGTGGTTTTACGACAGCCTCTTAAGGTATCCGGCACATCGTAATGTGTCAACCGTAGTACTGCTTTCCGTGCAGGCTCTGAGTGCTTCGAAACGCATCCACAAAACTGAAGGCCGGGAGCTGGTAGCTCGAAGCTCTTTAGCGCCATGCTAAGGTTGAAAGCACGCATTCATCCAGATCCGCCCGCGGAACAAATCAAATAAGAGCTGGAGAGCCAAGCTGCTTCCAGCTATCGGCTCCCGGACTTCTGTTTTGTGGATGTCCGATGGCGACCTCGATCTCTCCGGGAATTACTCCAGCGCGACCAACAAAGCTCCCTTTTCGACCGCAGTTCCGGGCGAGACCTCGACACTTCGCACTCGCCCGGCCGCGGTCGCGCGGAGCTCGTTCTCCATCTTCATCGCTTCCATGACCACGACGCCCTGGCCAGCCTCAACCGTATCGCCGGCGGCCACGTTGACCCGTACTATGAGTCCAGGCATCGGCGCGACGATCGGCGCTGGCCCGGTCGGTCCAGCTGCGGCTGCAGTCAGGTCCCGCAGGGCTCGTCGCCGTTCGTCGAGTGCCTCGACGTCGAACCGATAGCCGTCAATCCAGAGGAAGTAGCGCCCCTTTCCTTCTCTCTTTTCGACCACGACCCGAAAAACGTCGTCGCCGATGCGAACCATCCTGACAGGGCTACCCTCTATCTCCGACAGCTCGGCTGGGCGGGCTTCGTGATCTTCGAACGCGACCGCTCCGTCCCCGAGGGTCACCTCGTGGGTCTCGCCGTTGATCTCGACGATGTATTTCACGCCGCCCGGTTCCCCGGCGCAGGTCGGAGCACGCACACCGTCTCGACGTGAGCCGTTTGCGGAAACATGTCGAACGCCTGCAGTGTCTCGACCTCGTAGCTCGGCATTCTCGCCAGATCACGAGCGAGCGTTGCGGGATTGCAGCTCACGTAGATCACGACTTGCAGGTGCTCGACTTCGACCTCGAGCGTCGCGGTCACGCGGTCATCAACGCCCGCCCGCGGCGGATTGAGAATCACAACGTCAGCGGGTAAGAGGCCCGGCAACGCGTCCTCAACTCGCGCCGTAATCGCGCGCGAAGGGTGAGCGAGTCGCTCGGCGGACCACCGGGACGCATCGCGGTCGAGCTCGATCGCTGTGACCGCGACGCCCTTTCCCGCTAGCTCGATCGCAGTGTGACCCGCACCGGAATACGCATCGATGACAGTGCGCGGCTGATAATGGAGCGTTCTGGTCACGACGTACTCACGAAGAATCTCCGCCATCTCGGCGTTGACCTGCGCGAAGGAAGCGCTTGGCGAGCGGTCTGACCTTTTGTCCAATAGCAATCGACGCGGTTCCTCGATTGGCTCCCACCACAATGCTGCCACCGACGGAGCTGCCGCTGCGAACTTTTCCCACTCGCTCCAGCGTCGACCGCCGCTCAGCACAAACGTCGGGCCGCCACTCGTTCTCCGAACGCTGCCACGCAGCTCGAGCGCGTCGGGAAGCAGAGCGTCAGCATTCATGATTTCGCGCCACGTCCCGACGACGAGACTGTCGGTGATGGGACAATCCGCCAGCGCGAAGACACGCGCGGGATCATCGTACGGATGCAGGCCGGCAATCCAGCGCGCGCCACGCCGCCGCATCGCCAGGGTCAGCTTGGTGCGATACCGCCATTCCTTTGGGCTTCGCACGATTGCGGGCACTTCGATCTCTCGCTTGCCGATGCGCTGCAGCGAATCCTGGATGATGACGCGCTTCGCCGAGAGCTGTCCTTCGTAATACGAGATGTGCTGCAACTGGCAGCCGCCACACTTGTCGCGTGTGTAGTGGGGACACGGCGGCTCGATCCGGAGCTCCGACGGAGTTACGATGTCGCGCAGCTTCCCACGCGCGAAACGGCCTTTGGTGCTCGCGTCGACGTTGACGACATCGCCCGGGGCTGTGCGCGGTACGAAAACCACGAGGCCTTCCTTGCGGCCTACCCCATCGCCGCCCGCGGCAATGGAATCGATGCTCAGATTGGTAAGCGACATTACCCGCGCAGTCCTTCGATCAACGCTGCGCGCCGCCACGCATCTTCACCGACGTTGTTTCCGTTGGCGGACTGCTGCGCCGGCTTGGCGGCGTTCGTCGACAGAGCGGCACGCTCTCGATCGGCAATGAGTGCAGCCGCTATCGCCGCGATTCGCGTCTTATCCCGATCGGGCTCGCGCCCGAGGATTTCTGGCAGCCGCCGCTCCAGCCATTGGATGTCGATGTCGCCGCGCTGGAACTCGGGGTCGTCCATCATCCGGATGTGAAAGTCGCGCGAAGTCTCCACGCCCTGGACAATCAGATCGACCAGCGCACGCCGCATTCTCGTCACCGCTTGCTCTCGGTCGGGCGCCCAAACGATCAGCTTGGCGAGCATCGGGTCGTAGTGGAGTCCGATCTCGGTTCCCGTCTCGATACCGCCATCCCAACGAACTCCCGGGCCGCTCGGCAGGTGGAGATACCGCACGCGACCAGTCGACGGCAGGAAATTGTTCGACGCGTCTTCGCTGGTGATCCGGCACTCGATCGCCCAGCCGCGCGGCACGATCTCATTCTGTGCGAATGGCAGCTTCTCTCCGGCTGCGATCCTGAGCTGCCAATTCACCAGGTCGATTCCCGTCACCAGCTCCGTCACTGGATGCTCGACCTGGATGCGGGTGTTCATCTCGAGGAAGTAGTACGATCCGTCGTTCGCGAGCAGGAATTCGCAGGTGCCTGCGTTGACGTAACCCGCAGCCTCCGCCATCCGTACCGCACTCTCACCCATGCGCCGACGCAAGTCGGCGTCGACAGCCACGCTAGGCGATTCCTCGATCATCTTCTGATGGCGCCGCTGTACCGAGCATTCGCGCTCGCCGAGTGAAAGCACGGTTCCATGCGCGTCGGCGAGCACCTGGATCTCGACGTGGCGCGGGCGCTCGATGAATTTCTCGATGTAGACGGCGTCGTCGCCGAAAGCGCCCTTCGCTTCGCGTCGCGCGGCATCGAGAGACGGACCGAGGTCTTTCTCCGCTTTCACAACGCGCATTCCTTTCCCGCCACCGCCTGCGGCTGCTTTCAGCAGAATCGGATAACCAAATTCCGCTGCGATTTTTTCCGCGCTTTTGACGTCGGTGAGCGCCTCGGTCGTTCCGGGCACCACCGGTACTCCATGCGCGATCGCCAGGGTCCGTGCGGCGGTTTTGCTGCCCATTGCCGCAATCGCCTCGGCCGGTGGACCAATCCAGATCAGTCCGGCGTCGCGCACCGCTCGAGCGAACCACTCGCGCTCGGCGAGAAAGCCATAACCGGGATGAATTGCTTCGGCGCCCGTCTTGAGGGCGGCCTCGACGATTTTGTCACCGCGCAGATAGCTTTCGCTCGACGGAGGCGGACCGAGCAACACCGCCTCGTCGGCTTCTCTAACGTGGGGCGCGCGAACGTCCGCTTCGCTGTAAACCGCGACGCTCTTGACGCCCAGCTCCTGGCACGCGCGGATGACGCGCAGCGCGATCTCGCCACGATTGGCGACCAGAACTTTTCTGAACACTGCTACAGCGGGATGTTGCCGTGCTTTTTCGGCGGGTTCTTGTCGCGCTTGGTGCGCAGCGTCTCCAATGCGTCGATGAGCACCGGTCTGGTGTTGCGCGGATCGATGATGTCGTCGAGATAACCGCGCGCGGCCGCGACGTACGGGTGCGCGAACTTCTCACGGTATTCTTCGATCTTCGCCTCGGTGGCGGCAGCTGGGTCCGGACTCTCCACGATGTCTTTCCGAAAGAGAATCTCTACTGCGCCTTTCGGGCCCATTACCGCGATCTCGGCGGTTGGCCAGGCGACGTTGAAATCGCCGCGGATATGCTTGGAGCTCATCACGTC
>DASTGU010000068.1:0-10964 GCA_035718845.1 Gemmatimonadaceae bacterium | reverse complement strand
GTCGACTGGAACAGCGCCGAGCACATGCGGACGGTCGGGCAGTACGCAGTTGGGGTCATCGTCGGCTACAACACAGCACCGCCGGTCAAGGGGCGCGGCTCGTGCATTTTTCTCCACATCTGGAACGGGCCTGAATCACATACCGCTGGCTGCACCGCATTCGACGAAACACAGCTTCGCGCGACGATGCAGTGGCTCGATGCAGCGAAGAAGCCGTTGCTGGTGCAGCTCACCAGCTCCGCTTACACGGAGCTGCGAGGGAGGTACGGACTACCCAGGGTTTGATATGATCTGCCCGGTGGGTCTCAGCGTGGAGGATATGAGGTGGCAAATAAGGTGATCGATCCCAGCTCCCACTATCGCGCGCTCGGCAAGACTGGCGAACGGGTATCGGCGATCGGCATCGGCGGTTGGCACCTCGGCCTGCCAAAAGTCGACGAGCCGTTGGCGATTCGTATCGTGCGCACCGCCATCGACTGCGGCATCAACTTTCTCGACAACTCGTGGGATTACAACAACGGCAAGAGTGAGCGCCGCATGGGCCGAGCGCTGCGGGATGGTTATCGCGAGAAAGTCTTTCTGATGACCAAGATCGACGGTCGCTCAAAGGCTGCCGCCAGGCGACAGCTCGATGAATCGCTGAAACGACTGAAGACTGACTACATCGATCTCGTTCAGCATCACGAGGTCATTCGATTCGATGATCCGCACCGCATCTTCGATACCGAAGGCGCTAACGTCGCGCTCATCGAAGCGAGAGAGGCCGGCAAGATCCGCTTCATTGGATTCACCGGTCACAAGGATCCGCGCATCCATCTTCACATGCTCGAAGTGGCGATGGAGCACGGCTTCTCATTCGATACCGTGCAGATGCCGCTCAATGTCATGGACGCGCATTACCGCAGCTTCGAGAAAGTGGTGCTTCCCGAACTGATACGGCAGCGAATCGGCGTGCTCGGAATGAAGAGTATGGGCAACGGCATCATCCTGAAATCCAAATCGGTGAGCGCCGTGGAATGTCTGCGCTACGCTCTCAGCCTGCCGACATCTGTGGTGATCACCGGCTGCGACAGCATGAAGATTCTCAATCAGGCGATCGACACACTCGCCAGCTTCCAGCCACTGACTGAAAGCGAAACCCAGGCAATCCTCGCCAGGAGCAAGCCAGCTGCAGTGGATGGTGAATACGAGCTGTTCAAGACGACGTCGATCTTCGATTCGACTGCTTCGCATCCCGACTGGCTCGGCGAGGAGCCAAAACGAATTCGGGAGATGATGGCAAATTAGACCGTGGCTGACAGCACGGTCGTTATCGCCGGGATTCCGATCCCATCATCGTCACCTGGATTCCTGACGCTCGTCGGAGTTCACGTCGCAGCCGGAATCGTCTGCGTCATCGCAGGAGTCGTCGCGATGCTCTCACCCAAGCGTCCCGGTCGCCATCCGCTGTCAGGGAGCGTCTATTTCTGGGCTCTGATAATCGTGTTCGCCACCATGGCCATGCTTGCCATAATGCGCTGGCCTGCGGATATCGATTTGCTGCTGCTCGGATTTCTTTCCCTGGCGGCAGCCGTCGTCGGTCGCCGGGCAAGGCGCGAGCTCAAGAGGAACTGGCCCATCGTTCACGTCACCGGCATGGCAGTATCGTACATCGCGCTACTCACCGCCTTTTACGTCGATAACGGTCCACACCTGCCGCTGTGGAATCGACTGCCGGCGCTCGCTTTCTGGCTCTTACCGTCCGCCGTCGGTCTTCCCCTTTTGATACGAACCCTACGTCGACACCCGCTCATCGTTGCCCCGCGCGCTGAGACTTAGTTCATCGAGATCTTCCCCTTTGTGCGCCGTTTCAGCGGGACAACTCGAGGCGCTCATTTTGCCCTCGTCAAAGCTCTCCGCGAGGTTTACAATTTCGCGGTAGGAGGCCTATGGCCGACACGGGAATTCAGGGAAGCCACGACGTGCTGTCAGCTGCCGTTGGCCCCAGCGGACCAAACCTGACAGCAATCGAATACCGATTGCTCGTCGAGAATTCGCCTGTCCTGATCTGGCGCGCCGACCTCAACAAGAAGTGCGACTACTTCAACAAGGTCTGGCTGGATTTCACCGGTCGCACCCTCGAACAAGAGCTCGGCGACGGCTGGGCGGAAGGTGTGCACCCCGATGATCTCGATCGCTGCCTCGAGATCTACGTCAGCAACTTCGACGCGCGGCAACCGTTCGAGATGGAGTATCGACTCAAGCGACATGACGGCGTCTATCGCTGGATTTTCGATCGCGGTGTTCCTTACACCGACGACCACGGTGTATTTCTTGGCTACATCGGCAGCTGTGTCGACGTAACGGAGCGTCGTGAAGGCGAGCAGGCGAAGCTCGACGCAGCGGCCCAGCAGGCTGCGTTTGCCGCCGTTCGTGAAACCGAAGCGCGCGAGCGTTTCCTCGCCAACGTCAGCGAGGTCATGAGCGCTCACCTCGATTACGGCGACGCGCTCAACGCACTCGTCGAGCTGATGGTGCCCGCTCTGGCCGATGTTTGTTTCTTCGCCGAGATCGCCGAAGACGACGTGCTGCACCGAATAGCGTGGAAGCACGCGGACGCTGAAAAGAATAAATGGATAGGCGAGAGAATCACGAGCGGCGTCGCCAGGCGCGCGAAGACTTCGGTGGCGCAGCTCCTTCGACAGGGCGTGCCGGAGTTCGTTCCGGAAGTAAATGACGAATGGCTCGCGGGCCTGGCGACCTCACCCGAGCACGAGCGCTTTCTCCGTGATCAGGGCCTTCGCTCGGTGATCCGAATTCCCATTCGCGATGGAAACCATCTACTCGGAGTTCTCACACTCGCCCGTACAACCGACGAAAGACCTTACACCGACGCCGATTTGAACCTCGCGGTCGGCATTGGTGAGCGTCTTACCTCCGCGCTGCGCAATGCTCAGCTCTACTCGGAGCTGCAGCAGGCAATGCGTGCGCGCGACGAGGTGACGTCGGTTGTGTCGCATGATCTGAGAAATCCTGTGCATACCGTTCTTATGGCGTCGTCGCTGTTGCTCGACACCGGCGACGCACTCGACCCCGCAACCCGTCGCAAAAACCTCGCGGTGATTCATCGGTCGGCGGAGAGCATGTCGCGCCTGCTGCAGGATCTACTGGATGTCGCCAGAGCCGACGCAGGTGCTTTCGCAGTCGAAATGGCGCCGACGGATGTTGGACCGATCCTCAGCACCACGCTCGAGGAGTTCAGGCTTCAATCGGTCGAGCGCGGCATCGAGCTGTCGTCCGATATCTCGGCGAGCTTACCACATGCACCTGCGGATGCAGCCCGGGTCGCCCAGGTGCTGTCGAATCTCTTTGCGAATGCGCTCAAGTTCACGCCGAAGGGTGGGGTGGTGCGGTTGTCCGCGGCGCAGGTTGGCAGCGAGATCGTCGTATCCGTCGCCGACAGCGGTGTCGGGATAGCGCCGGAGAATGTCGGGCAAGTCTTCAACCGATTCTGGCAGGCGAACCGTGCCTCACGTGTGGGCGCGGGACTGGGTCTCGCGATCGCCAAGAGCATTGTCGAGGCGCATGGCGGCCGGATCTGGGTCGAGAGTACCGAAGGCAAGGGAACGACCTTCCAGTTCACACTGCCGACGGCCGCCGAGCCAACGGCCGAACCAACGGCCGAGCGGACTACTGCAGCGCCAAATACTGCGGCGCCCACGACTGAAGCGTTCGTCTAGGGAGCCGAAGTTTGCGCCGGCCGATGCATGCCGGCCAATCCCGTGCGCGCGACCAACTGTTGATACGTCACGAGGCGGATCTTCCCCGAACGGACCAGCTCGGCTAATTCCGGCGACAGCAGCGTATGCAGCTCCGCATTCCGATGCGCGACGACGCCCGCGTCCGGCGCATTTTGCCCAGCCGCATTCATATCGAAGATTGCTTCCATCTCCGGCGTACGCTCGGCGACGTGCACTTCGATCAGGTTGACGCTGTCGCGCGGCGCCTTTGCCAGATGCTCGAGCAGGTTTGACTTTTTCATCGTCGGCGCGACGCCCCAGATCGTGTAATACGATTCACCGAAATAGGTCGAGATGCCGAGGCCGTACTTCTTTGCAACACGCTCCATCACTTCGCGCAGCTGCGGCGTCGCCCAGGCCATGCCCATGTGCGCGTCGATGAAGGTGATCTTGAGCCCCGATTGCAGCGCGCGCTCCACCTGCGCGCTCAGCTCGCGCTCCACTTCACCGAGATCGTACTTGCTCGCCAGGAATGCGCGAGTCGACGGCAGGAAATAGCCCGCGCTGTCGACGAGCGATGGTACGCCGCCCTTGCCGAGCACCGGACCCCAACGGTAACCGCGCCACTCGGAATTGAGCGCGAGATGTACGCCGACGGTGACGTTCGGATACTTCTTCAGAATCTCGACCGCCTCCTGATACCACGGGCACACGAACAGCACCGTCGCCGAGAACGGCATCCCGGTCTTCGCGACTTCCTCGAGCGCCATGTTGACGGAGTGATTCATCCCGATATCGTCGAGCCGAAAGAGAACTTCGGGCGCGTCGGCCCGCTGAGCGTGCCCGCTAAGCGGTGCAGCGGCGATCGCGATGCCGCCGAGGATGGCCGTCCAGATCCGATGAAAACGCGTCATTGGCAACCCTGGAAAAGTTCGGCGCCAAGTATAACACATGTTTGGCCTTGCAGATAGCTGTATATACATGTATCGTGAGTGCGACCTCTACGGAGTCATCTATGTCTGCTACAGTTTCACCTCGGCCAGCGCTCTACGGCACACTCGTCTGGCTGGCAGGAGCGACAGCGATTGGTTTGACAGGAGTGCTCGGCACACAGCGCTTTGGTCCACCACTCCTTGCGCTCGCACTTACAATCGCCGCGGTATTCGTCTCGAGCCGGGTTGCGGTCGTCCGCGAATCGGTTGATTCGCTGCCTCTTCAGGCGCTCGTTGGAATCCATGCAGTGCGTTTCATCGGCATCGTCTTTCTCATCCTCGGAGCACGAGGCGAGCTCTCGCCGCTGTTCGCCGAGCGTGCTGGGTGGGGCGATGTCACTACGGCAGCAATCGCGGTCGTCCTGGTATTGATCGGATTGGCGAAGGTTCCGCGCAGCGTCCTTCTCGCCTGGAATACCTTAGGCATGCTCGACCTCTTCGTCGCAGTCGGCACGGCGACGTTCCTGGTCGCGCGCGGCGACGTCCCGGGTGTGCAGCCGCTTCTCAGCCTGCCGCTCATTCTGGTCCCGATCTTCGCGGTGCCGCTCCTTTTCGCGACGCACGTGGCGCTGTTCCGTCGCCTGAGGGCTCCGACTCAGTGAAGGGTGACAAAGTGAAGGCTGAACATGTCTCGCTCCCGCCGCTCGTATGCGCATGCGCAAGTCTGCGCCGAGCGGCGCGAGCGGTCACCCAGGCTTACGACGCAGAGCTGAGAGAGACGGGGCTCAATCCATCGCAATTCGGGCTGCTCTATTTTCTCTGGAAATACGGCGAAGTCTCGCAGGGCAAACTGGGTGAGCTGTTATCGATCGACACCACGACCCTCACTCGCACCCTCGAACCGCTCAGGAAATCAGGCTGGATCCGGGCGCGCGCCGGAGATGATCGCCGCGAGCGTCGCTGGAGTCTGACGCCGGCGGGCGAGCGCAAGCGCGCCAGTGCTACCCCGCACTGGGAAGCCGCACAAGCGCGACTGCGCTCGCAACTCGGCGCTGGGCGATTTCAGTCCTTGCTGTCCGAGCTGGCGCTGGTGGCGGAGTCAGTCCGCGACAGCCAGTAATTATCCAGCGCATCCTGTGCGCGCCGCCGCTCGGGCTCGATGTCGGCGCTCTCGATTTTGTGGCGTAGATATCCAACGATCGCCGCTGCCTGTGCGGGGTCGAAGATCGAGTAGCGGTGACTCATCGCGTCGAACCACGTGCGATTCCCGTAGCGACGTGGATTCACGAATTTGCTTCTCGACTCATCGTCCACACCATGCGTGAGATGAAACAGAACATCCGCACGCTGGAGCTGTCCACGAAGATCGGCGAGAAGATACGCGGGCAGATAAAACCGAAACGCTTCGTCTGAGAAGAAGCTGAGGGCCGAGGCGTAACCATCGGGCGCCCAATCGAGGAACTCAGGCGTCAGCGCGCGCCAATCAGTCTTATCGCGGAAATCGCGCTCGAGCAAAGCGGGCTCATCTCCTTCTCGACTGTTGCTCAGACACCACGGTGGTGGTGCGGGAACACTCGCGAAAGCCGCGTTGATCTGCTCTTCGAGATCGTTGAGGCGCTGGGTCATGCGTTGGCCCTTTTCCCGCCGAGGTAGATCGCGAGTCCAATCACATTCGCGACCAGGATCACGGTGATGATCTTCAGCGCGAATATTCGCCAGCTCGGCACATCGATAATCGGAAAGACTGACAGCGTCGAGTAGAGCAGGGACATCACGAGCCCAGAGGCGGACGCGATCTTGAGCCACAGTGGCGGCTTCCGCTGAAGATTAGCGGCGCCGAAAAGCGGAATCGCAAACAACCCGAGATATGTAAACGCATAGAGAATCCCCGCCGCGTTCTCCAGCAGCTGAAACGCCTCCTGCACGCCGACGCCGATCTGACCGGCGAGAGAGAACGCGATGGTGATAGCGCTCACGAACAAAATCGAATTGACCGGCGTTCTGAATCGCGGATGCAGCCGGGTGAACCAGCTCGGCAGGAGATTGTCCCAGCCGGCGACGAGTGGCAGCCGAGTGTTGCCGTTGAACAGCATCGTCACCACGCCCATGTGTCGCATCAATAGCAACAGAATCAGCGCCGGCGCAATCAAGTGCATCGCGCCAGTGCCCTCGAATCCCACACTCAACGCCTGCGGAATCGGGCTCACCAGATCGATGCGATCCCTCGGCACCAGGGCAATCACGCTGTCGGTGCCGAGTATGAACATGAGCGCGATGATCGGCGCTGCGACGAGCACGGAGCGCGTGATGTTGCGACTGGCACTGCGCGTCTCGCCGGCCATGATCGCGACGTACTCGAAGCCACTGAGCGCGCCGAGTCCCATTTTGGCGAAGATGTTCAGGCTGAACGGAGTGACGGTCGGCGTCGTGACGTCGAGCGGGCGATAGGCGACCGGCCGCCCGTGTGCGAGCGCGATGAACGGCACGATCAGCAGCGCGGCGAATGTGAGGACGTGTGCAGCTCCTCCAACATCCTGCACCCAGCGCCCGACACCGAGGCCGAATATCGCGATGACCGTCACGGTGACGAGCGCGAGGGTGCTGACGATCGGCGTGTACCATGACGTATGCGATAGCGCGGCGCCGCTGCCGCCGAGCACGTACGCGGCGTTGGTCGCGATTGCGACGCCGAAGGTGGCGCCGATCAGCACCGCATACGCCCACAGATTCCAGGCGAGCATGAACCCGGCGAATCTGCCGAGCGCAATCGATGTCCACTGGTAAAGCCCGCCTTCGAGCGGCATCAAGCGGGCGAGGAAGATCACCACCGCCGCCTGCGGCAAATAGTAGAAGACGATCGCCAGCAGCCAGAAGACGGTGTGCGACGTGCCGAGTTTGGCGGCAGTGCCCACCCAGCCCGCGCCGACCACGTACATGATCTGCATCAGCACGAGGTCGACGAGGCCGAGCTCTTTCCTCAGCCCGGCACTTCTTGCCTCGACCTCGGCGACGCGATCTATAGTCGACTCCGGTTTACCGCCGACTTCGGTTTGCCGGTTTGGATCAACGCGCTTCCAGGTCTTGTCGATCCTCCTCAGCGCTGGCACGCTCCGGCAGAGAGTTGTCGCTCACCCCAAGCCATTTGAGTGCCGATTCGCGATCGCGAAAGATGGCGAAATGCTCTGGATCCCGGTCGCTCATCAGCGAGTACATGCGTGCCATTCCGAACGCCATGTCGGACTTCACTACGATCGCGCGGCGCGCAGCCGGTGAAAATGGCGAGTTGTAGGCCAGAGACTGTAACTGCGCCCTCGATATGAAAACGTCGGTTACTTCGGAAAAGTCGTAAATCTGTCGATACATTGGGTCGAAGTTCTTGTCTTCGCGCACACCGTGTTGGGTCGCTTCCAGATCAGAGGCGACGAGCTCGCCCCATCCTCTGCTCCACACTACACGCTGCTGATGATCGATAACGAATGATGCTGGCATACTACTAGAGCGTGCATTCGCGGTGCCACTAAACATCTGGCCTTGAGCCGCTGGCGGTCGATCGCCTTTTCGCGAGTACTGTCGCGGCCTCGTCGAGCGAGCTTCCCACCGCCTCCAGGGCAACGGCCACATGGTAGATCAGGTCCGCCGCTTCCTCCGCGGCACGCGCGCGATCGCCTTCGACGCAGGCAGTCAACAGCTCCGCCGTTTCCTCGCCGATCTTTTTCAGCCGGAGATTCCTGTCGCCAAGCAGTCGCTGCGTGTAACTCGCTGGCGCAGCACTCGTGGAGGTTTCCCGCATTTGTGCGTGGCGCGCCGCGATCGTCGCCGCGAGCGCGGACCAGATGGTAGGCGCGGACACGGCGTCGTCAAAGCACGAGACCGCTCCGGTGTGACACGCAGGCCCGGCCGGAACCACTCGCGCCAGTATTACATCGCCATCGCAATCGACGCTCAGCGATACAACGTCCTGCACGTTGCCGCTCGTCGCGCCCTTCCGCCACAAGCCGCGGGTGCGCGATCGATAGTGCATCTGACCCGTCGCAATGGTGCGCTCGAGAGCTTCGCGATCCGCGCTCGCTACCATTAAGACTCTGCCCGTCGCTACATCCTGCGCCACGACGCGCACCGTGCCGCCATCCTTGTCGAAGCGCAGAGCGTCGACGTCGAGTGTCGCGCTCATGATGCGGTCACTCCCACGTCCACGCTGGACGCCAAAAGCGCCCGCACCTCCGTCGAGAGCTGGGCGTTGGTAGCAATTGCATCACCGCCGAACGCAGTTTGCCTGCCTCGCCAATCCGTGAAGACGCCGCCCGCCTCCTCGACGATGGGTTGCAGTGCAGCACCGTCCCAGTCGGAGATCACTTCATCGACCATGATGTCCGCGCGGCCCGTCGCAACCAGCAGATATCCGTAACAATCCCCCCACGTCCGCATCGTGCGCGTCGCATCCTGAAGACGCAGCCACCGCTCTCGTCGCTCGTCGTCGCGCCTGAAGCGTGCGTCGGTCGTGACCAGACGCGCGTTGGCCAGATCGGATACTGCCGATACGCGCGTCCTCGATCCGTTCCACCAGCATCCCTCGCCGCGCGCTGCGACGATGGTTTCTTCGAGCGCCGGGAAAAAAGCCGCGCCGGCAATCACATTCTCTCCTTCGGCTACTGCCACCAGCGTCCCCCATAACGGTACGCCCTGAAGAAAGGTGTACGTCCCGTCGATCGGATCGAGAATCCAGCGGCGCGGTGCACCGGCGCGCACCGTCGGCAGTTCTTCACCGAGGATGCCGTCGTCCGGGAATCGACGCTCGATCCACTCCCGCGCGGCACGCTCGGCGTTGATGTCGGCCGCAGTCACCGGCGTGCCATCGCTCTTGGCAGTCACTTGCGGATTCTTGCCGTAGTAAGCGTTCGCGATGTTGCCTGCCAGATACGCCACCGTCGCCACCGCGTCCAGGTAGATCGCCGCGTTGGTCCGTCTAGCCCCCACATTCTTCACGCTACCCTCCGCACCACAATGTTCGCGGCTTCGAGCGCTCCTTTCACGCTCAGGATGTCGGTAGTTCCGTCGTGAAGGATTCCGGCGAGCAGGGCGGCATCGGCGCCGCCTCGCGCAAAAGCGTCGACAACATCCCGCGCCGATCCGGCCCCGCCCGATGCAACGAGCGGAACGTTGACGACAGCGGCCACTCGCGACAGCAGCTCGATGTCGTAACCCGAGCGAGCACCGTCGCGATCGATGCTCGTCAACAGGATCTCGCCCGCGCCGAGGTCGGCACACCGAGCTGCCCACTCGACCGCATCCAGTCCGGTGGCTTCTCTGCCGCCGTTGACATATACCTCCCATCGATCGCTCGCCACTTGGCGCCGAGCGTCGATGCTCGCCACCACGCACTGAGACCCGAATCGCTCCGACGCCTCGCTCAGCAGCTCCGGGCGGCGGACGGCTGCAGAGTTGACCGCCGTCTTGTCGGCGCCCGCGCGCAGTGCGCTGGCGATGTCGTCGACACTACGCATCCCCCCTCCGACGGTGAGCGGGATGAACAATCGCTCGGCGGTGCGGCTCACGAGATCGAGCAGCGTACGGCGGCCTTCATCGGTCGCCGAGATGTCGAGATACACGATCTCGTCGGCGCCTTGCGCCTCGTAGAGCGACGCGAGCGCCACCGGATCGCCTGCGTCGCGGAGGTTGACGAAGCGGGTTCCTTTCACGACGCGTCCGTCTTTGACGTCCAGACAGGCGATGATTCGCTGGGTGAGCATCACTCGACCCTCAGCGAGATGGAGCCCTTCGTGCTGACGGTGTCGCCTGTGTCGCGCAGCGCATCACGCAGCGCCAGTCCCAGCGCCTTGAACGCGGCTTCCACGATGTGGTGCCGATCGCTGCCCCGTAGAACCAGAATGTGAATCGTGGCGCCAGCTTCATTGCTGAACGATCGCATCCAATGGTCGTAGAGTCTGCTCGGCAGCGGACCCTCGTAAAACGGACGGCCACCGATATCTACGGCGACCTGCACGAGCGCGTCGTCCATCGGCACCACGCGATTGCCGTAGCGTGCCGCGCCTGCCGGGATGATGTCTTTCACCGCGCGGCCGAGCGTGAGCGCGACGTCCTCGATCAGATGATGCCTGAGGTCACCCGTCGCAGTGATGTTGAGCGCCAGCTGTGAGTAGCGGCTGAACGCGGTCAGCATGTGATCGAGAAAGCGGTTTCCCGTCTCGATCCTGCTGTTGCTTCCACCAGGGCGCAGCTCCACCCGAATGGAAGTTTCTTTTGTCTCTCTGCGGGTAACGCTCATACAGCGAATTCCTCGATGATTGTTTGCGGA
>DASTGU010000067.1:0-12588 GCA_035718845.1 Gemmatimonadaceae bacterium | reverse complement strand
GTGATCCCGAAAGAGCTGCGTGACAAGAACATCAAGTATCACATCAACCCGACCGGTCGCTTCGTAATTGGCGGACCACAGGGTGATGCCGGACTCACCGGGCGCAAGATTATCGTCGATACCTACGGCGGAATGGGGCGCCACGGCGGCGGCGCGTTCAGCGGCAAAGACCCGTCGAAGGTCGATCGCTCCGCCTGCTACGCGGCGCGGTGGGTGGCTAAGAACATCGTCGGTGCCAAGCTGGCACGCCGCTGCGAAGTGCAGGTCGCGTACGCGATCGGTGTCGCCGAGCCCGTGTCAGTGAACGTCGATACCTTCGGCACCAACACGGTTCCTGAAACGTCGATCATGAAGGCGATCAGGAAGGTGTTCAACCTGACGCCGAAGGCAATCATCGAGGCCCTCGATCTGCGCAAGCCGATCTACAGCGCAACGTCCGCCTATGGTCACTTCGGTCGAGAGCCGAAGAAGAATGGCAAAGGCACGTTGTTCACTTGGGAGCGCCTCGACAGGGTATCGGAACTCAAAAAGGCCGTCGAGACCAAGTAACCCGCCGCTGGCGAGAGTGTATAAAAGCTGACCGTCGCTCACGGTCAGCTTTTCCACTTTCGGGACACAACGTTATCTTGTTTTCATGCAGCTAGTCGAAGTCGAAGTGATGCGGCTCGGCCTTGACCGATCGACCAACTCCTACGTTGTGATCCTGCAGGAGAAGGGCGGCGCCAGACTGCTGCCCATCTGGATCGGCCAACCCGAGGCGGAGTCGATCGTCATCGAGATGAACAAGCTGAAACGAGAGCGTCCGCTGACCCACGACCTCTGCAAGAACCTCATCATCGGCATGGGCGGCAAGCTGCGGCGGGTCAACATCACGAAGGTGGAGAATCGGACCTTCTATGCCGAGCTCCACATCGCGCGCGACTCGGGAGCGGTGCACATCGATGCTCGTCCGTCGGATAGCATCGCGATCGCGCTGAGATTCGAGGCGCCAATCTACGCGCAGGAGAGTCTTCTCACTGCGCTCCTGCTCGAAGACGGTCAGACTACACCCGAGACCCTCGCTGAAACGTCGGACGAGATGTCCGCCGAGCAGCTGAAGGAGTATCTCGAGAACCTGCGTCCCGAAGATTTTGGGAAGTTCAATATGTAGTCTGGCGGGCCTGCTTCTCCTGCAGGTCACGCTCCCCTCAGCACCGCAACAGGTTTCCGGGCGAATCGTTCGTCCGGGATCGAAGCACATGGATCCTGTGAGCGGCGCTTGGGTGGTCTTGCACCGCGTCGGCCCTGATCGCGCCGGTCCGCTCGACTCTGTGCGCTCCGACGCAGCAGGGCACTACGCCTTCAAATACGAACGCACCGGAAGCGCGGACGCGGTCTACTTCGTGTCCGCGTTCTACGACGGCATCGCCTATTTCACTCCGCCGTTGGCGGAAGGGAAAGTGAGCGGGGACGATGGCGAGATCGCGGTGTTCGACACGACATCCGGGCACGTGCCGCTGAGTTTGCGCGGGCATCACGTCGTTGTATCTGCTGCGGACGCGAATGCACGGCGGTCGGTGGTCGAAGTGTTCGATCTCTCGAACGACTCTTCAGTCACGCGAGTTGCGGCGGGAGACAATCCGACGAACGCAACCTGGGCGACGCACATCGCCTCGGATGCGGCCGATTTTCGTGTCGGCCAGGGTGACATCTCCGCTCAGGCCGTCACGTTCAAGGATGGCGTCGTGAGCGTGTTCGCTCCTCTCGCGCCGGGGATCAAACAGCTTTCGTTCTCGTATTCACTGCCGGCAAAGTCGTTCCCGCTCAAACTTCCGCTCGAAAAAGCGACCGAGGTCTACGAAATTCTGATCGAAGACAAAACCGGAAACGTGAGCGGGCCTCATATCAAGGAAGTCGATCCGGTGACTGTCGACGAGCGCAACTATCGGCGCTTTCTGGCCAATGACATGCCGGAAAACTCGGTCGCCATAATCGATCTGCCGCCGCCGCCATCTACTCGCACCGTCGATCCGCGATACTTGCTCGCGATTACACTGGTGATTGGCGGTGCGATGGTTGTCGCGCTTGCGCAGGCGTTGCGACGTAGATAGCTTCGCCATCACAATCGATCGCGGACGGGAGCCACGGAAACCGGTTGAATGCCGGTGCGGCCCCGCCACTGTATCGGGCAGTTGAACGCCGACTCGTAACACCACTGGCTGATTTTCAGCTGGGAAGGTGAGTCTGGCGGCCCGGAGCCAGGAGACGACTCTCGTCCGCGCCACGTTGCAGAACCTCGGGGGAGGTCCTGGTGGCGGTCAGGCGTCGTTGACGCGTGCTCGTTGCGGGCATTCCTCTGGGAGGAGTGTCCGTTTTGTTTTTGCGCGCTGGTCCAATTTGGCTTTTCGTCGTCGCAGCAACGCTCTCTGGATGCAAGCGGAGCGAACAGACGACATCCGTGCAGCACGACGATTTTGGCGATCCGATTCGGGTACCGGTGGCTGCGCCGTCTCGCGTCGTCTCACTCAATCCGGCGACGACGGAGACTTTTTTCGCCCTCGGCGCCGGACCCCGGCTGATCGGTCGCACGACCTTCGACCTGTGGCCGGACTCCGCGCGACTCGTACCCGACCTCGGCAACGGAATCAACCCGAACGTTGAGGCAATCCTCGGTGCGCGACCGGATCTCGTCGTGCTCTATGCAAGTCAGGACAATCGCGCGGCGGCGGCGCGACTGACCGCCGCCGGAGTCAACACGCTCTCGCTAAAGAACGATCACATCGCCGATTTCGCTCGCACGACGATGCTGCTCGGTGCGATTCTGCACGACACCGTGCGCGCTGCAACCGTGCGCGATTCGGTTCAACGCACCTTGCGAAGAGTCGAAATGGCCACGCGCGGAGTGAGCCGACCGAAGGTCTTCTGGCACATCTGGGACGCGCCGCTGATTACGGTCGGCAGCGGCAGCTTCATGGACGAGCTCGTGAACATTGCGGGCGCGACGAATGTGTATCGCGACATCCACGGGCCCTCCGGTGAGATCACGCTCGAGGACGTGGCGCGTCGCGATCCCGATTTCATTCTCGCGGGTCCCGTTGGAGCCCGGGCGATTGCAGCGGACGCACGGTGGAAAATCGTACGCGCGGCGCGCGAGAAGAAAGTCCTCGTCGTCGATACGATGCTGGTCGCGCGGCCAGCGGTGCGGCTCGGCGAAGCCGCCGTCTCGCTGGCCAGACTCATTCATCCGGAAGTCATGAAGTGAGGACTTTCCGAAGTTCCTACTGGCTCGGTCTCGCCCTCGTGTTGTTGGCGACCGCGATGGTAGCGATCGCCGTCGGGCCAGTATCGGTTCCGATCGCTTCGGTGATTGATGCGTTGCGAGGTCACGGCGATCCGACCGCGATCGCCATCGTCCGCGATCTCCGCCTGCCACGAGTCATTCTCGGTGCCCTCGTCGGTGCGGGCCTCGGTGCGAGCGGCGCGATGTTGCAGGGCACTCTCCGAAACCCATTAGCCGAGCCGTATCTGCTTGGTGTATCAGGTGGTGCAGCAGTTGGAGCTGTCATCGCATTTGCGCTCGGCGCCAGTGGTGAAGCGAGCATCATGGTCGCCGCTTTTGCCGGCAGTATCATCGCTGTTCTTGTCACCCTCGCGGTGGGCCGCACCGGTGGGCGCGCGGGGCGCGGTGACCTGCGCACGCTGCTCATCGCGGGCGTCATCGTCGGCGCGTTTGCCAACGCGGTGATCATGGTTGCACTCGCCAGTGCGGAGCCGAATCGCATTCGCGGGGCGCTGTGGTGGATGATGGGCTCCGCGACCGACGCAACCTGGTCGAGGGTGGCCTGGCTTGCGGGTAGCGTGCTCTTTGTCGGCGGCGCGGTGATCTATTGGGCGCGAGAGATCGACGTGCTTGCCCTCGGCGAAGACACCGCGGTCTCGTTGGGGGTCGACGCCGAACGCGCCGGTCGACGTGCCTTCATTCTTGCCGCCATACTCGCGGCTGCCACCGTCGCGGCTGCCGGCCTGGTCGGTTTCGTTGGGTTGGTGGTGCCCCACATTGCGCGAGCAATGGGCCTCCGCGCCCACCGCCCGCTCATTCTCGCCGCTGGCTTGATCGGCGGCACACTCGTAGTCGCAGCTGATCTCGCTGCACGCACCGTCGCCTCGCCAATCGAGCTGCCCCTTGGCGCCATCACCGCATTGCTCGGCGTACCGTTTTTCCTCGTCCAGCTGCGACGCGCGTCATGATCGCCGTCGAGAATCTGGTTGTCTCGTATCCCGGCGCGCGGGCGAATGCTGTCGACGGTGTCAGCTTCGCGGGTCCCATGAGCCAGATCACCGCGCTTGCCGGCCCAAACGGCTCAGGGAAGAGCACTATCGTACGCGCGCTACTTGGTCGCGTCGAGATCAACAGCGGCAGCACAGCGATCGACACAATTGATACGCGCCAGATGACGCCAAATGAGCTCGCGCTGAAAATGGCAGTCGTGCCGCAGCGGGAAGAGACGACCTTTCCGATGCGCGTTCGCGATTACGTCGGGCTCGGCCGCTTCCCGCATCTCGGACTTTGGCGTTCGCCAGATGCGTCAGACCAGCAAGCTGTGGACGAGGCGCTCGATCAGTCGGGCGTCGCCGAGCTCGCAGATCGAACGACGGACGCGCTGTCAGGCGGTGAATGGCAGCGCGTTCGCATCGCGAGAGCTCTCGCGCAGCGCGCACCCGCGCTGGTGCTAGATGAGCCCACGACTTTTCTCGACGTCGCACATGAGATGGCGATTTTCGAGCTGCTGGCGTCGCTCGCGCGCAGCGGCCTCGCCGTGCTGCTGGTGAGCCATCAGCTCAACCTGCTCGCGCGGTTTGCGGACAACATCGTGCTGCTGAATCACGGCAAGGTCGCAGTCAGTGGCGCTCCCGGCGATGTCATGAAGGCCGAGCGACTCGAGGCGATTTACGGATGGCCGGTGGTCGTCACTCGCGACCCGGCTATTGGCGCACCGGCGCTGGTTCCTCTGCGTCGGCCTCTTCGAACATGAAAACTCATATAGAGAACTGAGCCATGAATTGGAGACTCATATCGATAATCGGCGCGATCAGCATCTCCACCGCTGGCGCCGGCGCGCAGAACGCCGACACTACTACGCTCGAACCAGTCGTTGTTTCAGCATCGACCCTACCGAGACGAACAGACGCGCTGTCGCAAGCCGTGACGGTGCTCTCCGGCGAGGACCTTCGCGCGCGCGGAGTGACTAGAGTGTCCGACGCTCTTCGGGAGGTTCCCGGCGCTCAGGTCGTGCAGAGTGGCTCATTCGGTTCAGTCACCTCGCTCTTTCTACGCGGCGGAGAAAGCCGATACACCAAGGTTCTGATCGACGGGGTCGCCGTGAACTCGGCGGGCGGCGCATTCGACTTCAGTCATCTCACGACCGACAACATCGATCGCATCGAGATCGTGCGTGGTCCAACCAGCGTATTGTACGGCGCCGACGCAGTGAGTGGCGTCGTTCAAATCTTCACCCGCCGCGGCGCTGCCCACCGATCTGCATCGCTCTCCGCGCGTGGTGGGACCTACAACACGATTGATGTGGACGGAAGCACGTTGGGGGCGACCGATCTTGCGAGCTATTCGATTGGTGCGGGCCATCACTCCACCGACGGAATCCTGCCGTTCAATAACGAGTACAGGAATGGTACTCTCAGCAGCTCGGTTGGATTTGGTCGTGGCGATATCGGCCAGGCCAGGATTTCTGCACGGTACACGACCGCCGAATTTCATTATCCGACGGATTTCACCGGTCAGCCGGTCGATACGAACTCGTACCGTGTTCAGCACCGGCTCACCGTTGGCCTCGATGCAAACCGCAATATCGGCTCGCGCGCGCAGGCGCGGTTTCTCGCCGGCAGCAACGACGTCTATGATCTGAGCGAAGACATTGCGGTGCCGTTTGGAGCGACGGCGACCGAGCACTCCGCGCTTCGCTCGCGCGGTTATCGTCGGAATGTCGAAGGTCGGCTCGCATTGTTCCTTCCTCAGAACAGCGCTCTGACATTGGGCGGCGCGTTCGAGCAGGAGCACGAGAACAGTGCCACCCGCTCTGGACCGGTAGGGGCTGCTACGGCACAGACCGACGCGTTTGACGCCAGCCGCCACAACGCCGCGTACTACGCCGAGCTGCTCGGCAATCCAACCGATCGCTTGGCGTTCACGCTCAGCGGCAGAGTAGACGACAATTCCGAATACGCTCGATACGCCACTTATCGCGTGGGGGGTAACCTCGGCATCCTCTCGGGGCTGCGCGTGCGTGCATCGCTCAACAGTGCTTTCAATGCACCCGCGTTCAACGAGCTGCGTCCCACGCTCTACACCGTCGGTAGTCCGGGTCTCAAGCCCGAGCGAATTCATTCCGCCGAAATCGGCGTCGTCGGCGCGGTCCCGGGGGACGTTCTCCGCTTTAGCGCGAGCTATTTTGCGCAGCGCTTTGCGGATCTCATCCAGTATGTGAACGGTGGACCGCCCGATTTCAAAGGCAGCTACGCGAACCTCAACGCAGCGGTGTCCAACGGATATGAGGGCGAGCTGCAGGTGCTCATCGCCGCACACTGGCGCGGCGACGCCAGCTACACTGTGGTGAACCCGCGCGTCGATGCGGTGGATGCCAATTATCAGGGTGCTGACCAGGTCGGCGACGCTCTGCTGCGCCGACCAAGTCACTCCGGTACGATTGGCTTGTCGTATTTCGACGCGAATGGATTCAACTTCGGTACGACCGCAGCGTACGTCGGTCAGCGCCCTGATCTCGACTTCTCGCAGTTCCCGTCGCCGCGAGTTTCGCTGCCAGGCTACACCAAGGTCGATGTCTCCGGCGAGCTACCCCTGCTGAGGCGCTCGACCAAACTGACTTTGACTGCGCGCGTCGAGAATCTGCTCAATAGACGGTATGAGGACGTGCTGCACTTTGCCGCACCTCGCAGGACGATCCTGATCGGGGGCAGAGCAGACTCGATCTTCTGACGTGCAGCCGGTTCGTACCGCGTGTTACATTCTCTGAATGTCGCTGCTGGTCACCGACGCGATCGTCCTCCACGCGTTTGACTATCTCGAAAGCTCACGCATAATCCGGCTGCTGACTCGCGAAGCCGGCGTGCAGTCTGTGCTCGCGCGTGGTGCGCGGAAATCCCGCGGTCGATACGGGTCGGCTCTCGACCTGTTTGCAGAAGGAACCGCGCAGATTTACATCAAGCCGAATCGCGAGCTGCACAATCTCTCGTCGTTCGAGCTCTCACGCGCGCGCAGTGAGCTGGCCTTCGACATTGGCCGATTCACCGCCGCGGCCGCGATCACCGAGTTGGCGTTGCGCTTCGGCGGGGAGGAAGCGAACCCACTCCTCTACGAGACCGTCGCCGACAGTCTGGACTTGCTGACGCAATCGTCGCCAGGGAAGACCGTCGAGGACGGCCTCGCCGGTTGCTGGCGGATCATCTCAGTGCTCGGCTTCACGCCGGAGCTAGCGAGCTGCGCACTATGTCACACGCCGCTTCGGGACTCCGACGACGCGACGTTCTCTCATGCAGCGGGAGGAATTGTCTGTCCCTCCTGCAGCAGACTCGCGCCAATAGGTCGCCGCATTCCGGCCACTGCCCGACGCGCGATTCGCGGTTGGCTGGAGGCGGAGGTGACGGTGGAAACTCTAAGAGTCGACGCGGCGGCGAACGAGATTGGTGAAAACGAAGGCCGTTCGCACCAACGACTGCTGCGCGAGTTCATCGGCGCGCACGTGGGCGATGATCGGCCGCTTCGCGCGTTCGCAGTGTGGGAGCACGAACGCTGGAGCGCAGCGTGATCATCGGCACCGCCGGTCACATCGACCACGGCAAAACCGCGCTCGTCAAGGCGCTCACCGGCATCGACACCGATCGCCTTCCTGAAGAGAAACGTCGCGGCATCACCATCGACCTCGGCTTCGCATCCCTCGCGCTCGATGGCGTCGGAACCGTCGGCGTGATCGATGTTCCCGGCCACGAAGACTTCGTGCGCAGCATGGTAGTGGGTGCAAGCGGTATCGACCTTGGACTGCTCGTCGTGGCGGCCGACGAAGGCGTGATGCCGCAGACCGTCGAGCACCTTTCGATCCTGCAGCTCCTGGACATTCCGCGCATCGCCGTGGCGATCACCAAATCGGATCTGGTCGACGCGGATTGGATTGCGATGGTGCAGCAGGACGTATTGAGGCTGTTCACCCAGAAGCAGCTGCCTGCGCCGACAATCATGATTTGCTCCACGCGCAGTGGCGCCGGCATTGACGACGTTCGCTCGACCTTGTCGCGCTTGCTCGAGAGTGTTGCAAAACGTCGAGCCGGCGATGTCTTTCGTCTTCCGATCGACCGTTGCTTCAGTATCAAGGGCACCGGCACCGTCGTTACCGGCACGGTTTGGAGCGGAGAGCTGGACGTCGACGCGCCAGTGTTCATCCTGCCCGCAAAACGCGCGTCACGTGTGCGTCGTTTGGAGCAGCATGGCAAGAGCGCCTCCCGTATTGAGCCGGGCTCGCGCGCAGCAGTCGCGCTGGCCGGCATCGATGTGAGCGACGCGCCGCGAGGCGCTGTGCTCGTGCGTGACGAGCGCTGGGAGCCGACGTCGTTGTTCGAGGCAGTGGTGCGGATCGATCGCGTATCCGCCGAAGCGTTGACGCCGAGGACGCGTTTGCGTTTGCACGCCGGTGCGACGGAAGTCGGAGCGCAGCTCACACGCGGCGCGGTGCAGCGTGGCACCGGCGACGCCCTGGCGCGCATCGTCACGGATGCGCCGATCGTAGTGCGCGGCGGCGATCGTTTCGTGCTCCGACTGCCGGCGCCATTGCGCACGATTGGCGGCGGTGTTGTCATCGATCCTTATGCGCGTCGCCGACGACTGCCGGCATGGGGCGATCGACTCGAGCTTCTCGTGAGCGACCCTGCGGTACGTCTCCGCTACATCGTCGAGGCGGAGGCAACGCATGGGTTGCAGAGAAGGGACATTCCGATTCGAGTCGGTTGTGCGCCGGCAGAGGTTGGTGCGCTGATTGCACGAAGTGGGGTTTACGCCGCGACGCACAACCTTTTTCTGCCCGAAGTTGTCGAACAAGTTATGGCAAGCGTTAGAAGAATCGTCGCTGAATTCGAGATAAAATCTCCATTGGCTCTTGGCGTGCCGACGCGAACAGTTCGTGAGAGCCTGCACGTCAACGAGGAGCTCGCGGACGTCGCGATTTCCGGCCTGGAACGGTCCAATGAAATTGAATCGACAGGTCCTCTCCTGCGCCGCGTTGGCTGGACACCATCGCCGACGGCGCGCGATGTCGAAGCTACCGACCATCTGGCGCATGATATTTGCGCTGGCGAACAGGAGCCGCCTAGCGTCGGAGAGCTGGTCTCGCGCTACGGCAGCTCGGTACCTGCTTTACTCCGCATGTTGGAGCGGCAGGGGCGAATCGTTCAGGTGGAGCGAGATCGCTATTACGACCGGATGGCGCTCGATACCATGATTGCACAGCTCAAGGAAACGCTGAAGCCCGGGCAGGTGTATGCGCCGGCTCAGCTTCGGGATGTGTTGGGATCATCGCGCAAGTTTCTGATCCCTTTCCTCGAGTTTTGTGACCGGCGCGGGATTACCGAACGGCGTGGAGATGGGAGGGTACTAAAGGAAACCCCTGGTGTTTTGCTTGACACCCGGGCTACGCACTCGTAAGTTCGCGCCAGAGAACACATGTCCACCTTTGTAGGAGTTAGCGTCTAGAGACCCTTTTTCGTCAGTTGGAGACAACATGAAGCAGCTGTGTCGGGCGCTGTTGTTGGTGCTCGTTATCGGCGCGTTCATGCCAAGTCGTTCGGCGGCTCAGGGTATTCAGACCCAAAACCCCGGAGGACAAGGCGCCGGGTTGCAGTTGAATCAGAATTACCCAAACCCGGTCATTCAAGACACCCACATTCCGTTCGTAATTGGAGATGCGCAGGGATGCGCGGATCCGGGGCGCCAATACCGCGTCACTCTGAAAGTGTACAACTTGCTGGCTCAGCAAGTCGCGGTGCCGGTGTTGCAGGGCGGGGTGGGGAATGCCGCTGGTGGCGAGTCGCTTGAAAATCAGTTGTTGACGTGCGGTTCGTACCTCGCGTACTGGGACGGGAAATACTCACAGTCTGGAGAAGACGTTGCTTCCGGCATCTACCTCTTCCGCCTCGAAGTTGACGGAAAGGTGCTCGTGAAGAAGATGATCGTCAGGAAACAATAGTCAGCCATTTTCGCACGCGCGCTCTGGCAGAAATGCCGGAGCGCGTTTCTTTTTGGGATGTGATCTGCGCCAACTTGGCGGGTTTTATGCGGCACCTGCATTGCGCTTTTTGCCGCCGTTGAACCGCCTCCGAGAAACCATGATCAATCCCGACCGACTTACCGTCAAAGCAACCGAAGCGCTGAATGAGGCCGTGGATCTCGCGCGGCGCACCGGCAATCCTCTCGTCTACGATCTGCACCTGCTGCTGGCGCTGTTGGATCAGGACGAAGGAATCGTGGTGCCCGTACTCCAGAAGCTCGGCGTCAGTGTCGCGCAGCTCCGTGAAGCAGTCGGCCGTGAGATGGCGCGTTATCCGAAGCAGTCCAATGCGCAGCCGACCTTGTCACGCGAAATCAACCAGGTCTTCGATAAAGCAGAGGCCGATGCGCGCAGTCTCGGCGATGACTTTGTTTCGACAGAGCACTTCCTGCTGGCGCTCTCCGATGTAAAAGGCACCGAAAGCAGAACGCTCCTCACCAGCGTCGGCGCCGCGCACGACGCTTTGCTCGCCGCGCTGGAACAGGTGCGTGGCTCACATCGTGTCACTGATCAGACGCCCGAGAACCAGTACCAGGCGCTGCAGCGTTACACTCGCGATTTGACCGAGGCCGCGCGCAAAGGAAAGCTGGATCCCGTCATCGGACGCGACGAAGAGATTCGGCGCGTCGTCCAGGTTCTTTCACGTCGTACCAAAAACAATCCGGTGCTCATCGGTGAGCCGGGCGTCGGCAAGACCGCCATCGCCGAGGGCCTCGCGCAGCGCATCGCCAACGGCGACGTCCCTGAAGGTCTGAGAAATAAGCGACTCGTCTCACTCGACCTCGGCGCGCTCATCGCCGGCGCGAAATTCCGCGGTGAATTCGAAGAGCGACTGAAGGCCGTGCTCAAAGAAATCACTGAAGGCGAAGGCAAGTTCATCGTCTTCATCGACGAGCTGCACACTATCGTCGGCGCTGGCAAGGCAGAAGGCTCGATGGATGCCGGGAACATGCTGAAGCCAATGCTGGCGCGCGGTGAGCTGCGTGTCGTCGGCGCGACAACGCTCGATGAATATCGGAAGAACATCGAAAAAGACGCCGCACTCGAGCGCCGCTTCCAGCCAGTCTACGTCGGCGAGCCCACCGTAGAGAGCACCATTGCGATCCTGCGTGGACTCAAGGAGCGCTACGAATCTCATCACGGAGTACGCATCACCGACGGCGCCATCGTCGCCGCGGCGACTCTCTCCAATCGCTACATCGGCGATCGCTTCCTGCCTGACAAGGCAATCGATCTGATCGACGAGGCCGCATCTCGCCTGCGCATCGAGATCGATTCGATGCCGCAGGAGATCGATGAAGTGGAGCGGCGCATCACGCAGCTCGAGATCGAGCGCCAGGCACTGCAAAAGGAAAAAGACAAAGCGTCACGCGAGCGCCTGAGTGCGCTAGAGCGCGACCTCGCCGAGCTTCGCGAAAAATCGGCGGGGATGAAGGCGCAGTGGCAGCAGGAGAAAGAAACGCTCGGCGCTGTCGGGAAGATCACCCAACAGATCGAGCAGGCGCGCACTGAGGCAGAGCGCGCGACACGCGCCGGTGACCTGCAGAAAGCGGCGGAGATCACCTACGGGCAGATTCCGCAGCTCGAGCGGCAGATGAAGGAGGCGGAGCAAAAGCTCGCAAGCAGGCAGGGCGGGGGAGCACGCTTCCTCAAAGAGGAGGTCACCGCAGAGGACGTCGCCGAGATCGTGTCCAAGTGGACCGGTATCCCCGTCGCGAAGATGATGGAAGGCGAGCGTGAGCGATTGACCAAGCTGGAGAACGAGCTGGCGCAGCGCGTGATCGGGCAGGAAGAAGCCGTCGCGGCCGTAGCCAACGCGGTGCGCCGCTCGCGCGCTGGTCTTCAGGATCCAAATCGCCCAATCGGCTCCTTCATTTTCCTCGGACCGACTGGTGTCGGTAAGACCGAGACCGCGCGCGCTCTCGCCGAATTCCTGTTCGACAACGAGCACGCGATGGTTCGCATCGACATGTCGGAATACATGGAGAAGCACGCCGTCGCGCGGTTGATCGGCGCTCCCCCGGGCTACGTCGGATTCGAAGAGGGTGGTCAGCTCACCGAAGCGATTCGGCGCCGACCCTACTCCGTAGTGCTATTCGATGAAATCGAGAAGGCACATCCCGACGTCTTCAACATTCTGCTGCAGATCCTCGACGACGGCCGGCTGACTGATTCGCAGGGAAGAACTGTCGATTTCAGAAACACGGTCATCATCATGACCTCGAACATCGGCAGCTCTTACATCCTCGAGCACACCGGCGACGAT
>DASTGU010000066.1:0-3787 GCA_035718845.1 Gemmatimonadaceae bacterium | reverse complement strand
TGCAGCACCCTCTCGCGTAGCAAGAGACCGGCTGGGTGCCCGCGACGGAGCGCAAGCGACCGCGGGCTGACGGGCTCGCCGCGTGTAAGCGAGCGGGTGCAGCAGAGGATGCCCTCGCCCGACTGACCCGCAGCGATCTCAAAGCTGCGATAAGGATCGCAGTCGCTGGATGAGCCGCGGTCCTATCGCCTTGCCACGTGCGAACTTAGCAGCGCTCAGCTAAATTCCGCGCATGGCCTGGTTCCGCAAAGAGAAGAAGCCGCGTCTTCCGCGCCACGAAAAACTGGAGATCCCGCCTGACGCCTGGGAAAAATGCGACCAGTGCGGGCATACCGATCTGCGCGAAAAGTTTGTGCGGAATCTCAACGTCTGCATGCAGTGCGGACACCATCGCCGGATTCGCGCGACCGAGTACGCCAATCTCCTTCTCGACGACGGCACCATCGAAGAAACCGAGATCGAGCTGCGCTCCGCCGATCCACTTGGCTTCCCTGATTATCCCGCGCGCCTCAAAAAGTCGACGACCAACGCCGGCGAAGGCGATGCAATCCTAACCTTCACTGGGCAGCTGGATGGAATGCCCGTCGGACTCGCGGTGATGGACTTCGCCTTCATGGGCGGCTCGATGGGCTCCGTGGTCGGCGAGAAGCTGGCGCGTTTGGGTCAACTCGCGATCGAGCGCAAGTATCCGCTCATCGTCATCAGCGCTTCCGGCGGCGCGCGGATGCAGGAAGGCGTGCTCTCTCTCATGCAAATGGCGAAAGCCGCGGCGATTCTTTCGCAGCTCGCCGAGCGTCGCATTCCGTATGTGTCGATTCTCACCAACCCGACCACCGGTGGCGTCAGCGCCAGCTACTCGATGCTCGGCGATGCAATCCTCGCCGAGCCCGGCGCCGTCATCGGATTCGCAGGGCCGCGCGTGATCAAGCAGACCATCGGCCAGGAGCTGCCGGAGGGATTTCAAACCGCGGAGTTTCTGCTCGAGCACGGCATCGTCGACTCTGTGGTTCCGCGCGCCGAGCTCAAACGCACCGTCGGACAGTTGCTGCGCCACATGACGGGGAAGCCAGCAGCGGCAGGGTGGACGACCTCCTGACGACTTACCGCGAGGCGATTGAATCTCTTTTCGCCCGCACGACTGGCGGCATCAAACCTGGACTCGAGCGCACCAACGAGCTTCTCGCTCGCCTCGGCTCGCCGCACAAAAAGCTGGCTGCGATTCACGTCGCCGGCACCAACGGAAAGGGCAGTGTCGTTGCAACTTGTGAGGCGCTGCTGCGTTGGCGCGGCCTGCGTGTCGGCCGCTATACCTCGCCACACCTGATCGACTTTCGCGAGCGAATTACCGTCGACGGAACGCCGATTTCCGAAGCCGACGTCCTTGCATTCCTCGAGCGCTGGATCGGCGCCGCTGAGGAGCTCGGTGCAACATTCTTCGAGGTGACCACGGCGCTCGCGTTTGACTGGCTGGCAAAGCAGAATGTCGACATCGCTGTCATCGAGACCGGGCTCGGTGGTCGACTGGACTCGACGAACGTGCTGCTACCCAAAGTTGCCACGGTCACCTCGATTGGTCTCGACCATACCGACCTCCTCGGCCCGACGCTGCAGGACATCGCGCGTGAGAAAGCCGGGATCTTCAAGGCGCAGACGCCGGCGGTGATCGGCGAGCCCGAGCCGCATATCCGCGACTTCCTCGTCCGCTGCGCGACCGACGCGCACGCGAGCCCGATCTCCTTCATCGATGGCGACTATTCGGTCAGTGAGGTCGCTGTGACGGCGCTCGGCACCTCCTTCCGCTTCCGGCTCGGCGATCGGCAGGCTGCCGTCACCACCCCGCTGATCGGCGCCTACCAGGCTCGGAATACGGCCACTGCCATCGCGACCGTTGCCGCGCTCGGCGACCGCTATGTGCCTGCCCTGGAGGAAATGACCCTGGCGCTCCAGAGCGTTTTTCTCCCCGGACGCTTCCAACGTCGCGACAAGTTTATTTTCGACGTTGCTCACAACCCGGCTGGCGCGCAGACGATCGCCGATAATCTGGTGGTCATCGATCCGCCCCACCCGCGCTGTGCGCTGCTCGCCGTGCTCGGAGACAAGGATTGGCGCGGCATCATCGATGCGCTCGGCCCCGTCGTCGACAGGCTCGTCATAACCAACGCGCCGTCGGCGCCGGTCGAGCGCCGCTGGAATGCAAGCGAAGCGCATGCGTATGCGGTGGGCCACAACATCGCGGCCGAGCTCGAGCCGGACCTCGACGCCGCGCTCGTGCGCGCGCAAAGGCGCTGCGGGACACTGCTCGTCACTGGCTCTTTTCATACGGTTGGTGACGTGATGTCACGCTTGC
The DNA here is from genome assembly GCA_035718845.1 of Gemmatimonadaceae bacterium. GTDB lineage: Bacteria > Gemmatimonadota > Gemmatimonadetes > Gemmatimonadales > Gemmatimonadaceae > UBA4720. Next base: position 1,440 of record DASTGU010000066.1, on the reverse strand, counting down.
AGGTGTCTCCGGTGGCCGCGTAGCTTTCCTCAATGGCACAGGGGGCGTTACCCGGATTTCGCGACTTCTATCCCGAACAACTCGCCACGCGCAACTATCTCACCTCGCTGTGGCGTGATGTCGCGCGGCGATATGGGTTCGTCGAATATGATGGCCCTCCGCTCGAGCCCCTCGATCTCTACACGAAGAAAAGCGGCGACGAAATCGTCGGGCAGCTCTATGCTTTCACCGACAAAGGCGATCGCCAGGTCGCGCTGCGCCCTGAAATGACACCGACGCTCGCGCGCATGGTGGCTGCAAAAGCCAACGCGATGCGTAAACCCATTCGCTGGTTTTCGATCCCGCAGCTCTTTCGCTACGAGCGCCAGCAGAAGGGAAGATTGCGCGAGCACTTCCAGCTCAACGTCGACATCATCGGCGAAGCGTCAGTCGCCGCCGATGCGGAGCTATTGGCAGTCGCGGTCGAGATCATGCGCGCGACAGGTTTGACGGCGAGCGATGTACGTGCCCGCATCTCCGACCGCCGGCTGCTCACCGCCATTCTGCACGAAGTCGGTGTCAAAGCCGACGAGATGCCCGCTGTTTTCGCTGCCATCGACAAGCTCGGCCGCGAGCCTCACGACGTCACTCGCGAAAAAGTGGAGAAGGCCGTCTCCGACAAGAATGCAGCGCGCGGTATCGAGAGCGTGCTCGAGCGATCGACCGACCTCAACGCCATCGCCGCCGAATTCAGGAATTCGCGCTCGGTGATGGAGTCGATCACTCGCCTCCGCGAGTACATGAACTTCGTCGATGCGCTCGGCGCCGGAGAATGGATCGATTTCGACCTCTCGATTGTGCGCGGGCTCGCTTACTATACAGGCATCGTATTCGAGCTGTTCGACGCCAAAGGCGAATTTCGCGCGATTTGCGGAGGTGGTCGTTACGACGATTTGCTGTCCAACATCGGAGGCGTCGATTTGCCGGCGCTCGGATTCGGGATGGGAGATGTCGTGCTCACCGAGCTGCTGCGCGCCCGCGACCTGTTGCCGACACCGACGCTTGGTACCGAGTACTGGGTCGCCGCCGATGACGACTCGATGCTGCCCGACGTGATGAAAGTCGCCGGCCAGCTTCGGGCAAAATCGCGCAGCGTCGAGTACGCGCTCAAAGCCCAGACGTTGGCCAAGCAGCTCAAGGCCGCTTCCACTTCCGGTGTCGCAAACGTGGTGTTGCTTCGGCGAGACGACTTCGCCAGCGGCAACGTGACCGTCAAAAGACTTGCAGATGGCTCCGAGCAGCAGGTGGCACTGGATACGTTTCTAAACTCGTTATAGCACTCACGGAAGATCTTCAGCTCCACTTTACCCTACCGCCTCCCTCCTACCGCCTCCCGCCTCTCGCTCCATGGCCGACGATAGAAAACTCACCAAACGATCGGAAGACTTCAGCGCCTGGTAC
>DASTGU010000065.1:0-7651 GCA_035718845.1 Gemmatimonadaceae bacterium | reverse complement strand
CTTTTCGCGAATGCGCAGCCAGGCCGGCAGGAGATGCTCTTCGTCGGAGGGCCACGTCGATCCAGCGACGAGGGTGGGGCGCGAAGACCGAAGTGACTGCACCAGTGACGGCGACGGTCTTTGCGCGCGGGCCCAGACCTGATCGTAGCGGGTGTCGCCGGTGACGGTGATTCGATCCTTTTGGACGCCTTGCTGGCGCAGACGTTCGGCATCGTCCTCGTCGATGGCGCCGACGCGGTCGAGCGCGGCATACGCATCGGCGAGGAGTGCGCGGGCGAAGAGTCCGCGTCGCCCCGAGCCTTCGGCGAGTGTTGCGCTGATCACGCCAATTTTGACTCGTTGCATCGACGCTGCTTCGGTGAGTGCCGGCCAGATGTCGAGCTTGCTGAAGATCAGCGTGCTGGGACGAAGCGCGTGGACAATCTCTCGGGCGTGATCGAAGCGATCGAAGGGCAGATAGTCACTGAAATCCGCTTTTACCGACCGCGCGAATTTCTCCGCACTGGGCGAATAAAAAGTGTAGGCGATCTGGACGTCGCGGCGGCGTTGGCTGAGGAGTTCGATGACTGGCAGTGCCTGCAAGCCTTCGCCGACGGAAGGAGCATGGAACCAGACTAACGGGCGCGACGAATCGCGTTGAGTCGATGCCCAGTGGCGATAGCGCTCGATCAGCCCGCGGCGCGCGCTGAGGCCGCGACGAAACTTCGATTCACCCGCTGGAACGATTGCGGTGAACGCATCGGCAATGCGTCCCGCGATCGCGTAGGGAATTCGCAGCGCGGGGTTCACCGCAGCGCTTACGGTGTCGTCTTCTTGCTCTTGACGAGCGCGGAGTCGATGACGCGCTGCATGTCGCTCAGCGGCTGCGCGCCGGTGATCAGCTGATCGCCGATCATGAAGCTGGGTGTCGCGCCGACGCCGGCTTGCTGCGCGCGATCGTGATCAGCCTGGATGAGCGGCTTCATCTTCCCCGACTTCACGCAGTCACGCCAGCGATTGATGTCGACGCCGGTTGCGCGCGCCAGCGAATCGAAAACTGCGCTTGGGTCGGAGCTCGTCTCCCAGCGTCCCTGCGATGCGAAGAGCGAATCGTGCATCACCCAGAACTTGTTCTGCACCCCGGCGCACATCGCCGCTTCGGCCGCGGGAAATGCGTGCGGATGGATGCCGAGGGGGAAGTTGACGTACGCGAGGCGAACTTTACCGGTCTTCACGTATTGGTCGAGAAATGCGCTGTAGGTCTGGTCGTGCCACTGCTTGCAGTATGGGCACTGGAAGTCGCTGACCTCGATAACCCAGAGGGGCGCGGAAGGGCTGCCCTGAATCCTGGCGAGGTCGGCGCGCGTAATATTGGAGTCGGGCGGAGCTTTGGCGACACGCGCAGTATCGGTACGAGTCGTTGCAGTTTCGCTGCTCTTGTTTCCAGTTGGTGCGCACGCGAGCGACAGCGCGAGCGCAAAAGCAGTGACGGGGTAGTTGACGTGGAATGCACGCATCCGCTAAATCACGTCCTGCTTACCTATGAAATCAAGGGAGAGTAGATACTTACTTCGGCTCTGATTGGTTTTTCCTCGGCGGCGTACAACGCCGTGCTGCGAGCGGCCTGGCTCTTAATACTTCAAACTGGAATCCAAATTCCCGCCCCAACGGGGCTGGTGAATGATTTCGCGCACGTCCTGACACCGGACGCGATCGCGCACATGGAGCAAATCGCTCAGGATGTGCGCACGAAGTCGCCAGGAGAGATCGCGGTAGTCACGATGTCGGACATCGGCACGCGCGATCCGCAGGAAGTGAGTCTGCAGATCGGCAGACAGTGGAAAGTCGGCAAGGCGGGTAACCCGGGCGATCCGAATCGCAACGCGGGTGTAGTGATTCTCCTCGTTCCAAAGGAGACCAGCAAGGACGGTCGCGGGCATTGTTTCGTGTCGACTGGCAGCGGCGCCGAAGGCATCCTCAACGACGCGAAGGTTGCTGACTATTGTCGCGAGGGCACACCCGCGTTTCGAGCTGGTGATTACAGCACCGGACTCGAGATAGTTACGCTGCGCACGGCGCAGGAGTTCGCGAGGGCGTACAACTTCACGCTCGACACGGCGCTGGTGGCGCAGACTCCGGTGGAGACTCAGCCGGCGATTCAATATCCGAGTGGCGGTGGTGGCATCTCGCCGGCGGCGCTCTTCGTAATCTTCATCGTCATTGTGGTCATCCTCAGCAATCTGCGCCGGCGTGGTCGCGGGGGATGTGGCCCTGGATGCATCCCAATCATCATTCCGATGGGCGGCTTTGGTCGTGGCGGATGGGGAGGTGGGGGTGGCGGCTGGGGCGGCGGAGGATTTGGTGGTGGAGGCGGAGGTTTTGGCGGCTTCGGCGGCGGCGGCGGGTTCTCTGGCGGTGGTGGTGGATCGAGCTGGTGATTGCGAGAGGCGAGAGGCGAGAGGCGAGAGGCGGGAGGCGGGAGCTGGGAGGCGGGAAGGTGGGAAGGTGGGAGGCGGGAAGGCACTGAGGAACTATGATGAAACTCGACGAATTGGTGAAGCAACTGCAGCTCGCGTATGGCGATGGGCTTCGCTCGGTCGTGTTGTTCGGATCGGCGGTAGCCGGCGAGCACAAGGCGGGGAAGTCCGACTACAACGTGCTGGTGATCGTTGACTCGCTGCCGCTCGAGCGATTGCGCGCGGTGGCGGCGGTGTCGCGCGCGTGGGGAGAAGATGGCAATCCACCCCCGATGACCTTTACGATGCGCGAGTGGAGATCTTCGTCCGACGTTTTCCCGATGGAATACGCCGACATTCTGGAGCGGCACCGGGTGTTGTTTGGCGAGTCGCCCTTCGACGGAATCAGCGTGTCGCCGGCGGATCTGCGACTGCAGGTCGAGCATCAGACGATGGGCAAGCTGCTCCGTTTGCGTCAGGCGACGATGGGCGCCGGAAATGACGGCAAGCGGCAGCTGGAAGTGCTGGAGCAGAGTCTCAGCACCTTGATGGTGGTGTTTCGCGGAATCTCGCGACTACAGGGGCAGGCGCCTTCGCAGGACTACGAGGAGCTCACACGCACGCTGGCGCAGCGCGCCGGATTCTCACCGGATCCGTTCGTGAGAGTCATCAGACACGTGCGTGGGACGGAGAAGATCGCGCGTGACGACGCGGCGAGCATTCTCGATGGTTATCTGGCGGCGATGGAGCGGCTCGTCGGGTACCTGAACGAATTCAAGGGGTAGATTTACGCGCGCATGCGCAGTGTTTTCCAATTTCACTTAGAGGGTAAGGAAATGATTCGTCGTTTCGTGTTTGGTCTCGCCCCGGCGGTGTTGATCCTGTCGGGATGCGGGTACAATCAGATTCAGACGTATGATGAAAATGCGCAGCAGGCGAAGCAGCAGATCTCGGTGCAGCTGCAGCGCAGAGCGGATCTGGTGCCGAATCTGGTGAATACCGTTAAGGGCTACGCCCAACACGAAGAGGCAGTGTTCACTCAGGTCGCGCAGGCGCGGGCCGGTTTGCAGGGCGCGATCCAGGGCGGTGATCCTGCTCAGATGGCGACCGCCAATGCCGCACTCACTGGCGCACTCGGTCGCTTGATCGCAGTGGCGGAGGCGTATCCGCAGCTCAAGGCGGACCAGAGCTTCCTGCGCCTCCAGGATGAATTGGCCGGCACCGAGAATCGCATCGCGACGGCGCGCAGTGATTACAACCAGGCAGTCCAGACGTACAACACCTACATTCGGCGATTCCCCCAGGCGATAACGGCGAAGGTGACGGGAGCGAAGGCGCGGACCTACTACGAGGCGGCTCCAGGCACCGAGGTCGCGCCGACGGTCGATTTCGGGGCGCGGACGGCGCCTGCGGGGACTGCCCCGGGCACGACACCTCCGGCGACGCCGGCGGCGCCGAAAACACCGTAAAGCCTTAAACCTTACATGAATGTTTCGAAGCCCCGGTGCAGAGCCGGGGCTTCGTCGTTCTGAGCAATGCATCCACCGGCGGTGGAATGTCGATAGGGGTTGATGTCTTGACACCCTAGAGGCTGAGCCCTAAATAGTTGCGACCCAGTACCACCCGTTCGCGGAGTCCCTACTACTCCGCCGGGCTTGTTGCGCCTGTGCGACAAGCCTCACCCGTCAACTGGAGACAGGCATGAAAAGAATTAGCTCGTCCGTTTTGACATTGCTGTTGCTGGCATTTGTCAGCGTCAGCGCTTTCGCGCAAACGCGCACCGTAACTGGTCGCGTCACTGTCGAAGGCAGCAACGAGCCGCTCGTCGCGGCAAGCGTTAACGTCGTCGGAACGTCCGTCGGGACGTACACCGATGATCAGGGCAGATACACTGTGACGGTGCCGGCAGGACCGGCCACACTGCGTGTCCGTCGCATTGGTTACGTGCAGAAGACTATCGCCGTTCCGTCAGGCGATAGCCAGGCCGACATTACTCTCGCGCGTGACGTCTTGCAGCTCGAGACGCAAGTCATCACCGGCACGGCGACCACCGTATCGAGTGCGAACGCTGCAAACGCAGTAACGGTCGTCACCGGCGAGAAGCTGAATCGCGCACCGGCTCAGACGATCGACTATGCGATGCAGGGCAAGATCCCTGGTGCACAAATCACCCAAAACTCCGGTGCGCCGGGTGGTGGCGTGCAGGTCCAGATCCGCGGCGTGTCCACGATCAACGCCAGCTTCCTCCCGCTCTACGTCATCGACGGCGTAATCGTCGACAACTCGCAGATCGCGAACGGATTGAACGCGATCACCGAGGCGGGCGGCGGCAACTTCCCATCTTCGCAGGACCAGCGCGTCAACCGCACCGCCGACATCAACCCGAATGACATCGAGAGCATCCAGGTGTTGAAAGGGCCGTCGGCGAGCTCGATCTACGGGTCCCGCGGCACCAACGGTGTAATCGTCATCACCACCAAGCAGGGCGTCGCCGGCAGGACGCAGCTCGATCTCACCCAGCGATTTGGAACGGCGAGGATTGCGAACAAGATCGGTGAGCGTTGCTTCGGATCCGGCCAGGAGTACGCCGATTGGACCGGTGATACTGATCCGGCGGCCATCGCGGCGGACATCGCCGCTTACAACGCCGCAACCACCAAGTGCCACGACTACGAGCAAGAGCTCTACGGCGAGCATCCGTTCAACTATCAGACGATTGGATCGATGCGTGGCGCTACCGCGGGCGGCACCAACTATTTCGTCTCCGGTTTGGTTCAGCACGATGGCGGTTTGCAGTTGAACGACAACTACAACAAGCAGTCATTGCGCGTGAACCTGGGCCAGAAGGTCGGTGGTCGCCTGAACCTGCGTGCGAACACCGAGGTCATTCACTCGCTGACCGAGCGTGGCGTTAGCGGAAACGACAACACCGGCATCAATCCTTACACGACGTTCTCGCAGACGCCGTCTTTCATCGACCTGCAGAAGCGGCCCGATGGCACGTATCCGCAGGGATTGGCAGTGGTCAACTTCAACAATCCCTTCCAGAACACAGAGCTGATCAAAACTCCCGAGGATGTGTTCCGTCTGCTCGCGAGCGGTAACGCCACGTACAACCTGATCGCCCACGAGCGACAGACACTCGATTTCAACGTGAGTGGCGGTGTCGATTCATACAACGATCACTCCAAGATCATTTCGCCGGCGACTGCTTACATCGAGCAGGTCAACGCGAATCCCGGAACGATCGTGCTGGGCAACGGCACAATCTTCAACGGCACCCTCGGCGCGAACTTCACGCATCGTTTGATTCGTGACATGTTCACGGCAACCACTTCGGCGGGTATTGGTCAGGTGCGTCGCAACGTCGACATCATTGATAACACCGGTCGTGGCATCTTCCCCGGCGTTACCAACGTCGCCTCGGCGACGCAGATCTTCACGACTGAGTCGCAAGATATCGTGAAATCGCAGTCGATCTTCGGCCAGGAAGAATTCCTGACGATGGGCGAGCGGCTGCTGCTTACCGCTGGTGTCAACGGTGAGCGGACCAGCAACAACGGCGATCCAAAGAAGTATTACGCTTATCCGAAGTTCTCTGGGTCATATCGCGTTCCGGGCTTCTTCAAGATCGACGAGACGAAGCTCCGTATCGCCTATGGCCGCGCAGGCAATCAACCTACGAGCGGCAAGTACACGTTCCTCACGAACATCATCGACGAAGGGGTAACTGGATATCGCGCCTCCACTGCCTTGGGCGCTTCAGGTGTTAAGCCAGAGACGGCCAGTGAGCTCGAAGGCGGAATCGACCTCACGCTATTCGGCGGCCGGGCAACCTTCTCCGCTACGCAGTTCAGAAAGCAAATCGACAATCTGCTGCTTACCGCATCACTGGCACCGTCCACTGGTTTCAGTACGCAAACCATCAACGGTGGCCAAATCGTCAATCACGGCACTGAGCTCGAGCTCAACATGACGCCGATTCAGACCGACAGGTTCTCGTGGGTCTCCGGAACGACGTACGCGAGCGCGAAGGGTAAGGTCACGCGCCTGCCGGTTCCGGGCTTCATTCCGCCTTCCGGATCGTTCGGTAGCCGCTTTGGCAACGCGTTTGTCGCGCAGGGCCAACTGATCACCGTCGTCCAGGCAGTCAATGGATGCACAGCGTTGAACGCAGCGGGCACGGCGTGCCCGTCGGCGAACCGCGTGCTCACATTTGTCGGCAACTCGGCGCCTGATTACGAGATGGGGTTCACCAACGACCTAAGCTTTGGTCCGCTCAGACTCTCTTCGCTCGTCGACTGGAGAAAAGGCGGCCTCGGTGTAAACCTGACCAACGACTACTTCTACGGCAGCGGCCTGGCGAAAGACACGGCGCTGGCTAACAGACAGCTGTCGAATTTTGCCAAAGGCATCGATGTCTGGCTCGAGAACACCGGCTTCGTGAAACTGCGTGAGCTCACGCTCTCTTACGATCTGCCGCAGGCATTCTCGCAGCAGATCTTCCATGGGCGCGCGAACAACGCCCGTCTAGAGCTGAGCGGACGCAATCTCGCGACCTGGACGAAGTACACGGGTCTGGATCCCGAAGTCTCGAACTTCGGCAACCAGGCGCTGGGAAGATTCCAGGACGTAACTCCGTATCCGCCAATGAAGACGTTCTTCCTATCCGTTGCTGCCACCTTCTAAGCGAGCCTATCTCACATGAAGCGATATACAACTTTTCTTCTCGGCGCTGCCGTTCTGGTCGCCGCGGGGTGCAGGGACAACCCCGTTGTGAATCCGATCGATGCGCCAACGGTGAACGCGTTGAGCGGTTCACTCACCCCCACCACCCTTCAGCAACTGGCGACGGGTGTGCTGGGCCAGGACCGTGCATCGGCGAACGTTTTCGCCTACGCAATCGAGGCAGGAATCTGGGCGCGTGATGTCTACCGCATCGACGCTTCCGAGCCACGTTTCGTCCAGGAGACACTGGGTGGCAACCCCGATCCTGGTAGTTTTGCAGGCGGTGGTGCCTGGGCTGGTTACTACACCGCGATCCGAGCGGAGAACAACCTGCTGAAGGCATTGCAGAGCGCGCCAACCACGCTGTTCACGACAGCCGAGATCAATGCGACGCGTGGCTTCATCCGCACGATCAAGGCGCAGGACTATTGGCGCATGATCGAGTATCACGACACTGTCGGCGTCGCGATCCAGTCAGAGGATCCGGC
>DASTGU010000064.1:0-80453 GCA_035718845.1 Gemmatimonadaceae bacterium | reverse complement strand
TGCGACTCGCCTCCGTCTGCGCTTCGCGTCGCTCGGTGATGTCTTCGATGAAGGCGACCAGATAGAGAGGCTCCTGCGCCGCGGACCGCACGATCGACACCGTGAGATTCACCCAGATAACGCGAGCGTCTTTGCGGACATATCGCTTTTCGATTCGGTATTCGGGCAACTCACCGGAGCGAATGCGCCTAAGGAATTCGAGACTGCGGTCGACATCCTCGGGGTGCGTGAGATCCTCGACGTTTAGCTTGAGGATCTCCTCACGGGTGTACCCAGTGATCTCGCAAAAGCGTTGATTGACGGAGATCCAGTCTTCGTCGAGCGTGAGGTGAGCGATGCCGACCGCGGCCTGCTCGAATGTCGCCAGCAGCAAATGACCGGGCCCGCCGAGGGGCACGGCGTATTCAGCCGTCCAGCCAGGAACGGCAGACGACGGCGCACGGTCTCGCGGATCAACGATCGACGACACAGGCAACATGAGACTCCAGAGTGTGGAGTGGACTCACGCGACACGCTTGGGAACGGAGTCTAATTTTGCATCGTGTACGCTGGGGCGACAGAACGAGTTTCGTTGATGCCGCCCAGCTCAGGCCAGCTCGTCCAACCTCCTGAGAGATGGAATCCCCCATGCGGTAACGCCGACGACGCCGAGGGTAATCGCGCCCCCGACAATCACCGAAGGCACCGTCCCAAGCAGCTTGGCAGCGACACCCGACTCGAACGAGCCAATCTCGTTCGACGACCCAATGAAGATCTGATTGACTGCCGAGACTCTTCCCAGCAGCTGCGGCGGCGTCCGCAGCGTCAACAACGTCGAGCGGATTACCACGCTGACGTTGTCGACCATTCCGCTGATCAGGAGAAGGACAAGCGACAGCCAGAACCAGCTCGACAGCGCAAAGAGAATCCAGCAAAGACCGAACAGCGCCACGCAGACGAACAAAGTCGGTCCGGCGTTTTTCAGATGACGATGAACGAGCAGGAGCGAGATCAGGACGGCGCCCGCTGCGGGGGCAGCGCGCAGAATGCCGAGTCCCTGCGGACCCACGTGCAGGATCTCCGAGGCGAAAATCGGAAGCAGCGCCGGTGCGCCTCCAAAAAGCACTGAGAAAAGATCGAGCAGCTGGGCGCCGAGCAGCTGGGGCTGCTTCAGCAGGAAGCGAATGCCGACGGTGAGATTCTCGCGAATGGTCGTCTCCTCGGCCTCGACCGGCGTTCGTTGATAGGCGATCCTGGTCCAGAGGAAAACGGCGATCGCGCAAAGGATTACTTCGACGATGTAGGACAGGCGTGGGCCGGAAAAGCCGTAAAGCATTCCGCCCAACGCGGGACCGACGACGGCCGCGAATTGCCAGAGCGATGATCGCCAGGTGATAGCATTCGTGTAGGTCTCACGCGGCACTATCTCAGCGCCGAGTGCTGTGCGCGCTGGTTGGAGGAAGCTGCGCGCGAGCCCGCTCACGGAAACCACGCCGTATATCGGCAGCACGGTTCCGTCAAGGAATCGGCGCGCGTTGATCGTGAGCACGAGGAGCGCGACGCCGCAGGCAAGCTGCACGGCGAGCGCGATCATCGACAGGCGCTTGCGATCGTACCGGTCGGCGACATGTCCGGCGTAGAGAGCGGCGGTGATGAACGGCAGTGCTTCGGCGAGGCCAACAAGGCCAAGCGAGAGCGGATCCTTGGTGAGCGCGTAGACCTGCCACGCGACGACGGTCGCCTGGATCATGGTGCCTAGTGTCAACGCCACCAGGCTGGCGACGTACCAAAGGAAATTTGGATTACGGAGTGAGATGTACGGATCTTGTCGCTCTGCCATTCCTCACACTGGTTCGCGGAATCCGCATGATACGCGCGGGTGTCTAACGGGGCAAATGCGTGGCGTAGCGCAAAGAGTGCGCACCAGTTCTATTTCGAAGGAGACCATTCGGTCGAGGAGACTGCTATGACCAGTACCGCAGTTGCAACTCCCGGGGCCATCCGGCCGGCGACGGACGAATACCTGGCGTACTATGGCAGGTACATCGACCGCGTTCCCGATGGCGATGTCGTTTCGACCTTGAGCAGCCAGATCGGCGAGACGCTCGCACTGCTGCGCGGCCTGCCGGAATCAGTCGCGACTTATCGCTACGCGCCAGACAAGTGGAGCGTCAACGAGATGATCGGACATATGATCGATACCGAAAAGATTTTCGCGTATCGCGCGCTACGCTTCGCGCGTGGTGACAAGACACCGGTGCCGGGTTTCGAGCAGGACGATTACGTGCGCGGCTCATCGTTCAACTCCTATCCGTTGTCGGAGCTGGCCGACGAATTTGAGACTGTCCGCAGATCGACCCTCAACTTCTTCCGCCACCTGGACGACGAGGCCTGGTCGCGCCGCGGCACTGCGAGCAACGCCGAAGTATCAGTGCGCGCGCTCGCCTACATCATCGCCGGGCACGAGCTGCACCATCGCGAGATCCTTCGGAGTCGGTACCTCTAGGACTGCGGAGTAGTCCGAGTTCGGACTGGCCGTGCGGCCACCGGCCACTCAGATCGGAAAGCTGGCCGTGCGGCCGCCCTACAACTGGCCAGTCCGAGTTCGGACTGGCCATGCATCCGCCCTACTACTGGCGATCTGAAGTAACTGGATCCGAGTTGCCGGTAGCACGGTTGCCGGTTGTCCGTTAACTACGGTGCGAAACCGTTCGAAGTAGCGTCTGGGTAAAGGCAAAAACAAAGGCAACGGCATCTAGCCGTTGCCTTTTTCTTTACTCCGGGCAGAAGGGTTAACTGCGCAGTTTACGGGGAACAGGCAACCGTGCTACCGGCCACCCGCAACCCGTTACTTCAGATCGCCAGTTGTAGGGCAGCCGCACGGCCAGTCCTGACTCGGACTAGTCCGCAGCAGTCAGGAGGAGATATCGCACGACCGGGGATCCCCAGTATCGAAACCCTTTCGGAACGAAGCCGAGCGCTGCGCTGCGGAGCCGTGAGTGAAAGAATCGACGTTGACGCGGCCGGTCGCCTGCTGCTGGATGCGATCATCGCCGACCGCCGACGCCGCGTTGAGAGCTTCTTCGATATCTCCCTGCTGCAATAGCTTCCGCTGATCGGTCGAATGCGCCCACACACCGGCGTAGCAGTCGGCCTGTAGTTCCAAACGAACTGACAGCTGATTCGCAGCATCCGGCCGCTGTTCCTGTAGCCGTCTTATTTGCGCATCGGTGCCAATCAGGTGCTGCACGTGATGTCCGAGCTCGTGGGCGAGAACGTAAGCCTGCGCGAAGTCGCCCGCTGCGCCGAAGCGCTGCTTCAGCTCGTCGAAGAATCCGAGATCCAGATAGACGCGCTCATCCACCGGACAATAGAACGGCCCCATCGCCGATTGCGCGTCACCACACCCGGAAGTCGTCGAATTTCTAAAGAGGACCAGCTTCGCGGGGTGAAAGCTCGCGCCGTAATTGGGCAGCGTCTTCGCCCAGGTGCCCTGAACGTCATCGAGCACAAACGAGATGAACTGCACCTCAGTCTCTTGAGCTGCTGAATCAGCTGCAGTGAACGGCGCGCCATTCCCGGCGCCGACGGCCGGTTGAACTCCCAGATCGTTGAAGAGATTGCGGCCGAATAGCAAACTGAGGGCGAGCACCACGACCGTTCCACCGATGCCAAGCCCTCGGCCCATACCGCCACCACCGCCGAGCGAGCGCCTGTCTTCGAGGTTCGAGCTGCGTCCTCCGGGTGTCCAAAGCATTACGCCTCCGAAGTTTATGAACTCCGGAGGCGTTTAAGGCAAGAAACTCGCCGCGTCGGCTAGGCTACGAGCACCGAGTTGGTTCGCCAGTCGACCTCGTTGAGCGCCTTCACGATGGTTGGGTCAAAGTGGCTGCCCGAGCGGCGCCTGATCTCCGCCAGCGTCTCATCAATTCCCCACGCAGGACGATAAGGACGCTCATGGGTTAACGCGTCGAGAAAGTCCGCGACAGCGACGATCCGCGCTTCGAGCGGAATGCTCTGCCCCGATACGCGGTCCGGATAGCCCGACCCGTCCCACCATTCGTGGTGACTGCGCGCAATCCGCTGAGAGAAACGAACGAGCTCTGAGCGGCCCTTCGAGAGCATTCGTGATCCGATGACCGTGTGCATCTTCATCAGCTCGAATTCCTCGCCGGTAAGCGGGCCTGCCTTGAGCAGAATGCTATCGGGGATGCCAACCTTGCCGATGTCGTGCAGCGGCGCAGCGCGCCGAATGAGCTCGATGGTTGGGGCTTCCAACCCGATCGTTTGCCCCAGCATCGCCGATACCTCGGCCACGCGCTTCGTATGATTGCCAGTGTCATCGTCGCGGAATTCGACAGCTACGGCGAGTCTCTCCAGGACCTCGAGCTGTGATTGCTCCAATTCGCGCGTTCGCTCGACGACTTTTTTCTCGAGATCCGCGTTTTGATTGCGCAGCCGCTCATAGAGCAGCTGTGTCTCCAGCAGATTGCGAATACGAAGCAATACCTCGCCTGAATCAAACGGCTTGCCGATGAAGTCCTTCGCGCCCAGCGCGAGGGCGCGATGCTTTACCGCGGCGCTGTCGTCCGCCGTAATCATCAATACCGGCACGTGGGTGTTTGCATTGTGCGCGACGATCTCCTGCAATACTTCGAATCCATCTTTCTCGCGCATATGAACGTCGAGCAGCACGAGATCGGGCTTGAACTCTTTGTAGATACCAAGCGCCTCAGCCGAGTTTGATGTCGACCGTACCTCCTCGTACCCGTCTTTCTCGAGGATGCGCGTGAGCAGACGGATATTCTGCTCCTGATCATCGATGACGAGGATTCTGGCGGGACGTTCCCACTTCATCGTCTTCGCTTTTTTCATCATGCGATTTTTGACGAAGGCTTATCGAGTACGCCTTTCACGGCGGCGCGCAGAGATTCGGCGGTGAACGGCTTCTGGAGGAATTCGATTTCTGACGAGCGGATACCCCGACGCAGAATTTCGTTGTCGGTGTAGCCGGACATGAACAACACGCGCATGCCCGGGCTCAGCTCGTGCAGCTCGTCTACCATCCCACGACCACCGAGGTTGGGCATCTCCACGTCGGTGACGACGAGATCGATCTCACCAACTTCTTCCGCGGCGACACGCAACGCCATCGCGCCATCGGATGCTTCGAGCACGCGGTATCCGCTTTCTGATAGAACGCGCTTGGCCAGCCGCCGCAGCGCCTTCTCATCGTCGACGAGGAGGATTGTCTCGCGACCGGTGTGCTCACCGTGCTTCAGCTCGCGCAACGCCCGGGCTTCCGCCTCCGCCATTTCCCGCTCGCGGCGCTCTTCGGGTGATTCCTTGAGCGGCGATCCGGGCAGTGGGATCACGTTGCTCTTGCGGTCGAGTCCTGTAGGCTGCGGCAGTACCCGGCGCGATGTCAGGAGCAGCTTCTTGGTGATTGCTTCTGCACGCTCCGCGGCCTGACGGATGTCGACCGCTTCCTGCGTTGACTGCTTCGCGTCGCGCAGCACCATCTCGAGGAGATCAGCGTTCATGCGGATCACGGTGAGCAAGTTGTTCAGCTCATGTGCGCCGCGCCCCGCCAGATCAGCAAAGGTGTTCAGCTCCTGCGTCTTTACCGCGAGAGTTTCTTCGACTGGACGACCCGCGGTGAGATCCTCGATCATCAGAAGAATCGTCGCGTCACCAGGACTCGCCGAGGGAACGAGTCGCGCGCTGAGCCAGAGTACTCCGCGTCCGCCTTCTTTGTCGTCGTGAATCAGCTCGAAGTGATCGGACTGCGGCTCGCCGCTCCGCACCGATTCGAGCATACCGCGCAGTTTTTCATCCCAGGCGCGTCCGCCGAGCTCGTGGACTTTTTGTCCAATGCACTCTTCCGGCGCCAGGCGAAACATGCCGTAGAAGGCACGGTTTGCGGCTCGCACTATGAGCTTGGTATCGAGAACGAGAAGCGCTTCGCCGTTATTGTTAGCGGACATGAACCCTGATCACAGATGTTGAACTGATTCTACTGTATTAGGACGATTCTCCCTTCCTGTTGGCACGCAGGCGTTTACGAGATTTTACAGTGATAGAAAAACGACATCGTCTGAAATGATTTCGACATCACCGACTGCGGACTGTCCGAGTCCGGACTGGCCGTGCGGCCGCCCTACAACTGGCCAGTCCGAGTTCGGACTGGGCATGCATCCGCCCTACTACTGGCGATCTGAAGTAACGGGTTCCGTGTTCTCAGTAGCACGGTTGCCTGTTCCCCGTAAACTGCGCATTTAACCCTTCTCCCCGGCGTAAAGAAAAGGCAACGGTTATGTGCCGTTGCCTTTGTTTTTGTTTTTGCTTTTGCTTTTGCTTTTGGCTGGAGGCTACTTCGAACGGTTTCGCACCGTAGTTAACGGACAACAGGGAACCGTGCTACTGGCAACTCGGTTCCAGTTACTTCAGACCGCTAGTGATAGGGCGGATGCACGGCCAGTCCGAACTCGGACTAGTCCGCAGTCAAAGAAAAAAGCCCGCCAAGCGGCGGGCTTTTTTTAAGCTGGCTCTTCGATGTACGAATCGGGCGGCGTCGGAATCGGATCCGACATGTTGTAATCGTCGGACTCCATCGGGATGACCTTCGATGGCGTCTCCGGACGCGGCGGCTGATCCTCGGGGATTGCCGTCACTGCCAGCACGATGCGACGGTGAATCGGATCGACCTCCAGCACTCTGAGATCGAGATTCATCGTCTCGTAAACGATGTCCGCCGGACTGTTGACCGGCTGACCGAAGTTCAGTTGGCTCACCGGAACGAAGCCCTCGATGTCGTTGCCGATATCGAAGACGACGCCCTTGTCCATCAGGCGCACGACCTTGCCGCGGAGCTCGGTACCGACCGGATAGGTCTCGCCGATACGGAGCCATGGATCCTCGGTCGCCTGCTTGAGACCAAGCGAGATGCGCTTGTTCTCAGCATCAACGTTGAGAATCACGACATCAACGCTGTCTCCCTTCTTCACCACTTCCGACGGGTGCTGAACGCGCTTCGTCCACGACATGTCGGAGATGTGGATCAGACCGTCGATGCCCGGCTCGATCTCGACGAACGCGCCGAAGCTGGTGAGGTTGCGCACCTTGCCGTTCAGACGCGTGCCGACCGGATATTTCTCCGGCAGCATCATCCACGGATCCTGCTCCGTCTGCTTCATGCCGAGGGAGATCTTCTCTTCGTTCGGATCGACCTTGAGCACGACTGCCTCGATCGTCTCTCCGATCGAAACCAGTTTCGACGGATGCCGAACGTTGCGCGTCCAGCTCATCTCGCTGATGTGCACGAGGCCTTCAATGCCCGGCTCGAGCTCGATGAACGCACCGTAGTTGGTGATCGAGACAACCTTGCCCGACACGCGCGTGCCGACCGGATACTTCTCAGCGACATCCTTCCACGGGTAGCTCTGGAGCTGCTTGAGACCGAGCGAGATTCTCTCGCGATCCCAATCGATATCGAGCACTTTGACTTCCAGCTCCTGACCGATGTGAACCATCTCGGACGGATGCTGAATGCGACCGTACGACATGTCAGTGATGTGGAGCAGTCCGTCGACGCCGCCGAGGTCGATGAATGCGCCGAAGTCGGTGATGTTCTTGACGACTCCTTTGCGCACCTGATCCTTCTGCAGCTCCTTCATCAGCTTCTCGCGCTTGCCCGCTCTCTCCTGCTCGAGGATGACGCGGCGCGAGACGACGATGTTGCGACGACGCTTATTGAGCTTGATGATCTTGAAGTCGAAGGTTTGGCCGAGCAGCTCGTCGACGTTTGGAACGCGACGCAGCGCGATCTGCGATCCGGGGAGGAATGCATCGACTCCCATCAGATCGACGACGACGCCGCCCTTGATTTTCTTGACGAGAGTGCCGCGCACCGGCTCGTCGTTCTCGTAAGCGACGCGGATGCGTTCCCACACGCGCATGAAGTCCGCTTTCTTCTTGGAGAGAACGACCGATCCTTCCTGGTCCTCGAGGTGCTCGAGGAGAACTTCGACTTCGTCGCCCGCCTTGAGATCAGGAAGATCCTTGAACTCTTCGAGCGGAATCGTGCCCTCGGACTTAAAGCCGATGTCGAGCACGACCATGTTGTCGCGGATATCGAGCACACGGGATTTGACGATCTCGCCTTCTTCGATCGAGGCCATCGTCCCGTTGTACATCTCCATCATGCTCTCGAGCTCGTCCTGCGAGTAATCTTCCTCGTCGTAGAGCTCGGGTCTGAGGTTGGCAAGCGGCCGCAGCTGCGCCTTCTGCAGATCACGCTTCTCGCGCGCAGTCAGGGTCGTGCCGGTTTGAGTTGTAGTTTTGTCGCGGGAGTCTATCATGTTGCTGGTTAAAGGGTTGAATGCGTTCGAATCAAGCCTTTAAATGTAGGCGATTCACCTGACGCGGTCAACCAAATGACTCGGAGCGACCAGCTACTTCAGTCCCTTCGCCAGAAGAAGGATAAGCTCTTCGTCGCTCAGACCTTCGAGCGCGCCGACGGGCAGGTCCATCGCCATCTCACTGCCGTCGTCGCAACGGAAGGCGACAGTGATGCTCGCCGGCTTTACCCGGCGATCAGGCATACCAGCGGGCGGCGATGTTTCGAACGCGCTCCAGTCCAATCCGGCGCGATCTGTGAAACGGCGCATCGACTGACGTCCTCCGCGTTTGGGAAGCGGACAAGCAGGTTAGGCCCTGCCCCTCTCCGCTAGAGTCACAATCCGTTCCACTTGCTCCTGCTGAGTAAGGCGCGTCGTATCGATAACAACGGCATCAACGGCTGGAACGGTCTGGCGGGCGTCCCGCGCATCCCGCTCGTCAATCAGCCTGGTCTCGTCGACGATCATTTGCTCGGATGTCGGTGTGCCCCGCTGCCTGAGACGCCGGGCGGCACGCTCCCGTGAATCCGCGACCAAGAAGATCTTGAGATCAGCGTTGGGGAAAACCACGGTGCCCATGTCGCGACCGTCAACGACGACGTTCCGGCCCGCCGCCGCTGCGCGGACCACGTCGTTCACCCACTCCCTTACCCGCGGCATTTGCGCGACCCGTGAGACCTGTCGCGTGACTTCGGTCCCTCTGATCTCATCCTCGATCCCGTGCCCATCCAACACCGGATAAAACGAGGTGCGCGCTGGTCGAAGCTCGACACCGCGGGCGGCTTGCAGAACCTCGTCTTCCGACCAACCGCGCGCACGCTGATCGCGAAGCGCAGCCGCGGTCGCCGCCCTGTACAGCGACCCGGAGTCGATGTGGAGGAAGCCGAGCTTCTCGGCGACCATTTGCGCAGTCGAAGACTTGCCCGAAGCTGCAGGCCCATCGATGGCGATGACGAAGCTGCTGCCAGTCATGCGATCGCGGCGCGGAGGTCTTGCCAGAAACCGGGATAAGAAACTGCCACGCACTCGGGATTCTTTACCGTGATTCTTCCGCCGGACACGGCTGACAGAATTCCAAACGCCATCGCGATTCTGTGATCGCCGCGGGGATCGATGCTGCCCGCGAGCGGCCGACGTGAGGCGTGGACGCGCAATCCATCGGACAGCTCCTCGGCATCGACTCCGACACCTTTCAGATTCTGCACCACGACGGCGATCCGATCGCTCTCCTTCACGCGCAACTCTTCAGCGCCGGTGATCTCGAGCTCAATGCCGGCTCCAGCAGCAACGCACGCCAACAGCGGCAGCTCGTCGATGATTGCACCGATGTCACCGCCGCCGACGACAGCGTTCTCGAGCTGACCCGGTCGAATGCGCAGCGAGCCGATTATCTCGCCGCCGGATTCCGATTGGTTGAGCACGTCGATCTTCGCGCCCATCCGCGTCATCGCATCTATAAAACCGTTGCGCGTTGGATTCAGACAGACATCTGTTAAAACCAGCTCGCCATCGGTGGCTAGTGCAGCGAGTGCTACGAAAAAGGCAGCCGACGATGGATCGCCTGGCACCTCGATGTCGAGCGGTCGCAGCACCGACGCCGGTCGCAGGCAAACCTGATTGCCATCGACCTCGACGTCCACACCGGCCGATCGCAGCATCCGCTCGGTGTGATCCCGCGACGGACTTCTCTCTGCGACTCTGACTTCGACACCGGCAACAAGTCCGGCCAATAAAATCGCGCTCTTCACCTGGGCGCTCGACGCTTTTGTGTCCCAGTCGACACTGCGCAGATCCATCCCATGCACCGTCATCGGGAGCCCGTCGCCCCGCTCGAAGTCGAATTTTGCGCCCATGTAGCTAAGCGGCTCGGCGATTCGCTTCATCGGCCGACGGCTCAGACTCTCATCCCCGATGAATCGCGCGGATACTGGATGCGCTGCCACCACTCCGGCCATCAGTCGCGTGGTGGTGCCGCTGTTGCCGCAGTCGAGCGCATCGTTGGGTTGTTTCAGACGGCGGATGCCGCTGCCGCTCACACGAAAGTCGTTCGATAACGGCGGGACCCTAGCTCCGAGTCTGCGCAGAACCCCCGCGGTGGAGTGAACATCCTCGGAATCGAGTATCCCGCGAATTCTCGATTCGCCTTTGGCGAGCGTCGACAAAATCAACGCGCGATGCGAGATGGATTTGTCGCCGGGCACCCGGATGGTGCCCGATACTTTCAGCGCAGCCAAGATTCGAGCGCCGTCGCCGCGTCCGTTTTTTCGTCCCGATACTTCACGATCACCGGCGTCTGCAGCGAGAGACCTTCGCGGCGACCCCATTCATCTTTGACCGCGCGTGCGCCGGGGACTACGACTGCGTTCTCGGGAATGATGAGTGGCTTCGCGCCTTCCGCTCGGTGGATAGTCTGGCGCTCCAGGTCGTACACCGGCGTCCCGCGCGTGAGAACTACGCCCGCGCCAATGACCGCGCGTCGGCGCACGACGGTGCCTTCGTAGATACCGCAATTCCCACCGACCACGACGTCGTCTTCTACCACAACCGGCGACGCGTTGATCGGCTCGAGCACTCCGCCGAGCTGCGCGGCGGCGCTCAGGTGCACGCGTTCGCCAACCTGCGCGCAGGATCCGACCAAAGCGTGGGAGTCGATCATGGAGCCGGTGCCGACGTAGGCGCCGACGTTGATGTACATCGGCGGCATGCATACTACGCCCGCTGCGACATATGCGCCTCGGCGAATGCTCGACCCGCCCGGGACCACCCGAACTCCGTCTTCGCGCGCGAGGGCGCGTGGCGGATAAGTGTCTTTATCGAAAAAGGCCAGCACGACACCGTCGCGAGAACCGCCCAGCGACATATCGACGATCGCGCCGGCACGGAAGCCGAGCAGAATTCCGCGCTTTACCCAGGGCACGGCTCGCCATTCACCGCTGCCCGAATCCTTCGCTGCGGCGCGCACTGCCCCCTTCTCCAGTGCGTCGAGAAGAGTCGCTACTACGTCGCGCGTGTCTTCCGGTAGAGTCTTGGCTGTCGGAGTTGCAGCCAAAGCGTCGATCCGCTTTTCCAACTCCGCCGCGCTGGCGGCCATCAATCGGCTAGCGCTCCTACTGAGACGAGCGCGGCACGTACCGTCGTCTCGTATTTTTCGGCCAACGGTACCAGCGGCAGTCGCAGGACATTTGAGATGCGACCCATCATCGCCAGCGCTGCCTTGACTGGTATCGGATTGGACTCGACGAACGCAGCTCGCGTCCACTCAGCCAATTGGTGATGAACTTGTCGGGCGGCATCGAAGTCTCCCGCGGCACAGAGCTCGGTCAGCTGCGCCACCAATCGCGGCGCCACATTGGAAGTCACCGAAACGACGCCGTCGCCGCCATCTGCCATCACTTGCAGCGTCACTGGATCGTCTCCCGACAGAACTGCAAGCGTCGCGGGACGGTGCCGAATGATCTCGCTGATTTGCGCGAGATTGCCGGAGGCTTCCTTCACCGCAACGATGTTTGGATGCTCGGCCAGCTCGAGGGTCGTCGCCGCCTCGATGTTGCTTGCGGTGCGGCCCGGCACATTGTAGATGACGATCGGTGTCAAAACCGCATCGGCGATCGCTCGAAAGTGAGCTACGATTCCCCGCTGCGGCGGCTTGTTGTACATCGGAGATGCGTGCAGGAGATGAGTGGCACCTGCCGCTTCCATTTCCCGCGACAGCGAGATCGCTCTCTTGGTGTCGTTCGACGCCGCGCCCGCAACCACCGGTACTCGACCCGCTGTTTGATCGGCGGTGATCTCGACCACCCTGCGATGCTCGGCGACGGTCATCGTCGCCGCTTCGCCGGTCGAGCCACACGGCACGACGAAGTGCACGCCGCTCGTGATCTGCCATTCGACGAACGAGCGCAGCGATTGCTCGTCGATTTCGCCCGCCTCCGTGAAAGGAGTCACCAGCGCCGTCCCGCAGCCGGCGAGTCGTGCCAAGGTCATTTGTTAAATGTATGCGGCTGGCGCCGCGAAGAGCGAGCTTCGAAGCGCTACGAGCGCTGCTTCACGAAGACGACGTTGGGGGCGCCAATGCCCTTGAGGAAGATCTCCCCAGTCCAGCCGACGTTGGCGATCAGTGAATCGCCTTTGACCTGCAGCTTGTGAATGTCTTTCTCGGGGCCGGTCCGCCTCCCGACCACCCGCAGCTGAATCTCGTCGCCTTTGATCGCGTAAGCGCCGTGCGTCGTCTCGGTCGCATCGCGACTGCCGTCGATGGCCTTATCGAGAGTCATCGTGAACTGCCGGTCGGCCGTCAGATCGAGCCGCACCGAGAACTCCCAGGCTTTCTTGAACACCGAGCCTTTCCCGGCGTAGACGTAGGTGCCAGGTACCGTAGGAGGGATCGCATCCGAATCACCGGGGCCGTTGCAGGCCACCGCAAACACCATCAGACCGAGGAAGACGAGGAGTTTCGCGTTTCGCATGTTCAACCTTACGATTGGCGCTCCGCCCGGTTTCAACGCTGGCCTGCCCCCAACTGCAGCACGTCGCGCATCGTAAAGACGCCTTGCTTCCCGACCAGCCAATCTGCGGCGCGCAGAGCTCCCTCCGCAAATACTCTGCGATCGCGCGCCTCGTGCACGATCGAGAGCTGCTCAAACGATCCGTCGAACACCAGCTCGTGGGTGCCCGGCACGGAGCCAGTGCGGATGCTCGTCGTGGGAATCGGACGCTCCAACGCGTCACTGGCTGCCTTCGCAATCGCGATCGCCGTTCCTGACGGTGCGTCTTTCTTCCGCGTGTGATGCGTCTCGATGATGTGAGCGTCGAAGTCCTCGAGGTTCCGCATCAGCGACGCGGCATATCGCGCGACCTCGATCATCACGTTGACGCCGAGCGAGAAGTTGGGTGACCAGAGCAGCGCCGTTCCCGTCTCCTTCGACACCCTGCTTATCTCCGGCAGTGATTCGTACCAGCCAGTAGTGCCGATCACCACCGGCACCGACGCTCGCAAACACGCCGTCGCGTTGGCGACTGCTGCACTCGGTTGAGTGAACTCCACGGCCACGTCGGGCTCACCGAGTGATTGCCGGCTGATTCCAACTCCTTCGGCGCTTTCGCGCTCACCAATCATGGCGCTAACTCGCCAGCCCTTGTCGAGCGCGAGCTGCCGAATGGCCTGACCCATCTTGCCGTCACCGATGATCGCCAGCGTGCGCGTCATTTTCCGCTGCCGAAGAAAGCGTTGTGCAGTCGCTCCATCGCTGGGTTCAGCTGATCGCCATCGACGATGATGGTGAGGTTAATGCCAGTCGCGCTGAGGGACAGCATGTGCACCTTGATCCCGTCGAGGGCGGCGATTGCGCGACCCATCGCTGCACCTTCCTCGCTGATCGCCGCACCTACTACAGCCACGATTGCGCGATCACGCTCCACTGAGACGTCGCCCAGGGTAGCGAGCTCCACAACCAGCGAATCGAGGCCGGATGGATCATCCACCGTCACCGATACTGACACCTCTGAAGTGGCGACGACATCGACCGATACTCCGTTGCGCTCGAAGATATCGAACACTTTGCGCAGGAACCCTTTGGCGAAAAGCATCTTCGCCGCTCCGACTTTCACGAGGGTGATCCCGCCCTTCCCAGCAATCGCGCTCACCGCCCGCCGCGGCGCGTCGAAGGTAATGCGCGTTCCCTTCCCCGTCGGATTGCGCGAGTTATAGATGAACACGGGAATACCCAGGCGCACAGCAGGTGCGATTGTATTCGGATGCAACACCTTCGCGCCAAAGGACGCCAGCTCCGAAGCTTCGTCGAATCTGATCTGCTCGATCAGCTTCGATCCTTTTACCACTCGCGGATCTGCGGTGAGCATTCCGTCGACGTCGGTCCAGATCTCGATCGCGTCAGCGTGCAACGCCGCACCCAGGAGCGACGCGCTGTAGTCAGAGCCGCCTCTGCCGAGCGTTGTCGTGATCCCAGTAGTCGTTCTGCCGATGAACCCGCCCATCACCGGCACCTTGCCTTCCTGGATGAGTGGCAGCACCAGATCGCGCGAAGCTTCAGCGATCGCGTCTGTCTGCGGCTCGGCGCTCATGTAGTTGTCGTCGGTGACAAATACATCGCGCGCATCGACATGCTCGGCGGGAATTCCACGCAGCTTGAAGAATGCGGCAACTAGGTGCGACGAGAGCTGCTCTCCAAACGCCGCGATGGCGTCGAAGCTCCGCGGCGTCGCGTGGCCGAGCACCGAAAGCGCTTCCGCCAGGCTCGCCAATTCATCGAACGTCGCACTCATCTCCGCGGCGACTTCGGAAGCTTCTGCGGACGTGCCGAGCAGCTTCTCGCATTGCTTGAAATGGCGGTCGCGCAGAGTCTCGACGCCGCGCAGAGCTCCGATCAGGTGACCCTTCGCCGATTGCTCGCCAATCGCCAGCAACGCATTCGTCGCACCGCCGAGCGCTGAGACGACTACTGCCGGCTGACGAGCAAGACGACCGTTGACGATCGCCGCGGTGCGCTCGATCGCCTCCGCATCACCAACCGAGGTGCCCCCAAACTTGACGACGATCACACAGAGTCGAACGCGCCGTTCGTTGCGAGCAACTCGGCGTTCAGCACTGATCCACCCGCCGCGCCGCGCACGGTGTTGTGTCCGAGCGCAACCATCCGCAAATCGAGAATGGCGTCACGACGGACTCGGCCGACAGTCACCGTCATGCCGTTGCCGGCGTTCACATCGCGCTTTGGTTGCGGCCGGTCAGGCGCATCAGTTACAACGAGCGGGTTCTTCGGCCGAGTGGGCAGGTCCTTTGTCGACGCCAATCCCTGCCACGTGCGCATCGTCTCCATCGCCTGCTCGGGCGTTGGCACGTCCTCGAAGCCGATGGACATGCAGATCGTGTGACCGTGCTCGACCGGCACGCGATTGGTGTGCGCGCTGACTTTGAAGTTGGCGCTGGTGATTTCACCGTCAGCGTAGGTGCCGAGGAGTTTCAGCATTTCGCGCTCGAGCTTCGGCTCTTCGTCAGCGATGTACGGGATGACGTTTCCGAGGATGTCGAGGGATGGAACGCCAGGATATCCGGCGCCCGATACCGCCTGCATCGTGGACAGGAATAGCTGCTTGATTCCGTACTGTTGGTGGAGCGGCGCGAGCGCGACGGCGGCCACGGTCGCCGAGCAGTTCGCGTTGGTGATGATCGCGCCATCCCAACCGCGACGTTGACGCTGACAGTCGATCAGCGCGAGATGATCTCCATTCACTTCCGGAATCACCAGCGGTACGTCCGGCTCCATCCGGTAGTTCTTGGCATTGCTGAGAACGAACTTGCCCGCTTTGGCGAATGCCATCTCTACCTCGCCGGCAGCGACTGCATCGAGCGCGGAGAACACAATCGGCGCACTGACGACTCCCGGATCACATGCGATCACGCGCCGGTTCTGTACTGCTTGCGGGGGCGGTGGACCCTCGAGCCAGCGCGTCGCCTCCGAATATTTCTTCCCCGCCGAGCGCTCCGAGGCGGCAACCTCGGTGATCTCGAACCATGGATGATCGGCGAGCATGCGCACGAACATCTGCCCCACGGCGCCGGTTGCGCCGAGGACGGCCACTGGCCATTTGCTTTTCCGTTTGCCGGGAATTGGCGGATTTGTCATCGGGCGAGAAGAGTGCGAGCTAACCTTTCGTAGGTGTCGACGCTTCGACGAAGCTCGTCGACGTCGATGTATTCGTCGGGAGTGTGTGCGACGTGAATCGAGCCCGGCCCGAACAACAGCGGCTCTCCCCAGTTCGAGAGCAGGGGGATATCCGATGTGTAAGCGACGGGTCCCGTCTCGAAGCCGGGCACTGTCGCAAACCGCTGAGCGGGAATGTGAGAGCCCCACTCAACATCGGCGCGACCCTTCGCCCAGTCGAGAACCATCTTCTTGATTGGCTCAACGTCGCCGACCAGCCGGAACATTATCTCGGCTTCGGCGTGCGCAGGTATGACGTTGGCTTCGGTACCGCCACGAATCGTTCCAATGTTGACGGTCGTTTGGCCAAGCAAAGGATCCGATGGCAACGGCAGCTTCTTCAGAGTTGGCAACAGCTCGAGCATCGGCTCGATCGCAGATTGGCCGAGCTGCGGATACGCGGAGTGTGCTTCACGACCTCGCGTCCGAATCGTCGCTCGAAGCGAGCCTTTGGCGCCGCTGGCCAGTTTGCTCTCCGTTGGCTCGCCATTGATCAGGAATCGGCTGTGAGCGTTGAGAGTGTTGGCGGCGCGCGCGCCGTCTGAACCCTTTTCCTCGCCGACGACGAAGAGCACAGCGACACGCTTCTCGCCGTCGTTTACCAGACGATCGGCGGCGACGAGCATTGCCGCGGCAATCCCTTTCGCGTCCGACGACCCGCGTCCAAAGAGTCGCGTGCCCTCGAGACGGGGCGGCACGAACGGCGGAACGGTGTCGAGGTGAGTCGAGAACGTCACGCCATCGGTAGTCGAACGTGAGCCCCAGACGTTCGCACGACCGCGAGACACTTCCTGGAGCGTCACATTCCAGCCGCGGGCGACGAGCCACCGCGATACGTAATCGACGACGGCGGTCTCATTGCCCGTCGTCGATTGAATTGCGAGCAGCTCCGCAGCGAGCGACACGACATCGTTCATGCGCGGAAATTAGCGTTGGTGGAATGCGCGTGTCAGGGCGGCGCGGAGGAATTCGCGCCCCGCAGCGGCTTCGCCGGGGTGACTAAAGAGTCACATCCGGCTGCATGTTGATCGTCGCCTCGCGGAAGCCGTCGAGACCCTGAACCCGCTCGACGAACATGTGCTGCACGAGGCGGTTGGCCTCCTTCACATATGCGTCGTGATGGCGTTCGCCGATGTCACCGATCTCCTGCAGGGTGCGATTGCCGAGCATCTTGCCGGCCTCGCGAAAGGTCTTGAACGAATCCTCGGATTGGCGAGCCATCACGATGTCACCGATCAGGCGGTTGTAGTCGTTGGCGACCGCGGCATCGGCGAGGTCTTTGACGACGCCGATCGCGCTCCCGACGACGCGACTCGCGACGCCCGGGCCATCACCGAGCTGCGACTGGTATTCCTCGAGCATCCGCTGGTGCAGCCTCATGTGAGGAATGTGCCGCGCGCACAGATCGCGAAATCGAGGGTCCTCGGCCTGACTCTCGTGATCCTCGAGCGACCTGAGAAAGGTCCCGTGTTGAAGCAGAACGTTTCGGACCTGTGACCGCAAGAATTCGCTGCCGTGTTCCATATGTGCTCCGCTGACTCGGCTCACGTCCGAGTCGACTGGTTGATTATGGATGGTTGATCGGCGTCTGATTGACCTGGAAGCCGGACGGTTTTGGCGATGGATCGATGCGCCCCGGGGGATCGCCCATGAACTTCTGCGGAGGTGCGACCGGATTGGTGCACGCCGCCGCCGCGCCGACAATCAATATGACCTTCACTAGCCGCCTCATCTCCGCCTCCGTGACCGGTTGGAACCGATCAAAGGGAGAGAGCGAAACTTGTGCCCGAATCAACTTGCTTTTGTCGCTTTAAACACCTAATTTACGGTACCCGAAACTGCGCCGAAGCCCCGTCGCATAAGTCTTGGCAGGACAGGAGTTTACATTGCCACCAGTAAGGAGGAACCTCAACGGTAGGCGGAAGGAAAAAGCGCAGGTCCAGAGGAAGGTGAAAGTACGTGAGATGGACCCCACCCAGCTATGCGGAAAAGGGACATCAGTCACCCAGCTATTTCGAGTCGAGGAGACCCTCGATCACACCCGAATTCATCACCTCGTTTTTTTCGACCGGCACGGCTGGTATTGCGAGCACGGCGCCCAGTGCAGTGCGGTGAAGGACGTGCAGAAGTTCACTAGACACGGAAGACATGGCGACTAACAACGGATGGATGAGAGCATGATTGCAAGACAGGATACCTACACGGAAAAGAGTGATGTCTGGGCGAAGTTGTCCGCCCCTGTTCCAACTGGTGCTATCTCCTGGCGACAGGATGGGAAAGTGACTGCCCGCGACGGCAAATTCTTCGCGCGGTTTGTCGCATATATAGAAGCAAACACCGTCAGAGAGCGACTCGACGCAGTGGTCCCGGGTGAATGGGATCTCACGCTCGACCTGCTGCCACCGATTCCGGGGGAAGACGGCGATGGAACGCAGTGCTCCTTCAAGGCGCGCCTCCAGATCCTTGGCGTGATTCGCGAAGACGTCGGAACCGGTCGCGATTACAAGCAGGCGTCGACCGACGCGTTCAAGCGCGCCGCCGTTCGCTTTGGGGTCGGCAACGAGCTCTACGCGTACGAGCAGAACTGGGTCGAGATGGACGGCGATGGGAAGCACGCGAAGCCCGTCGAAGATCCGCAGCTCGCCTACAATCGACGTTACGGAAAGCTTGCCATGGCTCCGGTGACGGCGCCTTCGGGGGCTACCACGGCGTCGCCGGTGCCGGCATCAACGCTGACCGACATGGAAATCGTCAGCTGCCCCAAGTGCGGTGGTCGCATGTGGGATAATCGCCTCACTAAGCGAAACCCACGTGCCCCGGACTACAAGTGCCAGAACCGTTCGTGTGACGGGGTTATCTGGCCGCCAAAGGGTTCGGCGTCCGTATCACCAGCGGTCGACGCGAAAGAGTCGAACAAGTCAGCGCCTGAATCGGTGCTGATTGGTGGCGAAGAGGAAGAGTTGCCGTTCTAACTGGACCGACAAAAGAAAAAAGGCGAGCTGAGAAGCTCGCCTTTTTTGTCGCCCTCAACGGTCGTTATCGCTCGATTGTTCCCGCTGTCGTGTCGGTGCCGGCTTTGGCGGCGTGATTCAAATGCCACGACGGCTTCGCAGCGACCGATGTAGGTGCCACGCGCCCGTACGCGGCGAGGAATGTCAGCGCCGGTCCGATATCGATCTTCCTGTTGCCAAGCGGTGGCAGTGACTTGCCATCCTCCATCGGTGTGAATGGCGCGATTACCGTCACCGGCTCCGGCATCTGCTGGACTTCCTTCGCGATTTCGAGCGCTTTCGCGCGATCATTGGCCGCCAGCGGGCGCATCGTGAACGGAATAGCGTACTCCTTGAACAACTTCTCCATCTGGCTGTTCCACGCGGCCTGCTGCGGATCGACCGGGTCGAGAAGCGACACCACGCTACCCGCCTGACCGCCGAGCACGAAGCCGAACATCTCGTACTGGTTGGGATACGGGATCAGCCACTTGCCGTGATCGATATGCGCCAGCGATCCGCGCTCGAATGGGGTCGGACGATCGGCGAATCCGGTCGCGGCCTTGATATCGTTGCCGAGGCCGATCTTCTGACCTTCAGCTTCGATGACGCGCTTGGCGACGTTGACGCGGTCGCGGCCAAGCCCGCAGTGGACGTAATAAACGCCTTTGCCGGTGCGGGCGATCAGCCGCAGCTTTTCGAGTGAGGCTTCGTTGTCACTCACCCAGGGCAGCATCGGCGCCTGGATGAACGCAAGATGCAGTTTCTGCGCGGCATCCCTCTCGGCGCTGATGCCTTCACGCTCGATCACCACACCGGGGTGCTGTAGCGAGATTATCGAGGTGACGCCCTGCTTCTTGAGCTGCTCGAGCTTGGGCTCATCGGGATAAGCGCCGAAAATGAACTGCGCGCCGCCGGCAACGTTGAAGGAGCCGCCATTGCCGCCGCCGGCGATGCCCGCGAGCATTTTGGCGGGATTCGACCACTCCCACGCTGTGCCCGCCGCAAGCAGGGTCAGTACAGCAGCGATGCCCCAGCGGGTGTTGCGACTGCGCGCCCTGAACATCACGCCGACGACCCAGCGTGTGAGAAGGAGAGAGAGAACGAGGTAGAGGAGGATGACCACTATCAGGACATGGTCCTGGGAGCTCTGTTCCCAGCCCGCCCGACCCATGCCTTCGGTGATCAGTCGCACCGGGCCAACGAGGACGGCAGTTCCAAGAACCAGTCCGACCAGCAGCCACATGTAAAAGAAGGTCCCGAGGACTACACCTGCCCCCGGCCGCGTTCGCGCGGTTCCCAGATATTCTCCGGTCACATTTAGATCTACTCGGCTTGCCACGGCGGGATCCTATTTGGTCAGCTTGGCAGCCCCCTCTTTGGGTGGTCTGCGACGTCTATTTCCGCTTTGGAATAAGCAAGGTACCGGCCAGTGGATCGACCGACGCGGAGAGCGGAGTACCCTCTAGCAGCTCGCCGTCAGCCTGAGAGGGCATGCCGGGTGAGGTCTCGACCCGGAAATCCCGGCCCGACTTGTAGAACATGCACGGATCGTCCCCAAAATCCTTGCGCAGCATCCGCCAAAGGATTCGAAACGCGTCCCAGAGGTTTGCAGGCGAGAACACACAGGCAGTCAGCAAACCGTCGTCGTGCAGAATGCCGTCGCCGAATGCGATCAGGTTGTTGAGTACAGCTCCAAAATTGGCGATCAACACCGCCGATGCCTGCCGCTCGTAAAGCTGGCCATCGACCGTCAGCCGCAACGCGAATTTCTGGTTGCGAAGAACTGCTTTGTACCCGCCAATGACGTACGCCATGAACCCGAGGCGTTTCTTCAACCGGGCGGGCGCCTCGGCGATCATCGTCGCATCCAGACCTACGCCGACGCCAATGGCGAAGCGGCGACCGTCACCCAAACGGCCAAGGTCGAGCTGGGCCTCGTCGCCGGACAGCAGCAGCGGAATGGCGCGCGCCGGATTCACCGGGATGCCGAGCGTTCGAGCGACGACGTTGGCCGTTCCTCCGGCGAGGATGCCGACGGGAGGCCCTTGATGCGCGAGAGCCGACAGCACTTCCATCACCGTGCCGTCCCCGCCGAGGGTGAAGACAGCGCTGTACTTGTGCGCGTGATTGCGGGCGAGCGTCGTCGCGTGACCGGGAGCCTCAGTCGGCATGACATCGCAGGCGACGCCTGCCTTGGCGAACGCCCGCTCCGCGCGCTGGCGAATACGCGCGGCGCGGCGTGATGCGGGATTAACGATGAGTAGCACACGCTCGATGCGGCGCGGTGCAAACTTCATCGCGGTTGCGGCGCTCAAAGCTGGCAGTCCTTGCTGAGTCGCTGGTTTTCTCAGGAAAGATTCATGCTCGGGGCGGGGATCGAACCCGCATGGGAGTTTGTCCCAAGGGATTTTAAGTCCCTCGCGTCTACCGGTTTCGCCACCCGAGCCGCGGGCGAATCAGCGCGTGTCAGAGTGGAACAATACCCTCAGTAAACATCGTTGACAAACCCTGAATCCAAATGATAACGTCTCCCCGCCGGCGAACGTCCGATCGCTCAGACGAACGCCACGCGTGCGTTTTCACACCCTGTGGAGATTCTATGCGGCGTCTTTTCGTCTGCGTTACCGCTGTTGCTTTGACATTTCTGGCTCTCATCCCGACCCCATCGAACGCTCAGCGCGTGCTGGGTGTAGGCGACGATGCTCTGGTGCTGCCCGCCGGAGTTTTTCGCTTCAGAATTGTGGGTCAGTGGACCTGGCTCAACGAGCGCTACGGCAAGGATACGCCGGGACGTCCTAATGGTGCGCTGGAGCCACTCGGTATCGATTTCACGCTCGACACCATCGGCGTCAGACAGTTCCCCAACCTCATCGCCCTTCAAACTGGAATCCAGCAGCTGACAGGCCTCCCGACCTGGAACGCCTCGCTGGGCAACACCGTCGTCAATCTGCGCGACCATGTTTCCGCTATTCCGTTCGTCTTCGAAGCAGGCCTCACCAAGAAATTCTCGGTCGGCGTCCAGATTCCTTACGTTCAAACGCAGACGTCCGCGTTCTTCAATGTCAATACGTCAGGCACCAACGGAAACCTCGGCTTCAATCCAGCGTTGGCGGTAGCGGCGGCGAACACTCAGAACACGACGCTTTATACGCAGTTCATCACCGCTGCAGCGACGCTCGAGGGATCACTGGCAGCGTGTCAGGCGAACCCTGGTGTATCACCGTCCTGCCCCGCACTTCTGGCGAACCAGGCCTCGGCGCAGGCGTTGATCGCGAACTCACGTGCGTTTGCCGGTGGCGCGGTCGGTCCAGTTGGCGGCCCATACAACGCGCGCGGCGGAGTTTACATTACGTCGCCGTTTGTACCGATCGTCGGCACCGACGCCCAGCTGGCAATCGAAGCGCGAGTCGCAGCGTTCCGCGCTCTTTACACGCAGTTCCTCGGAGCCGGCAATCCGATCACGCTCGGTGGACCGTTCGCTTCGCCTACGCGACTCTCGCTGCGTGATGCTCAGACAATTCTGACCGATCCACGCTTCGGCATCGTTGCCGACCCGCTGCAATCGACGACGCGCTCGCACATCGGCGACATTGATGTCGGCGGCAAGTACTCTTTGTTCGACAGCTTTGGCGGCAATACTTCGGCGAGAATGTCGCCGACGGGTTTGAATTTCCGCACCGCGATCGGCGGCGTCTTCCGCATTCCGAGCGGACAGATCGAATCGCCAGACAACTTCATCGACATCGGCACTGGTCGCGGAGCCAAGGCGATCGAAGGCCGTTGGTTTGGCGACGTTTTGATCGGCAGCCATTTCTGGCAGTCGTTCATCCTGCGTTTCAATCACCCGTTCGCTGATGAGCAGGACATGCGCATCATCGACCTGCCGAACGAGGAACTGGCGCCGCTTTATCGGAAACAGCATGTCCATCGCCAGCTTGGAAACGCTTTCGAGTTTGAGACTGCGCCGCGAATAGTGGTCAACGATTTCTTCGCGGTCTCAGCGTGGTATATGTACCGCCATAAGCAGCAGGACAATTACACGGGCACCTTCACGATTCCTGCGGCGACGACCGGCTTCGCGGACATTACGATCGACGCATCGACGCTCGATCTCGAGACCGAGCAGAGCGAGCACCGCTTCGGCGGCGGCATCTCGTTCTCAAACCTGTATTCGTTCGAGCAGGGCAAGGCCAAGCTCCCCTTCGAAGTGAACTACCTGCATTGGCAGACGATGGGCGGCTCCGGCGGCAATCAGCCGAAGTTCTTTACCGACCAGATTCAGCTCAGATTCTACGCGAGGATCTTCGGCGGAAAGTAGAGAACGGCCCTGAGGTTAGAGAAAGGGACGAGCCTTCAGGCTCGTCCCTTTCTCTTTCTGCGGACTACCAGCGCGGGCTAACGGCACTGCTGACTGCTGACGTACTGCGCACCGCGATTGCGGGCAACTGTGCGGAGTTCGCACTGTTCACCATGCGAACCCGACTGGGGCTCGTCCGGAGTCCGCACTACGTACCAGTCTACCAATGCGCACTCAGTCAGCAGTCAGCAGTGCCGTTAGTCCGCGCTGGTAGTAATCACGAGTTACGTTGAGCTGGCCGATTCGAGAAGCTCTTTTGCATGCGCTCGCGAGACCTTCGATTCGGGATCGCCGCCCAGCATCCGCGCGATCTCGTTGACCCGATTGCTGCCTTCGAGAACCGTGATGTCCGCGGTGGTGACGCCGCCCTTCGCTCCTTTGGCCACGACGATGTGATGGTGCGCGCGGGCGGCGATCTGCGGCAGATGTGAGATCGCGAATACCTGATGCTCGCCGGCGACTCGGCGCAGAGTATCGCCGACCTGCAGTCCAACGCGGCCGCCGATGCCGGCATCGACTTCGTCGAAAATCAGGGTCGGAACGCGATCCACTCGGGCCAGGATCGTTTTCAGCGCCAACATCACACGCGACAACTCGCCACCAGAAGCAACACGCGCCAGCGGACGATCTTCATGACCGACGTTGAGCGCGACGCGGAATTCGACATCCTCGGCGCCCTCCGAGCCTGGCTCATCGCGCGAAGTCAGTGTTACGCGAAACCGGCCGTCGGGCATGCCGAGTGATGGCAGCAAGGCGTCAACTGCCCTGGCGAGCTTCTTCGCAGCCGACAGTCGCATCTCCGAAAGCTTCTCAGCCTCGGCCACCAGTCTCTTGCGCAGCTCGCTCTCGCGCGCGTTGAGTGCCGCAAGGTCGAACTGAGCGGAATCGACCAAATCGAGCTCCGCTCGCGCGTTACGCCCAGTTTCGATGACGTCATCGAGCGCTGGTCCATACTTCTTGAGCAGTCCGAACAGGCGATCGCGGCGGCGACGTACCTCGTCCAATCTCGTCGGATCGAGCTCCACCGAGCCTGCATAGTCCTCGACCGCGCGCGACAATTCCTGAAGCGCGTAGAAGCCGGCGTCGAAGAGCTCCTGCATGCGCGCGGCCGATGGATCGATGCGCTGGATTGACGACAACGGACGCTGCGCCGCTCCAAGCTGGCCCAATACACTGCTTTCCTCTCCGGCGAGCAGCTCGGTCAGACCGCTGGCGAGCGTGCGCAGCTCATCGGCGTTCTCGAGCACCCGAGCCTCGTCCTCGAGCTTGGTGTCTTCGCCAGGCAAGAGCTTCGCTTCTTCGATCTCCTTCGCGACGTGGCGCAGATAATCGGCGCGCTTCTCTGCCTCTGCCCGGCGGGTCGAAAGATTTGCGATCTCGCGGCGTACCGACGACAGCTCGCCAAAAGTCTTGCGCACGATTTCGCCCTGCGATTCCGCACCACCGAACGCGTCGAGAATGTGTCGCTGGGATTCGTTGTCGAGCAGGGTCTGAGCGTCGTGCTGGCCATGCAGATTCACAAGCAGACGGCCGATCTCGGCGAGCACCGTCGCTGTCACGGTCGTTCCGTTGATCCACGCGCGTCCGCGGCCGTTGGCGCCGATTTCCCGCTTCAGCACCAGCGTCTCGTCCTCGACCTCGATGCCGCGTTCGTCAGCCAGCTGTGCGATGCCCTTGAGACTCGAGACGTCGAACACGCCCTCCACCGTCGCTTTGTCGGCACCGGAGCGAATCAGATCGGCGCTTGCCCGCTCTCCTAACAGGAGGCCGAGTGCGCCGACGATGATCGATTTGCCGGCGCCTGTCTCGCCGGAGAGGACGTTGAAGCCTTCAGCGAGCGGCAGGTTCACCTGCTCGATGATTGCAAAATTCCGAATTCGTAGCTCAGTCAGCATCAGGCCTACTCTCCGTCGGGTAAGAGCCCGCCCCAACCGAGTTTTACTTTCATTCGCTCGAAGAAGGTCGTCCCGGGGAAGCGCACGATCCGGACTGGATTGTCCGCCCGCCTCACCTTGAGCTTTTCGCCCTTCACGAAGTTCGTGCCCACCTGTCCATCGACCGTAACCAGAAGCTCGGTGGGAGACTCGTTTGCTTCCACCGTCACTTCGGCGTCGGGCGGAATGACCAATGGCCTGATACCCAGGGTGTGCGGCGAGATCGGCGTGATCAGCATCGACTCGACGGTCGGAACGACCACCGGCCCGCCAGCGGAAAGGCTATAAGCGGTCGAGCCAGTCGGCGTCGAGATTACTACACCGTCGGCTGCGTAAGTCCCGATACTCTCGCCGTCGACGAACACGTTGAGACGCACCACGCGCGCGAATCCACCCTTGTGCAGCACGAAGTCGTTCAGCGCGCGCCACTGTTTCCGCGTTTCACCTTCAGCGTTGATCGCGCGCGCGCTGATCGCCATGCGCGGTTGCGCCACGTATTCACCGCCGGCGAGATGCTTGAGCGCCGGCTCGAAGTCATTGCTCTGACAACTGGTGAGAAAACCGACGCGCCCGAGATTTACGCCGAGTATGGGAATGTCGTGACCGTCGAGAAATCGCGCTCCACGGAGCAGCGTACCGTCGCCACCGAGAGTCACGAGAGCGTCGACCTGATTGGAATTCTCGAGCTTTTTCCCCTTACCAGCTACCTCGTAGATCTCGTTCTCGAGGAACGGCTCGATCCCCAGCTGCGGGGCGACGCGAAACAGCGTCCGGAGTATCTCCGGCAACTCTTCATAACCTTGATGTCCAATGACACCGAGGCGCATCAGACCGCGCGGAGTTGAGCGCCCCGCGCGCTGTCCAGCCCGAACGCTTCCGTCGCGCGCCGCGCAATCCCATGTGGATCGAGACCGACGCGCGCGAGCTGAGTCGCTCGCGGCGCCTGGTCGATGAATTCGTCGGGAATGCCGTGGGTCGCGACTCTCACGGCCGGATCGACCTCCCCGATCACAGCTGCGATGTGCGCGCCAAAGCCGTTGACCACCGTGCCTTCTTCCACGACGAGGACGTTCAGGTGATTGCTGATAACCTCGGAAAGAACCTTCGCGTCGTGCGGTTTGAGATAACGGCAGTTGACGACAGTCACGGTCGTTCCCGCTTCCGACAGAATGTCGGCCGCAGCGAGCGAGGGCAGCACCATCGTGCCGACAGCAAGAATCGCAACCGACTGGCGCGCGTCGCGACCGCCGGTATTTGCGCGGCGCAACACTTCCCACGTGGCGTGTGGAACAGCTTCGATCTCGGCAGCCGGAGGTACGATGTCGGGCGTCGCGTCGCGCGGGTAGCGCAGGCAGAACGGCCCCGCGTCGTATGCGAGTCCACTCCGCAACAATGCGATCATCTCTTTGCCGTTCTTGGGCGCGGTCACCACCATGCCCGGGACCGCGAGCATGTACGCGATGTCGTAGAGTCCCATGTGCGTCGGGCCATCTTCGCCAACGACGCCCGCGCGGTCCATCGCAAAGACCACAGGCAAATGCTGGATCGCGACGTCGTGGATGACGTTATCGTACCCGCGCTGGAGGAACGTCGAATAGATCGCGCAGACGGGACGAATTCCCTCGGTGGCCAAACCAGCGGCGAAGGTGACGGCGTGGCCTTCGGCGATGCCGACATCGAAAAAGCGATCAGGATGCGCCTTGGCGAATGCCGCGGTTCCGGTTCCGCTCGGCATCGCACCTGTGATTGCGACGACCTTCGGATTCTCGTTCGCCAATTCGACGAGCGCCTGGCCGAACACGGCGGTGTACGCCGCATTCGCGGAAGAAACCTTACGCTGCTTTCCTGTCGCCGGATCATGGCCGGGTGGCAGCGCGTGCCATTTCTCGACGTGCTCACCGGCGGGAAAGCCTTTGCCTTTCTGGGTAATGCAGTGAATCAAACGCGGTCCGCCCATCTCGCGAACTGCGGCGAGGGTGTCCATCAGCTGATCGATGTCGTGACCGTCGATTGGACCGAAGTAGCGGAAGCCAAGCTCCTCGAACAGCACGCCCGGGGTGAGGAAGGACTTCATGCTCTCTTCCCATTTCCTCACCAAAGTGGCGACACCCGAGAGCGGTCCCGGCGCGGCATCCACTACCGTGCCAATCGCAGAGCGCACGCGATTGTACAGCGGGTTGCTCTGGATCGAGGTCAGATATTTCGACATCGCGCCGACGTTCGGCGCGATCGACATCTCGTTGTCGTTGAGGATGACGATGAAATCTCGGTCTGAAGCGCCGGCGTTGTTCAATCCTTCGTACGCCAATCCGCAGGTGAGAGCGCCATCGCCGAGAACCGAAACGACCTTGAAGTCCTCGCCGTTGATGTCGCGGGCGACCGCCATTCCATAGCCGGCTGATATTGCGGTGCCGGCGTGGCCGGCACCGAATGCGTCGTACTCGCTCTCGGTGCGCTTCAGAAATCCGGAGAGGCCGTTCTCCTGACGAAGTGTCTCCATGCGATCCGCCCGCCCCGTGAGGAACTTGTGCGGATAGCCCTGGTGTCCGACATCCCAGACAATGCGATCGCGCGGCGTATCGAAGACCGCATGCAGCGCAACGCTCAGCTCGACGACGCCGAGCCCAGCGCCGATGTGGCCACCGGTGCGTGCGCAGATCTCGATCAGCCGCGTGCGCAATTCTTCCGATACCGCGCGCAGCTCGTCGCGCGACATCGGCTTTAAATCCGCCGGAGAATGGACTCGTTCCAGGATTGACATGTCCAGAATTCAGGAGGTGCGTGTTACCATGAAATTAGCGACTTGTGTTAGCTCTTGCGTGAGGATTCCCTGCCTCTGAAGGCGGTCGAGGCCGTCCGCGATCAGCTCCTGTGCGCGCCGGCGCGCCCCCTCGACACCGAGCAACGCCGGATAGGTGCTCTTGCGAAGTACCACATCGCGGCCGCTGGTCTTACCCAGCGCAGTCGTAGTCGAGGTGACATCCAGCACATCGTCCATGATCTGAAAAGCCAACCCGATGTCGCGTCCGTAACGCTCGACCGCATCGAGCTGACCCGGCGTTGCACCTGCAGCGATCGCGCCGATGCGAACGGAAGCGACGATCAGCGCGCCCGTCTTGGCAAGATGCATGGTTTGCAGCGCGTCGAGAGTAAGCGCAGATCCTTCGCCCTCGAGATCCCTGAGCTGGCCACCAATCATTCCCGCTTCACCTGCAGCCGAGAGCAGAGTTTCGGTCAGCGACGTCGCCGCATCGATTGTCAAACCCATCCCGTCGGCTGCTTCACGTAGCACGCGCACCGCAAGCGGAATCATCGCCACTCCGGCGAGGATTGCAGTGCGCGAGCCATACACCTTGTGGACGGTTGGACGCCCGCGCCTGATGTCGTCGTCGTCCATGCATGGCAGATCGTCGTGGATCAATGAGTAGGCGTGGATGACCTCCGGCGCACAGGCGAGCAACGATGCATCGCGCCCGCCTCCAACAGCCCGGTATCCGTAGAGTACCAGCAACGGCCGCAATCGCTTGCCTGGACTCTGCAAGCCGTAACGAATCGCGGCGGCGATATCCCTCGGAACATCCACAAGGAAGCGGTCGCTGATTTCTTCGAGACGGCGTTCGATGTGCTGCCGATCTGCGTCGAAGCTGCTGTCCACTTCCCTAGAGATCCGTCTCCCGCAGCTCGAAGCCACCGGCCGATTTCTCGATCAGGGTCTGTACCCTCGTTTCGGCTTTGTCCAACTCGGCGGATGCAGAGCGCAATAGCTCGATTCCCTCCTCGAATAACTTGAGAGATTGATCGAGGCCGATCTGCTCGTTCTCCAGGCTCGCCATTATCTCGTCGAGGCGCCGGAGGCTCTTCTCGTAATTCATCAGCCAATGATCGCAGGTCCGTAGGACTAAACCAAGCGCCCGAATTGGCTTGACTTCTCGGTCGGATCGCTATATCCTTAAATCCGGATGAACGGATACAGCAAATGAGCGCGCCCGCACTGTTCGGGCAGATGAACGCACTCGCCGATTCGACGAGGAGCAGGCTTCTGCTCGCCGTCGAGCGCAACGAGCTGACCGTGAACGAGCTCACCTCCATCCTCCAGCTCCCGCAATCGACCGTCAGCCGCCACCTCAAGCTGTTGACCGCCGAGGGCTGGCTCGACGCGCGCGCTGAAGGCACCAGCCGGTATTATCGGATCGCGACCGATTCACTCGACGCTGCAACCCGCCGGATGTGGCAGATAGTGCGCGAGGAAATCTCCCATTCGAACGCGGCCGAGCAGGATGCGCGCCGGATGCAGGCAGTTCTGTCCGAGCGGAGCAGTCGCTCGCAGCAGTTCTTCTCGACATCGGCAGGTCAGTGGGACCGGATGCGTCAGGAATTGTTTGGGCGTCGGGCCGACGTCGCATTGCTCGGCCTCCTCGACGAGTCGTGGGTCGTCGCCGATCTCGGCTGCGGCACTGGAGCAGTTGCGCAAGCCATCGCGCCATTCGTTGAGCGCGTCATCGCTGTCGACGAGTCGAGCGCAATGCTGACCGCGGCGCGAAAGCGGCTCAATGGCATGGAAAACGTCGACATTCGGAACGGCAGACTGGAGTCACTGCCGATCGCGGATGGCGAAGCTGACGTCGCGCTGCTCTTTCTCGTATTGCACTACGTGACGGAGCCCGAGCGCGTAATCGAAGAGGCAGTGCGGATTCTGAAGCCTCACGGGCGACTAGTGGTTCTCGACATGATGCCGCACGAGCGCCAGGACCTTCGTCAAACGATGGGGCACGTCTGGCAGGGCTTCGATCGTGCAGTCCTCGGTGAATGGCTGGAGTCCGCTGGCCTGGAACACTTCCGCTATCATCCGTTGCCGCCCGATCCCGACGCCAAGGGTCCGCTGCTTTTCACTGCTTCCGCCACACGGAGCGCGGCAGCGGCGAAGTCCGGGAAGCGCAAGAAATCAGCAGAAGCACCAATCATGAAGTCAGCGTAGCAAACAGCAATCGACACTAAATGGAGCGCACTGTGGCAACCATCGCCGAACCAATGAATCAGTTCACCGCAGCCAACGAGGCCGGCCGCGAGCCGTTCAAGGTGAAAGACCTTTCGCTCGCCGAGTTCGGGCGCAATGAGATCAGACTGGCCGAGCACGAGATGCCCGGCCTGATGGCCCTGCGCGACGAATACAAAGGCAAGCAGCCGTTGGCCGGCGCGAAGATCATGGGCTCCCTGCACATGACGGTGCAGACCGCCGTTCTGATCGAGACGCTGACGCAGCTCGGTGCCGATGTGCGCTGGGTGTCGTGCAACATTTTCTCGACCCAGGACCACGCAGCGGCCGCAGTCGTGGTCGGGCGAAACGGAACGATCGACAATCCTCAGGGCACGCCGGTTTTCGCGTGGAAAGGCGAGTCGCTCGAGGAGTACTGGTGGTGCACCGATCAGGCATTGGTGTGGCCCGACGGCTCGGGACCAAACCTGCTGCTGGATGATGGTGGCGATGCGACTCTCCTCGTGCACAAGGGAGTGGAGTTCGAGAAGGCCGGTCGGGTTCCAGACTTCAATCCGGACAAAGATCCCGAAGAGTACGGCGTCATCCTGAATCTCTTGCGTCGCGAATTCAAGAAAGATCCGCAGCGCTGGACGCGGATGTCGAAGGATCTCCGCGGCGTTTCCGAGGAGACGACGACCGGTGTGCACCGCCTCTATCAGATGATGGAAGCAGGCACCCTGCTCTTCCCCGCCATCAACGTCAACGACTCGGTGACGAAGTCGAAGTTCGACAACCTGTACGGCTGCCGTCACTCACTCACTGACGGAATCCTTCGCGCATCCGACGTGATGCTCGCTGGCAAGGTCGCGGTGATCTGCGGCTACGGTGACGTCGGCAAGGGATGCGCACAGGCGCTGAAGGGTCAGGGGGCGCGCGTCGTCATCACCGAGATCGATCCGATCTGCGCGCTGCAGGCGGCGATGGAGGGCTATCAGGTGGTGCAGCTCGAAGACGTCGTGAAGACGGCGGACATCTTCATCACTGCCACGGGCAACACCGGCATCATCACCGCCGCTCACATGGCGCAGATGAAGGACAAGGCAATCGTGGGCAACATTGGTCACTTCGACAATGAGATCGACATGGCCGGTCTAAAGCGCGTGAAAGGCATCAAGCGCATTCAGATCAAGCCGCAGTACGACGAGTACGTGTTTCCCGACGGGCATAGCGTGATGATCCTCGCCGAGGGGCGGCTGCTGAACCTTGGCTGTGCGACGGGGCACCCGAGCTTCGTGATGTCGGCGAGTTTCACGAATCAAGTCATGGCGCAGATCGAACTGCACACTAATTGCGATTCGTACGAGTGCCGCGTATATACGCTGCCAAAGAAGCTCGACGAGAAGGTGGCGCGGTTGCATCTCGACAAGCTGGGTGTGAGGCTGACGAAGCTTTCGCCGGAGCAAGCCGAGTATCTGTCCGTTCCCGTCGAAGGCCCATACAAGCCGGATCACTACCGCTACTAGTCGAACGGCATGAATTCCCCCGTGAACGGCATTGACGTGCCGTTCACGAAGGAGAGATTGGCCCGATGACTCGCTTTCTGATTGGCGCGGCGCGATTCGCTGCGCCCGCTGCGGTGTTGTTGCAGGTCGCGTGTGGCGGAGATGCATCGGGTCCAAAACACACGCCGACGTCGATCGAGGCTAATTCCTCACTGATCATCACGGGACCGGCCGGGCAGGCTGCACTAGAGCGCCCGTCGGTCGTCGTGCGCGATGAGAACGGAGATCCGATGGCTGGCGCCAGCGTCGTGTTCAGCGTCACCAGCGGCGACGGAGCGGTGTCAGGCGCGACGGTCACCACTGGCGCAACTGGTGTAGCGACCGTGGGCGTGTGGACGCTGGGACAAACCGCGTCCACCAACACCGTCGATGCGACGGTGGCTGGATTGCCCGCAGTGACATTCACCGCCAACGCCGGCGATCCATGTAAGGTCACGCCGGACTATACCATCGGATCGAATACTACTGGCCGGCTCGGTCTTGCCGATTGTCAGGTCTCTGACGGCAGCTTCGTCGATTTCTGGCTGACGGCGATTCCGAGCACCGCGACTTATCTCTTCAACGAGAGCTCGACCGACGTCGACAGCTACCTGTTGCTGCTCACGACGGATTTTCACGTCATCGCGCAGAACGACAACGCCGGCAGCACCACACACAACTCGACGATCAAGGCAATTCTCCCCGCGCAGAGCTTCCTGGTAGGCGCGAACTCGCTGAACTCGAGAGAAACCGGAACGTACAGCCTGACCTCTGGACCGACATCGAGCCCGGTCACCAATTGCGAGGATGTGTTTGCGACGCCAGGGATCACCACCGACCAATCGCTTCAGACAACCGACTGCAACCAGAGCGGCTTTTACTCCGACGACTACATCATCTTCGTCAACACCGGGCAGACGATAACGGTGACGATGACGTCGAGCACCATCGATCCGTACCTCGAGTTGTACGAGATCCGGACCGGCGGGACATTAGTCGCGGCGAACGACGATGCTAACGGCACCACCAAGAATGCGTCGTTGACTTACACGGCGAGCAACCTCGGCTACTTCTTCATTAAAGCGCGCACGACCACTGCCGGCACCACCGGCGCATACACGCTGACGATTCAGTAGTCGATTACTGTTTCTTCGCCGAGTCGAGCGCGAAGAACGGCGAGCGAACCACCGGCCGGTTCTGGTCGTAGGAGCGGCGGGTCAGCATGGCGATGGTACTGTCGGTGCCAAGCCATGACTTTACTGCCGTCGAATCGAGCAGTTTGTAGCGACGCGCCAGCTCTTCGCGATACCATTTCGCGGGCAGTAGCGGCACAGTAACAACCGTCACGTCGCGCCGCGTCCCTTCCGCCTGCTGCAGATACCATAGCGGATAGGTGTCGTTGTCGCCCAGCGAGAGCATAACGCCGGATGGTGGCACCTTGGCGAGCATTTCCTGCTCGTCTACGCGCGCACGCTCTTCAACCGGATCGGTGCGGCGATCGACGGCAGTCCAGTTGAGAAACGCCGGTATGAGCGGCATCAGCGCGACCAGCGCGTTGAACGGGAAGATCAGTTTGCGCGAGAGGACAATGGCGCCAAATCCCGCCCAGACTCCCCATGATACGAACGCCCAGAAGAAGAAGTAATCGCGCTCTCGCGCTTCGTGCGGCGCCGTCGGCGGGAGAATGCCGGCACCGAACGACGGACCTGCCTTCAGGTTCAGATAAATCACGACGCCGATGGTGCTGACGAAGAACAGCAACAGGACTGCGCGCCAGCTGCGCCGGTCGACACTTCGATGCGCGAGCGATCCGAACAGTCCGACGAGGGCATAGAGCACAGTGATTGGCGTTCGCCACCAGCTGGGTGGA
The DNA here is from genome assembly GCA_035718845.1 of Gemmatimonadaceae bacterium. Taxonomy (GTDB): domain Bacteria; phylum Gemmatimonadota; class Gemmatimonadetes; order Gemmatimonadales; family Gemmatimonadaceae; genus UBA4720. Next base: position 46,684 of record DASTGU010000064.1, on the reverse strand, counting down.
GCTTCCGGCGCCAGTGCCTTGGCGAACTGCCAATCGGCGTACTCGACGAGATTCCCAAATTGCAAGTACACCGGCGCCTGTCGGGGCCACAACGGCGCGACCGCGTACTGCCGTCGCATCAACACGTCGAAGAACCGGCCGAAGGTCGATGGATTGCCCTGGTTGACCGCGGGATCGTGACTCGCGCGGATGTACAGGAACAGAACGCACGACATGCCCACCAGGATCAGCACTATCGCGGCGCGTACAAGCTTGGAGAACGAGTGTGATTCGCGACGGCCGTCAGCGTAGCGCCTGCCTACTGGCACCGCGAAGTACCCGTCGCCAGTGCTGAATACGAGCAGAATCGCGCTGGGAATCACGAGCAGCGCGGTGAGGTGAAGCGACCAGGCGAGCCCAGCGAGGTACGCGGAAAGCAGCGCCCAGCGCGCGTCGGAGTTGATTCCCGCGCGGTCGGCGGACCAGAGAATGATGCAGCCAAAAAGGAATGCCACCGCGTAGACCTCGGTCTCCGTAGCGTTCATCCAGAGCGTGGACATCAAACCTGCGGTCAGACCAGCCGCGATCGCGGCGACGCCGTCTTCGGTCCAGCGAGCAAAGAGGGTAGTGAGAATGCCGCATCCAAATGCCGTCGACACCGCGCTCAGCAGATTGATCGCGCGCGCGAAGCCGAAGACCGAGCCGAGGCCCAGGCTCCAGACCTTCCCGATCAGGACATAGAGCGGTGTGCCTGGTGGATGAGGGATGCCGAGCGAGTGAATCGCAGCGAGAAACTCACCCGAGTCCCACAGTGTGACAGTGGGCGCAAGGGTAAGCATGTAGACGAACAACAGGAGTACGGCGGTCGTCCAACCCGGCGAAGGAAACCGTCTTATCGGATGAGCCTCGCGGTTAGGTGGCGAGTCAAAATTAATCAGAGGCCTGGGAGTTGCCGACACATCAGCAACTCACATTTTCGTGCCCTAACTGACGTCGGCAAAAGTCCGGAGGAAACAACGTACGCCATCGCGCACGCCTCAACGGCACTCCTGATCAAACGCCGGTTCCCGCGGGTAGGTCTGTGGCCGCTACTCATTTCGGTGCAGTTCGTCGAGCTGCTCTGGGTGCTGTTCAGCTATCTCGGCATCGAGCACGCCCAGATCACACCCAACGCAGTTCATCTCGATTTCATTCCCTATTCACACTCGATCGGAACCGGTCTGCTGCTGGCGGGGCTCGCGGTCGCCTTTGGACGAGCCGGCCGTCGCACCGCGGTGGGAACGGCAGTGGCACTCGGCGTCATCTCTCACGTCGTGCTGGACATCATTCAGCACGAGCCGAACATCGCACTGCTCCCGATGGCGTGGGGACCACGCATTGGCTTCAACCTGCAGGCGATCCCGGTGCTGGATTTCCTGGTCGAGCTGCTGTTCTGTATCGGTTGCTGGAAAGTATTTGGCGGCACCCGCGGGCTGCTCGTCGGCATCGTCGTATTCAATTTGCTCAACCTCCCGCTGATGTTTCCGCCGCACGGGTCGTTCGGCCAGCTCACCAGTACTGTCACGCTGCCAACGATCATTTTGATCGACATAGTTGCGACCTGGCTGGTGATCTGGTCGCTGGCACGAAAGACAATCGTCGTCGATACATCACCGCCACCGATCGTCGCCGGTTAGCGCGCGAACATATCCGCTTCTTCAGGAGTGAGCGCCCAGGCGGCGTCGAGTGCCAGCCGATTCGGTCGCACGCGATGGACGCGGAAAATGCGCGCGCCGGAATAGAGCGCCACGACGTTGACGCCGACGGTGGTCATGTCGCGATCGTCGTGTGAGATCATCTGCGGCGCGAGCGTCGTTCCCGCCGAAGGGCTGCCAGTCACCGTCGTGTAGCGAATGAGCTCGGCAATCACGCGCTTGCGCGAGGCGCCGATGAATACGGGATAACCGAGGGCAACAACACGCTGCAGCTCCACAAGGACCGCCAGCGAGTGACCGGTCTTCTTTGAGAAACCGATTCCCGGATCGACTGCGATCTTCGTCGGATGAATGCCGGCGCTCTGAGCGAGCTGTATGCTTTCCTCCAGCTCCGAGATGACTTCCCCGACGGGGTCGTCGCCATAAACGGCATTGTCGTAGCTGGCCATGTCGGAGACGCTACCCCGCGAGTGCATCAGCACTACGCTGCATCCCGCTTCGGCGCATACGCCGGGCATTTCCGGATCCAGTGACATTCCCGAAACATCATTGACGATCGATGCGCCTTCCGCGAGCGCGGCCCTGGCGACATCAGCTTTTACGGTGTCGATCGAAATCGGAATCTCGGCCCAGCGCGAGCGAATGCCGCGGATCACCGGCAGCACGCGCTTGAGCTCATCGCGCGCGGGAACTGGTTTGGCGCCGGGCCTAGTTGATTCACCGCCAATGTCGACGGCGTCGGCGCCTTCGGAGATGAGGCGATCGGCCTGTGCGAGCGCCGCCTCCGTAGAAACAAAATTACCCCCGTCGCTGAAGCTGTCGGGGGTAACGTTGAGAATTCCGAAAACCATTGGCCGCTGTGATTTGGACGGCCACTTGAACATCACGCCGGCGCTACCTCGGGACCTCCGAAGAGAGGTGGCTTGGACGGTTTCGGGTGCATAACCGGTGTGGTGAGAGCAGGCGGCGCACTCGGCGGGGGCGTGATCGCACGGGGCGGCAACGTTTCGCCGCGTGCGAGTGCCAGCACTTCGTCACCCGTCAGCGTCTCACGATCGAGCAGCGCATTGGCGACGGTGTGCAGCAGCTCCATGTGCTCCTGGAGCACCTGCGTCGCGCGCGCATACGCTTCCTGAATCACGCGTGTGACTTCCGAATCCACCAGCTGGGCGGTGCGCTCGGACACCTCGCGGCGCGTCTGCAGCTCGCGACCGAGGAAGAGCTCCTGCTCATTGTCGCCAACGAGCACCGGACCAACTGCATCCGACAGGCCCCACTGCGAGACGTAGCGACGCGCCAGCGCCGTGGCCTGCTGAATGTCGCTGGCAGCACCGGTCGTGACGCGATCGCGGCCGAACACCAGCTCCTCGGCGACGCGACCACCGTAAGCCTTCACGAGGTTGGCCTCGAGCTGCTCGCGCGTGACTGACACGCGGTCATCTTCCGGCAGGGTCCACGCGACACCGAGAGTGCGGCCGCGCGGTACGATCGTGACTTTGTGCAGCGGATCGTTGCCCTTCACCTTGATCGCGCAGATGGCATGACCACCTTCGTGGTAGGCGGTGAGCTTGCGCTCTTCCTCCTTCATCACCATCGACTTACGCTCGGCGCCCATCATCACCTTGTCTTTCGCATCCTCGAGGTCGGCCATGTAGACCTTGTCGTGGTTGCGACGAGCAGCGAGCAGCGCGCCTTCGTTGACCAGATTGGCGAGATCGGCGCCGGCCATGCCCGGAGTTCCGCGGGCGAGGGTCGTCACGTCGACGTCTTCCGCCATCGGCTTGTTGCGAATGTGGACGCGGAGGATTCCTTCGCGACCGCGGAGATCCGGCGAATCGACGACGATCTGGCGATCGAAGCGGCCCGGGCGCATCAGCGCAGGGTCTAGCACGTCCGGACGGTTCGTCGCGGCGATCAGAATGACACCGTCGTTGGACTCGAATCCATCCATCTCGACCAGCAGCTGATTCAAAGTTTGCTCGCGCTCATCGTGCCCACCGCCCAGACCAGCGCCGCGATGGCGACCGACGGCGTCGATTTCGTCGATGAAGATGATGCACGGTGCGTGAGCCTTGCCTTGCTCGAACAGATCGCGCACGCGACTGGCGCCGACACCTACGAACATCTCGACGAAGTCGGAGCCGGACATTGAGAAGAACGGACGACCGGCTTCACCGGCCACCGCGCGGGCGAGCAGCGTCTTACCAGTGCCCGGAGGACCGACGAGCAGCGCGCCCTTCGGCAGGCGGCCGCCGAGCTTGGTGAACTTCTGCGGATCCTTCAGGAACTCGATGATCTCCTGGAGCTCGACCTTCGCTTCGTCTGCACCGGCGACATCGTCGAAGGTGACTTTGGGCGTATCGCCGGTCAGCAGCTTCGCCTTTGACTTGCCGAAGCTGAACGCTTTGGCGCCGCCGGCCTGCATCGAACGGAACAGGAAGAACCAGATTCCGAAAATCAGCAGATACGGGAACAGGCTGATGAGGATCGTCGTGAACGACGGACGCGCATCTTCGGCCTGAATCTGAACGCCGTGCTCACGCAGGCGCGTAACCTCGTCGCTCGAATTTTCAGTCGGCAGCAGAACCTTGAACTTCGAGACGAGCCGACCTTTCACCGGGACTTTCTGCTTGAACTCTCCGGTAAGCAGTCGTCCCGCCTGAATGGTGACTTTGTCGATGTTGTTCCGCTGCAGCTCCTGATCGTACTGCGGTGTGTAGGAAATCTCCGGCGCTGCGTCCGACCCCTTCCCCGAGAACTGGATGATCGCGACGGGCACCAGTATGACGAAAACCCAGAACGAGAGCTGCTTGGAAATCTTGCTCCAGTTCGTCGGCTTCTTGGGGTTTTTGTTGGGCATTTGTATTGGCATTACTGCAAACTCGCTATGTACGGCAGATGGCGGAAATTCTCCGCGTGATCGAGCCCATATCCAACCAGAAATTCATTCGGCGCATCAAAACCAACGAACTTCGTATCGTACTTCAGATCCTTCGCAATTCGTTTGTGAAGCAGGGCACAGATCTCCAGTGACCGCGGCTTCCGTTCCTGCAGTATAGTCATCAGACGATTCAAAGTGCGGCCCGAATCAACGATATCTTCGACGAGCAGTATGTCCTTCCCCTCGAGCTGCGTTTCCGGGTCGTAAACAAGATTGACGGTACCGCTCGACACCGTTCCATCGCCGTAGCTCGAGGCAACGAGAAAATCGACCTGAAGCGGACGGCCGATCTGACGTACCAGATCGCTGAGAAAGATGAAACTTCCTTTTAGCAAACCCAGAACCAAAAGGTCGCCGTCAGGATAAGCATTTGTGATCTCGCGGCCGAGCTCTACGACGCGTCGCGCAATGGCAGCCTCGTCAAAAGCGATACGTTTGACAGCTCGACCAGAAAGGCGCGGATCGGCCTTGGCGTTCGAAGGTCGCACGGCACTCGTCAAGCGCGCACCTCCCGAGGGGTGCTTCTAGCGCGCCCAACCAGCGGCGCGCGTCGCAGCAGCATATGCTCGCGTGACATCACGATTTCGATTCCGCCGGAGAGCTGAATCGCGCCTCCCGTTTCACCCTTCATTGTAAACTCTGCCGCGCGGTGAGTTCCGCGTCGATCCATGACGACGCTGGCGCGCGCCGCCAGCGCGGGCCAAAGCACTCGCAGCGAATCGGCGTCGTATCCGCGCAGGCTGGAACGACTGACCCGCAACGCGCCATCCCGCTCGGATGTCGCTTCGATCGCAGGGAGAATTTCCTCGACGGTGCGTCGCCATTCTGCCGCGCGGCGCGCGAGTGCCAGCAGTTCCTCGGCGAAGGCGGGCCGCTTTCTCACAATCGACGGCAGGATGTCCAGACGCACGCGATTGCGCAGATGCCGGCGATCCTTGTTGGACGGGTCCTCGACGTATCGCAGGCTCTGCTCGAGCGCGTATTTCTCGAGGGTGGATCGACTGATGTCGATGAACGGGCGAATGACTTCGGATTCAGCGTAAAGTCCGGCGAGGCCGCGCGGCCCGGCTTCGCGCAAAATGCGCATGAAGACCGTTTCGACCTGGTCATCGCGGGTGTGCGCCGTCACCACGCTGGCGCCCCGCAAGGCGGCGAGACCCTGGAGGAATTCCCAGCGCGCGCGCCTCCATTCCTCCTCGCGCGTTCCAGTCACGGTCGCCTGGCCGACCACGCACTCGAAGCCAAACCGTGCGCTTTCGCGTGCGACGAGCGTCGCCGCTTTGCGCGCCACCGGCCCGGTGCCGTGGTCGAAGGTCCCGACGACGATGCGCTCGCGCGCGTGCAACGGGAGCCGCGCCGCCGCGCAAAGCAAAGCCATGGAGTCGAGTCCGCCGCTCACCGCCAGCAGCGCAGTCGAGCAATGACTGACCGCGCGTTCGACCGCGCTTTCGATCGGCGCGGAAACTTCAATCCGGTGAGCGACCATGGTAGCTTTAATTTACCTATCTACGAGGGATTTCCGCTTGGAGACGCACGGTCCACTCGGCACGCTCTGGGTTTCATTCGGCCTGATCTGCTTTTACCTCGCGCTGATCTGGCTCAATTCGCTACTCGGATTCTTCCTCACGCCCCTGTTCACCATTCCGGGGACGTGGTTGCTCGACTGGATCAAGCGCCGTCGCGGTCAGCTCCCCGAGCAAGCGGAAGCCGAGCGCTACCAGGGATAAAGCGCCTGGTAGTAGGCGCGATTACGGAGGATGGTCCGCACGTAATCGCGTGTTTCGACGAAGGGGATGCGCTCCGTGAAGACTTCCGGATCGTCTGCTCCCGCTTTCGTCGACCACTTCTCGACCCTCGATTCTCCGGCGTTGTACGCGGCGAGCTGCTTTACTACTTCCGGGTATTTCCGCACCAGCTCGCTGAGGTGGGTGGTGCCGAGCTTGATGCTGACGTCCGGGTCCCAGAGCAGATCCGGATTCCACGGACCAATCCCCTTCTGCGCCGCGAGCGCCTGACCAACTGAAGGCATCAGCTGCATCAAACCGCGAGCGCCCGCTGGCGATGTCGCCTGCGGATTGAAGCTCGACTCCTGTCTGATCACGGCAGCCACGAGCGCTGGATCGAGGCGGTTCTCCTTCGAGGCCGAGATCAGTGTCTCGCGCTCGAGCACCGGGAAATACAGCCGGAAATTCTCCGGGCTGTAACCGATCTCGTCGAGCGCTTTCTTGCCGAGCGCGATTGACCGCGAAGATTGATCGGTGCCCGCAAGTGCATGAGCCGTCGCCACCATTCTCCGCTGATCGCTCATCGCGTCGCGGAAGAGTCGGTCGTTTTCAAAGCCAGCCTCGACGTCCATGCCGAGATCACGCAGACCGACTATCCGGTTCAACGCAGAATCGACGGCCGGAATGTGCGCATAATTGGGCGGTGAGCGATCGGCGGGGACGAGCGTCGTGTCCAATCGCTTCGCCGCCATCACCGAGTAATAGCTGAGCGGCTCACGCTTGATCAGCGCGCGCCAGCGTTCGTGCGCGCGCGCCTTGTTGCCGAGCGCCGCGTAGGACCGGCCGGCCCAATAAAGCGAGCCGAGCGCTTCAGTGCTGTTGGAATCACGCGCATAAAGCGAATCGAATTCCGCGGCCGCCGTTTTTCGGTCTGCCTGAATAAACGCGATCATGCCGGCGCGGAAACGCGCCGTCGCGGCGTGACGTCCAGAGGGAAAGCGCTTCAGCAAGGTAATGAGGGCATCTCTTGCGTCCTGATCACGGTTCTCGTCCGTTGCGAGGTCGGCGAGCAGGAGCAGCGCGGACGCTGAACTGGTGTCTTTCGGGTAAGCGTTTGTTATCGCGCGCAGCGTCGCTCGCCCCGCCGCCGTATTCCCGGCTGCGATCTGCGCGCGTGCACGCTGGTACTGCGCCGCGGCGGCGAGGTTCGGTGGTGAGGTTACTCGCGCAAACTGGTTGGCGGCGTCGGGAAATCGCCGGAGCCGATATAGTACAGAGGCATACGCAAAGTTGTCCGACGCGTCCCCGAGGCCAGCGCCCCCTGCTTTCGCATACCCTTTTGCGGCGCGCTCGGGCAAGCCCGCTTTGCCGGCTGCACGCGCGATCGCAAGCTCCTCATTGTTGCTGGTCGTCGGGAAAGCTTTGTCGAACAGATCGATCGCTTCGCGCACATCTGCCGAATTCCCGGAGGAAGAGACGAAGGCGAGCAAATCGCCACGCGCGGCGGCGCGCGAAGCATCATCGGAAGGGGGATTCACGCGAAGCCGCAGCGCGTCCAATCTTTCGCCGGCGGCGGTGTACGCGCGGATCGCACCGGTCAGATCGTGGGTGCGCTCCCGCGCGATCGCCTCGGTGACGGGAATGCGAGCGCGTGCGACCTCGCTGCGAACCTTCGCGAAGTAAGAGGCGCGCTGGCCGCTGTCGCCGGTTACGCCCGCGGCACGGAGGTACAGCCAATCAGAGAGTTGTGGCAACTTCGTCGCTGCTTCCGCATAAGCAGCGCGCGCCTGGTCCAGACTATCGGCTCGATCGAGCTCGCGCGCACGCAGAACCAGCGCGCGATCGCCGGCGGGCAGTACATGGGCAGTGGTGTCGCCTTCCAGGATTCGCGCTGAATCCTGCTGGCTGGTCTTCGGGTTTTGACACGCGGCGGATGTGAGAACGAGCGCCAACACTGGAAAAATTTGCACGGCTATCGCCAACGGGTGTGATCTCCATCGAGCAGGGAGTTGGCTTCCGCCGGTCCCCAGGTCCCGGCCGGATAGGTCGGCAGACTCTCTACCGGATGCTTGTCCCAGTAGTCGAGCACCGGATCGATGATCGACCACGCCATCTCGACTTCATCGCTGCGGGTGAACAGAGTCGGATCGCCGATCATGCAATCCAGCAACAGCGTCTCGTAGGCGGGATGCGCGTCGTTGCCGAACGCCTCGGCGTAGGTGAAGTCCATGTCGACTGGCGTGATCTCCAGTCCGGGCGTCAGCTCGTGCATCGCGCCGGGAGTTTTAACCTGGAAGCGCAGTGATATGCCTTCGTCCGGCTGAACGCGCAGCACCAGTGTGCTGGGTGACATTTCTTCGACGGCCTTCTGGCCGAACAGCAGCAGCGGCGGCGAACGGAACTGGATGGCAATCTCCGATATCCGACGTTCCATGCGCTTCCCGGAGCGCAGATAGAACGGCACGCCCTTCCAGCGCCAATTGTCGATCAGCACCTTCATTGCCGCGTAGGTCGGGGTCAGCGACCTCGGTGCGACGTCAGGCTCAGTGGTGTAGCCCGGCACCGTTTTGCCATCGATGGTGCCCGGCCCGTATTGAGCACGTACGACGGCCGGTGGACAATCATCGTGGACGAGTGGGCGCAGGGAGTGCAGCACTTTCACCTTCTCGTCGCGCACCGCATCGGCGGTGAACGAGCTGGGCGGCTCCATCGCGGCGAGCGTCAGCAATTGCAGCAGGTGATTCTGGAACATGTCGCGCAGAACGCCTGCTTCCTCGTAGTACTTCCCGCGGCCCTCGACGCCGACGGATTCCGCCGCCGTGATCTGGACGTGCGAGATGTAGTGCCGATTCCAGAGCGGCTCGAAGATCGAGTTCGCGAAACGAAAGACGAGGATGTTCTGAACGCTCTCTTTGCCGAGGTAGTGATCGATGCGGTAGATCTGGTGCTCGCCGAACTCGTCGAGCACGAGGCGGTTGAGCGCCCGCGCCGATTCGAGGCTGGTGCCGAACGGCTTCTCGACGACGACGCGAATCCACGGCCGCTCTTCGTACGAATGCGTGCGCCAGGCCAGCTTGCTGCTGCACAGATGCTTCAGCGTCACCTCGAACACGCTCGGCGGAATCGCGAGATAGAAAAGGCGGTTGCGATCCTGGCGCTCGGACCGTGATTCGATTTCATCGAGCCGCTTCTGGATGTTCGCGTAGGCGTCGTCCCTGGTGAAGTCGCCACCGGCGTAAAAGGTTCGCTGACACAGCCACTGCCAGACGTCGTCCTTCACCTTGTGGATCTCGTCCGACTTGTTCATCGCGTCGCGCATCATCGCGCGATAGGTGTCGTCGGAGTTCTGATCGCGGGCGACGCCCAGCAACGCGAAGTTGTCGGGCAGGAGCTTCTGCTCCGCGAGGTAGTAGATCGCGGGAATCAGCTTGCGCTTGGTCAGGTCACCAGCGCCGCCGAAAATCACCAGCGTGCACGGATCGGCCTTGTCGCGACTGCCCCGCTTGCGCGGTGCACGAACGAGTGGGACTGCGTGGGGTGTCCTCATGATTTCTTTACCGCGTGTCCACCGAATTCGTTTCGCAGTGCGGCGATGACTTTTGCCGAGAAAGAATCAGCCTGACGCGAGCGCAGCCTGGTCAACAGCGAGAGTGTTATCACCGGCGCGGGCACGTCGAGATCGATCGCTTCCTGAACGGTCCAGCGTCCCTCGCCGGAATCTTCGACGTATCCACGAAGGTCTTTCAGATCGACGTCCTTTGCGAACGCGGCTTCCGCCAACTCATTGAGCCACGATCTGACCACGCTGCCGTGATTCCACACCGCTGCGATCTCGTGCAAGTCGAGCTTGAAGTCCTTCGATGAGTGAAGAATCTCGAAGCCCTCGGCGTACGCCTGGAGCATGCCGTACTCGATTCCGTTGTGGACCATCTTCACGTAGTGGCCGGATCCGGGCGGACCCATCCGGGCGTAGCCGTCCTTTGGCGCAAGCGTGCGAAAGATCGGCTCACAAAGCTTGAACGACTCCTCCGACGCGCCGATCATCAGGCAATAGCCGTTGGCGAGCCCCCAGATCCCGCCGCTGGTACCGGAATCGATGAAGTGAATTCCCTTCTGCTGGAGCTCCGCCGCGCGGCGCATGGTGTCGTGAAAATTCGAGTTGCCGCCGTCGATGATGACGTCGCCCTTCGACAGACCGCGGAGCAGCTCGGCGATGGTGTCGTCCACCGGCTTGCCGGCGGGCACCATGATCCAGACGATGCGCGGGCTTTTGAGATTGGCGAGCACCTCGTCGAGAGTGTGCGCGCCCTTTGCTCCGAGCGCTTGGTATTTCTCCACGGTCGCGGGCGTGCGGTCGAATGCGACGACTTCGTGACCACCGCGCATCAGCCGCTCGGTCATGTTGCCGCCCATCCGTCCCAGTCCGATCATGGCAAGACGCATTGCTCAGGCTCCGAAAAGTTGCAGTTCGAGAAAATCTTCGAGGTCGGCGCGCAACTGTGGTGCCGATTTGAAAAGTATGACGTTCATCCCCATCGATTTGGCGGGCGTGAGATTCTGCTGCCGGTCGTCGATGAACAGCGATCGTGACGGCTCACATTGGGCGATGCCGAGCGCGCGATTGTAGAACCGGCGAAAAGGCTTGCGCACACTGAGCCAGCAAGATGATATGAAGGCTTCGAAGATCGACGACAATCCGAATTCGCGAATCCGATAATTGTTCAGCTCTTCAGACTCGTTATTCAGCGTCATCATGTGGAATTGCGAGGTCCCGGCGAGCGCCCGCGCGACGGCGATCGCGTCCGGATTCGGCACACTCTGGTCGAGCATGAACCGAATGAATTCGCTGCGGTTGAAGTTTCGGTCGGTATAGAAGACGGCGATATCGAGATACTCGTCGAGGGTAATTCTTCCCTCTTCCCACTCGCCTACGACGTCCTCGTGGCGCCACTGGAAATCATCGGCATCGAGGTGAAACCGTTCGACGGCGCGGTTGCGCTGTTCCCTGTCCCAGCCGTTGGAGCCGAGCACGCCGCCGATGTCGAAGAAGATGTGATCGACTTTTGTCATGCGATGAGTATGGCGCGCGCCGGGGCGCCATCGCATCCCTCGATGCGCAGCGGCAGGCAGATGAACTCGTACTCGCCCTCCGCTGGGGCCGAGAGGTTCAGACCTTCGACGATCACTACCGAGCGTCCGAGCAGCGTTTTGTGGGTTCGATGGTGGCCGGAGTGGAACTGCTCGATCGACAGATAGTCCACACCGACGAGCTCGACCCCGATGTCGACCAAGTACTGCGCTGCGTCCGGTGCGATAAAGGTGTAATCGGGCACGAACTCTTTCTGCGAAAGGAGCGCAGAGTTCCTGGTGCGAACGAGCACTCGTTTGTGCCCGTCGAGATTCTTGCTCTTGAGATGCTCCGCGGTGACCGAGCGCACATCGTCGGGAAAAGCGATCAGGATCGCCGGTCCGATGAGGCGCTCCAGAGGGATCTGGTCGACGGGCTGGCCGTCGTCGAAGAAATGTCTCGACGCATCCGCGTGGGTTCCCGTGTGCGATCCGAATCGGATGAACGACACGTTGGCGCCGGCGCCCCTGGCGACGGCTTGCTGCAGCTCGATGCTGATCTCCGGATTACCGGGATAGACGAGCCCCCCGGTTTTGATCGGAACGGAGACGTCGTAAATGCGGCTCACAGCCGTGGACGAGGCAACTGTCGTGCGCGCGTCAGGATGGCAGACTCGTCGATTCGCTCGCGCTCAGTATGAAGCGCGGGATGGCCGCTTCGAAAGAGGTTCCATCCTGGCGCAGGAACCCGTAGTGCCCTTCCATCCAGCCCTCGCCCGATTTCAGGATGCAGAAGCTCTGATATTCGTGGACCGCGCCGGGCATGATCGTCGGCTGCTCACCGACCACGCCCTCGCCGATGACTTCGGTGTCGACGCCGTCACCGACCGAGTCGTGAATCAGCCAGCGTCTTGTGAGAAGCTGAGCCGCCATTTTGCCAACGTTTTCGATGCGCACGAAGTACGCAAAAACATAGTGGCTCTGGGAGGGCTCGGAATGATCGCGGAGATAGACGGGTCGAACTGTGACACGAATTCCCTCCGTCTCTCTGTAGTAGAAAGATCTCGCGGTCATGACTGGAAGTTAGTCGCTGCCGCCGGAAAAAACGAACGAGGCGCCGGTTGAGCCGACGCCTCGTTGATTGCGAAAAAGCTGCTACCAGATTACGGGGCGAACCGAATCTGGCCGCACCATTGGATCGCCGGGCTTGCAGCCAAACGCCGCCGCGAATTCCGGCATGTTGGATAGTGGTCCGTTGGTTCTCCAACGCGCCGGAGCGTGCGGATCAGTGTTGATCAACACTCGCTGGCGTTCAGGAGTGGTGTTCGAGCGCCAGATCTGCGCCCACGCCAGGAAAAATCTCTGCTCCGGTGTGAATCCGTCGATGAGAGGCGGCCGACCTTTCTGCGCCAGCGCTTTCTCCAGCGCGGCGTAGGCGATCGAAAGACCACCGAGGTCGGCAAGGTTCTCACCGAGAGTCAGCTTGCCGTTGACGTGAACCGAGTCGAGCACGGTGTACGAATCGAACTGCGATGAAACGAGTCCGGTTCCCTGCTTGAACTTGTCGAGATCGGAAGCCGTCCACCAATTGCGCAGATTTCCCTGCGCGTCGAACTGTGCGCCCTGATCGTCGAAGCCGTGGGTCATCTCATGCCCGATCACCGCGCCCATGCCGCCGTAGTTCACGGCGTCGTCAGCGTTCGGATCGAAGAACGGGGGCTGTAGAATCCCGGCGGGAAACACGATCTCGTTGTAGGTCGGACTGTAGTACGCGTTGACCGTCGGCGGTGTCATTCCCCACTCTGCACGGTCGAGCGGCTGCCCGATCTTCGCCAAGTCGCGCCGACGCTCGTATTCACGAACGGCCATCGCATTGTTGTAGAACGGACCCTGCTTGATCGTGAGGGTGGAGTAGTCGCGCCACTTGTCTGGATAGCCGATCTTCTTGTTGAACGCGGCGAGCTTGGCGCTGGCCATCGCTTTGGTCGAATCGCCCATCCAGGCCCGGGTCTGCAGGCGATCGCGGAACACGGACTGGAGGTTGTTGACCATCTCCAGCGCGCGCGCTTTCGCCTGCGGCGTGAAATACCGCTGGACGTAGGCCTGACCCAGCGCATCACGCAGTCCCTGATCGGTTGCGCGTGCGCAGCGCTTGTCGCGCGGGAGCTGCTCCTTGGTGCCCGTCAGGGTGCTACCGAAGCGGAAGTCTTCGTTCACGAACGCGGAGCTCAGACTTGGAGCCGCAGTGTCGAGTATCTTCCAGCGCAGGTACGCCTTCCAGTCCTCGACCGGAACCGTCCGCATCAGGCTGTCGACAGCTTTCACGAAATCAGGATTCTGAACGTTGATCGTCGCAACGTCAGCGCGGCCTTCGCCGGTGAAGAAGTGCGGCCAGTTGAATCCCGGAGCCAGCTGCGCCAGCTCGGCGGCGGTCATCTTGTTGTAATTGCGATTCGGATCGCGCAGCTCGACACGCGTTCTCGCTGGTTTCGCCAGCGCAGTCTCTACTCCGATCACTCGCTGTGCATCAGCGGCCGCCTGCGACTGGCTCTCGCCAACGAGCTGAAACATCCGCGTGATGTGATCGACATAGTTGGTGCGAATGTCGGTGTAACGCTTGTCCTGATTCAGATAGTACTCGCGGTCCGGCAGAGTGAGTCCGCCCTGCCGAATGCCGGCGATCACCTGCGAGCTGTTCTTGGCGTCCTGCTGGGAGCCGAACCCGAACACAGCCGGAATTCCCTGCGAATGGAGTCGAGCGACCTCGGCTTCGAGCTGCGCACGGTTGCTGATGGACGCGATTCGCGACAGCTCCGGCTGAATTGGCGTGTAGCCGGCGCGCTCGGTGGTCGCCGAGTCCATGCACGACGAATAAAACGTGGCGAGCTTGCGCAAATCCGCACTTGCCTGCTTGTCGCCGCTGGCAGAAGCGTTCTTCAGAATGGTGAGAAGATTGTTCTGATTGTTTTCAGACAGCTCGGCGAAGCTACCCCACGTTGAGTAGGCCGGCGGCACCGGGTGGCTGTTTACCCAACCGCCGTTGGCAAACTGGAAGAAGTCCGTGCACGCCGAGACGGACCGATCGAGGTTGGCGGGATCGAGCGGCCTGGTCTGCATCGGAACAGCATTCTGAGCTGCCGCGGAGCCGGTGATGAGGACGACAAAGGCCAGCGCACGGGCGGGGGCAACGAAACGCATGCTTGGTTCTCCGGGTTTTTTTTGAACTGGTCCACCATAACCAGCGGCAACCGATGAAGTCCAGTGCCGCTGAAAACGTGTCATCTAGGTGTCATGCGCTTTCGGCGCGCAGTTTTTTTCGGCGGCGGCTTCATGATGGTACCTCGGCAGTTATGCGCGCCGCAACGACAAAAGTAGAACTTCTCCAGCTCCTCGTCATCTTCGCCGGTACGCTCGTACTGATAGTCGTAAACGAGCTCGGTGCCCGGATATATGTCCTCTTTGGCGTGGATGAAGATTCGTTTGCCACGGATGATCGCTTCGCAGTTGGGATCACAGGAGTGGTTGATGAAGCTGGCCACGCTTCCTCCGGCCGCGATGGCTCCGTCGACCACGGTCTTTTTGTCGAGCGTAAAGAGAAAGGTGTGGTGACGTTTCATGCGGCTGTCGTCGTAGCGGCGGTCGGCCTCCCGGTTGCTGATTCGCTCACCGGTGTACTCAATGATGCGGGTTCCTTTCCTGATGTGCCGGGTGGCGAAGACACCACGGCCATGAATTGAAGATTTGCGGACCGCGTAGAGCGGCTCGCTGGTCGTGCTGGGCATCGGTTGTGAATTTGTTAGGTCAGGCTCTCGATGATGCGACTATGAGGCCAGAGCACTCGCCAAGTCCGATCCGCGCCGCGCCTTCACGCTGCAGATACCCCCGCAGGATGATCTCGTCGCCATCGTGCAGGAACTTTCTCTCCTCGCCTGTCGGCAGAACTACCGGTTCCGCGCCGCGCCGTGTGAGCTCGAGCAGACAGCCCTGAGAGTGTGGCTCCGGGCCGGATACAGTACCGCTCGCAAAGAGATCGCCCGATCGCATGTTACAGCCGTTGCTGGTGTGGTGGGTCAGCATCTGCCCCGGCGTCCAGTACATGTCGGCCAGCGATGCGCTGCTCAATTTGAACGGACGCAGCCGACCCTCACGCATCAACAACGATCTGATGAAGACCTCAATGTTGAGATCGAGTCCGCCTTCCTTGCTATCGTGGTCCGACGACAGGTACGGCAGCGGCTTCGGATCGTTGGGCGGGCGAAAGAACGATGGCACTCTGTACGGCTCCAGTGCTTCCCAGGTTACGACCCATGGCGAGACGGTGGTGCCGAAATTCTTACCGAGGAACGGCCCGAGTGGCTGGTACTCCCACGACTGGATGTCGCGCGCTGACCAGTCATTGACCAGGCACACACCGAAGATGTGGTCTTCCGCTTGTTCTATAGGTATCGGTCGTCCGAGCTCGTTGCCGGCGCCAACGAAGAATCCGATTTCAGCCTCGTAGTCGAGCATTTGGCTGGGCCCGAAGGTTGGAGTCTTCGAATCCGCTGGGAGGTACTGACCCTGCGGGCGGCGAACCTCGGCTCCGCTTACAACAACTGATGACGAGCGCCCGTGATATCCGATCGGGACGTATTTGTAGTTCGGCATCAGCGGATTATCGGGCCGGAAAAGCTTGCCGACGTTCGTCGCGTGATAGATCGACGCGTAGAAATCGGTGTAATCGCCGATCTGCGCGGGCAGAAATAAATCGGCTTCCGCCATCGGCACCAACGCTCCGGGTGGGAGCGGATTGATTCCGCCAGCATCGCCAGGCGTTCCAGACAGCAATTGGCTCAGGCGCGCACGGAACTGAGAAAGTGAATCGCGCGGCGCCTGCATCAGCTCGTTCAGATTCGGTCGATCGCACCACCGCGCGACGTCGCGCGCCGGTCCCGTCCACAGATTCGCGCTCAAAGACTCACCGATATCGACGATCTGGTCGCCGATCGCGACTCCCACGCGGCGCTCGCTATCGCCTTTCCGGGAGAACACGCCAAACGGCAGGTTCTGTATCGGAAAGTCAGTGTCGGGCGTATTTGCCGATTCGATCCAGGATGTGAGGGCTACGTCGTGGGTCTCGTTCACGTGCGGGCGGGTTGAGTCTGTCGGATGAGAGGAACAAGCTCGTTGATCGGCTCACTGAACGAGCACGAGCCAAAGGAAATTGCCTGCTCGCGAACCTTGGCGAGCTGCTCAGCGCTGATCCGCTTGTCGCGCCACTGGAGATAAGCGTCGTGGAACTCGAACGCGGCTGGATTGGTCTCCTCGAGCGCGGCCAGGGCGACATCTTCGCCCTCGCCGGCGGCGATTAAAGCCGCGGCGACGAAGACATTCACGTAACCGTACATCATGCCTTTGGCGCTATCGACTTCGTAGGTGTACCGGTATTCGCCGCGAATGGGATGATGAAGACCTGCGGTAGCCTTGAAAGGAACCTGCCGGGCATGACACGCGATCATGAAATCGATGATTGCTTCGCCCGCCGGAAACGCCCCCGGTGTGAGACCCCCTGTCCGCATCTTCGCGCGTGACGAGAGCTCTGCGATGGCCGCAACCAGCGACGCTACGTCGAGCGATAAGGGGATCTCGAAGTACGACGTAAAGTTGCGCGGCAGGTCGCGATGCTGGTTGGCAATCTCCTCGATGGTCGTCGCCTTGAGCTCCGCGACGTCGATGGTGGCGAGGCCGCGTCGACTTCCGGTGTCATGGCGTGCGTTGAAGTGGAGCATTTGCTCCGCCGCTCGGCGCACATCGTCGGCGACGAGCACACTGATTCGCCAAGGCTGCTCGCCGTTGCCGCGCGGGAGCAGATCCGCCGCGGCATTCTCGAACTCCTCCAGTCGCGCGAGCGGGACGATAAACCGTCCGAGCGCGGCGCGGTCGGGCCCCCGCAGATACTCCGCATAGTTGTCGACCGCGGTGCGCATGTCTTCGCCGGCCGGTGGAAACAGACCCGCGTAATCGATCAGACCACGAAGTAGCGCCGAGCGTGCGTTCATCGATCGGACAGGCGGCGCACGAACTTCAATCCCGACCACGTGTCATCGATCGCACAAACCTTGACGTCGACGAGACCATTACTGAGACCAAACTGCCGCACGATGTTCTCGTTGAGATCAGTGGCGACACCCGATGTCTTCTTGGGCCACGCCACCCACAGCATCCCGTTCGATTCCAGTCGATCGCGCAACCTTCCGAATTGGCGCGCCAGCTCGGCCAATTGGTCGACGAAGAGCAACGCGAAATCGAGCTTGCCACTTCTAGTGGCTTTCGCGCCGGTCGGAAGTGGTCCGAGCAGCTGTGGTAGCTGCAGCGGCGCCGTCACGAACTGAATCCGCGTGCCCGGTTTGATGCCGAGCTTTTGCACGAGCGGCGTCCCCGAGTAGCCGTAGCTGCTCGGGGACGTTTTCGCTCTGGATTGGGAAGACTGCTTTCGTGACGGCGGCGTCAAGCTCGACGACGAATCAGTCGCAGCAAAAAGAGCAGAACGACGGCGCCGATGAAAGCAACCAGGATTTGTCCGCCCATCCCGCCCATCGGGGACGATATGCCGAGCACGCTGAATAACCACCCGCCGATGAACGCTCCGACGATGCCGATAATGATGTCACCGATGATTCCGTAGCCGCCGCCCATCACCAGTGAGGCAAGAACTCCGGCGACGAGACCGACAACGATCCAGGCTAGCAGTCCGTTCATTTTGCCGTCCTCGAGGAAATGATCATGGCCAACGATAACGAAAAAAGGGCGCTCCCACGAGAGCGCCCTTCAACGTGCGAGGTCAGCCGACTGCTAGCGCTTGTACTCGTACGACGAAGTGGTACCGTCGCCGTTGTTCTCGTCGTAGTTGATGGTGTCGAACTGGATCGTTCCCGTCGCGTATCGCTGCCCCACTCCATTCTGGGCCGGTGCCGACAGCGTGAAGTTGGTCCCGCTGACAGTGTAGGTGCCACTGCTGATGAACGAGCCTGACTGGGAGCCGTTGACGTTGTCTGTCGCGGTGTAATCGTTGGTCTCGACGAAGGTGCCGTTGCTGTTGAGAACCATCGTTCCCTGAGTCCACTGGATCGTGCCGCCGTTCGGCAACGCGCTTACCTGTCCGGCCGAGTAGGTGTACGTTGCCGGCAGAGTACGTCCGGCGAAGACGGTTAGCTGATAGGTGCCCGATACGTTTGCGTACGGGTTAGTAAGTGAGTTGTCCGTGCATGCGGCGACTAGCATCACCGCGATGACGCTCAAGAGTCTCTTCGTGTGCCTCATGAGCATGCGACCTCGCGCGTTACTGGTTGTTGGAGTCGCCAACCGGCGGCTCTAAAAAGTGATTGCGATTTCCTGTTGTATTCACCGCTGGCGACCTCTCGATCACCATACCGCGCATTCTTGCGCCATTCATGCCACCGTACGAGCCAGGTACAGCCGCTCTAGACGACGGCCAGACGGCGCGTCAAGCAACAGTGTCCAATCTGGTGGCCACCGGTGTCCTATCCCGGAGTCAGTTCATTCCCCGTGCCGCGCCTTCGTCCACGCCCGAGCGATCTCTTCGCGCACGGCACGCAGCAGCGCGACAGCGACGAGCTTGACCGGGTTTCCACCGCTAAATGCGCCGGCGATGGCGTACAGCGCCCGCGGCGGAAACGGTCTTCCCTCCGAGATCGCGAAAATGGGCTCCCAGTGATCCGGATTGAACTTCGCCTTGAAGGAGTCGAGTCCGCCGAAGTTGTAAAACCGGGCGCCGTGCAAACGAACCCAGCCAAGCAAAAATTTCAGCCAGGTCGGCTCATTCATCTCCGTCGCCTTCGCGCGCTGCGACAGGGGTGAAAGCCCCAGTGTGACATAGGTCGCACCCGACTCGGCTGCGCTACGCATCGCGAAATCGAGCAGCAGCTCCGCGGTTCCGTTTGGCGCGGCATGCCCGCGCACGATCTGTTCGACCAGCCAGCCATTTCTCGCCGGCACCGGGGAGAGCACAGTGAAGGCGACGACTTCGCGGCCACCTCGAACTGCCACGAATACGCGACGGTCGCCGAGATTGCTCAGTGTCTCCGGCTCCACGAGAAAATGGAGCGGCGGGAGATTGCGGGTCTCGAGCCACTCCGCCAGACAACGCCGCAATGCGGGATGGTCTTCGGCGCGGTCCGAAGGCCACTCCTCGATGCGCACCGACTTGTTGCGCGCACGATTGAATTGAGCGCGCAGCGACGAGCGCTGCGCAACCGCCGCCGGCCAATGAAGCGGATCCCAGGACGGCTGCGCGCCAAGCAGCACTCGCGACCATCCGGGATCAGCACTGTAGCGCGCGTCGAGACGATCCCCTGCCCCGAAGTAGCAGATGTATTCACCAGCGCGGTGCGCGTCGTCGACGAACAACGTGGCTACTTCATCGAGTCGCGATAGCTCACACACGGGTGCACCCGCAACAACGCGCGCGCGTCCGTAGCGAACAAAGCCAATGACGGCGCTACGCTCCGCCGCGAACCAGAGGTCGATTCCGGGATTGAGAATCTGGTACGCTGTCGCGTTCCAGCCGTGCGCAAGAACCAGACGCCTTGCTTCGGCGCGCTCGACATCAGTCGGCAGTGCGGAGTCTCACCTCGACCGGTGACGGCACGTTGATGTCAGTGCTCGTCGAAGCAACCGGGATGTTCGCATTGTGGAACCCATCGAGGATGTCTCGATAGAGCGTGTCCTTCAGAAGCCGCACGCCCGGCTCGTGCGACAAAAAACGCAAGGACAGCTCGACGTAATTGTCGTTGACAGTCATATAGACGCGCGGCTCGATTTCGATCTCGCCCTCGACGAAATAAACCTTGCGCAGCTCTTCGAGCGCAGGCCTGGCGTCCTTGATGATTTCACCCGTGCGTTTACGAGCAGCAGAAAGCATGACCGCCTCTGCCCGCCGGCAATCTCCGTCGTGATTCACCGGCATCATTATCTCGGCCCACACGAAAGGAAACTCGCGCGTGAAGTTGTAGACCGGAAAATCGAAGATCTTGTCGTTCGTGACGCGCACAACGCGGCCGGTGTACTGGCGGCCACGAACCCACGTCGCCGGCTGCTCCGATTGTTCCGGCGGCGATTGACCCATCTCCAGCACGGTAGTCTGCATGAAACCCAGAGCGATCACATCGCCCCGAACTCCGCCGAAGGTAACGCGGTCGCCGACTGTGAAGATCTTGCCGCGCAGAATGATCAGATAGCCGGCGAACGACGTTATTACGCGCTGCAACGCCACGGCGACGCCGGCACCGATCACGCCGATGGCACCGCCGAGCCCCGACAGGTGACCCGACCACAACAACACGAAGCCGACGAGAAATCCCGCCAGCGCCAGCAGCTTGATTACCTGGTCGGCCCAAAACAGCGCTCGACCCTTCCCGCCGCGGGACAGCGCGGCACGCGCGATCTTGCGGAGCAGCGCGCTGGCGAGAATGGCCGCCAGTGCGATCCCGGCGGTGAGTAAAACCGTGGAGCCGGATACATCGCTGGCAGCCGAAGCCGCGGTTGAATCTTGTCCGTAAATCACCGGAAAGAGGTCATGCGCACGCAGCGCGCCAGCAACTGCAATCGCGCACAAAAAGTCTTTCACCGCCTGCAATTCGTCGCTCGCCTGTCAGGTGCGTTCCCCCACCTGTTCAAGGCTCGTCCAATAGAACGATGCCCCTAATTTCTACCGACGATAACAACAGCGATTCCATCCACGCGATTGAAGGCGACGAGGCGCGCGGAGTTCCTGGTAAAGGTTCTTACGGCAACGACGTCGGTGAGCACACCCAGCCGGCGTCGGGGGTAGCAGGTACCTCGTCGGCCTGCTACCCCAGCCACCGCGCCGCATTCAAATTCAGCTAATGCAGCTTTTCGCAGCTCCCGCCTTCCCGCCTCCACAAAGTCTTCGTCTCCGACGCGATCGCGCCGAGCGAATTCTCAATGGGTTGCGCGCGGCTGTCGTATTCCTGCTCACGGCGGCAGCGCTCATGTACGCGCCGCACCTGTCGCATGCACTGAACGTCGCCAACGTGCTGGTACTGGTGCCGACCCTGCTGTGGACGGTCGCACAGTACCTCATTTGGTACAAGCGCGCGGAGCTACCCGATTGGCTCTCGGCCATCAATCCGATCGTCGATGTCACGGCGGTCACCGCGATCATCGGCGGTTACGCAGTAGCGCAGTCAGGAGTGCTGGCGCTGCGCTCCCCGATCTTTCTGATGTACTTCGTGGTGCTGGCCGGCAGACCGGTGGCGTCGTCGGTTCGCAAAGCGGCGTTCATCTCGGTGCTCGCTTTTGTCGAGTACTCGGCACTCCTGGTCTGGCTGTGGGCGAGCAATCGCGTACCGCTCACCATCGATCCGATTACCGCGGTGGAGACTGCCCGCGTTACGCCACTGGACGAGGCAGCGAAGCTGATCCTGCTCAGCGTCTTTGGCATTGTCTCGACCTACGCGACGTCGTGGGTCGAACACCTGGTGCGCGAGGCAAGCAAAGAGTCGGCCGAGCGTCAGAGAGTGGTCACTCGCCTGGTGCAGTCCGAGCTCGACACCCTCAAGCTCCAGCTCAATCCGCACTTCCTGTTTAACGCCCTGAACAGCGCGATGGCGCTAATCGCCTCGGATCCGCCAGCAGCCGAGAGAATGGTGTCGGAGCTGAGCGACTTCCTGCGACTGGTTCTCTCGACGTCGAGCGAGCAGGAAGTACCGCTCGAGCGCGAGCTCGGTCTGCTCGATCGGTACGTCGCGATTCAGCGGGTGCGGTTTCAGGACCGCCTGACTGTGAACTGCAACATCGAAGACGGCGTGCGTGCCGCGCTCGTGCCAAGTCTCATTCTCCAGCCGCTCGTCGAAAATGCGATTCGCCATGGAATCAGTCCGCGCGCAGGCGCCGGCTACGTACAGGTAACCGCTCGACGCGCCGGGGACAAGTTGGCGATCACTATCATCGACGACGGTGTCGGCGTCCGTGCCCGGCGCTCTCGCGAGCGCTCGCGCGGCAGCGGACTCGGGCTGACAAATACAACTACGCGCCTGATGCATTTGTATGGCGAGCATCACGAGTTCGAGAGCGGCCCGCGGCCGGAAGGTGGTTACGCGGTTCGTATCACAATCCCATTCAGGCTTGGCCGGGTGTCACCTACCCGTCAGGGCGGTAGCACGATGGACGACACACTGGTAACGGCGGTACAGTCATGATCGATCAACCGATGCGAGTTCTTGTGATCGACGACGAGGCTCTCGCCCGTCAGCGACTCACCACACTTCTGTCACGTGTGCCTGACGTTCAGATCGTCGGCGAATGCCAGAACGGGCTCGAGGCCGTCGCCTCGATCCGGGCGCATGCCCCCGATCTGGTTTTTCTGGACGTGCAGATGCCGGAGCTGGATGGCTTCGATGTCATCACCGAGGTCGGCACCGACAAGATGCCGCCGGTAATTTTCGTCACCGCGTTCGACGATTACGCGGTGTCAGCGTTCGAGTTCGGCGCTTTCGACTACCTGCTGAAGCCGGTCGATCACGTGCGCTTTCACCAGACCCTCGACCGCGCGAAGAAAAGAATTCGTGAGGCACCGCAATCGAGTGTGTCGTCGCAGCTGAGCGCGCTGCTCAAATACGTCGGACAGCTCGATGCGCCGAAGAATCGTATTGGCGTGAAGGTCAATGGAAAGATTCTTTTTCTCGATCCGGACGAGATCTATTGGATTCAGGCGCGCGATGATCTCGCTCGCATCCATCTCGCCGAGGTCGCTTACGACGTGCGCGAGCCGCTGAGCAGACTGGAGGCGCGATTACCCCACAATCGCTTCCTGCGTGTGCATCGCTCGACGATCGTGAACACCGCGCAGGTTCGGGAAGCGCAGCCCTTCGATCAGGGCGATCAGCTGCTGATTCTACGCAACGGCAAGCGAATCACGACGGGACGCAGCTATCGCAAAGCAGTTCAGGAATTCCTGAAGCGGGCGACATGAGATTCATTCTCGCCACCGAGGAGAGCGGAATGCCGCTAGTGCTGACCGGCCCGGAGCGCACGGAGAGCGGCGCCAAGCTGGTCAATCTGCCGGCCGTATTCCGCCCAGTTGCCAGCCCGCTGCGCGGCGATCGCCCGGTCATACGCCGTCTGCGCCTGACGAAGCAGCTCGCCGACCGCGCCTGATGGCACTGGCGCCGTCGGCGTCGTCCCACCAGCGCCGACAACGGACTGCTGGGCCGCGCCCAGCGTTTTCAGCGAATCTTCGACGCTAGTGAGGGTTTGGCGCTGACCGGTTGCGGCGCCGGGACCGAACAACGCATTCAGTCCTTCCTCGAGGGTCTCGCCCATCACGACACGGTTCTCATGGGCAACGACGACGCGTTTGAGCTCGGGAATGTTGCCGCCCTCGGCGCGCAGATAAATCGGCTGCACGTAGATCAGCGACTCCTCGATCGGAATCACCAGCAGCTCCCCACGAATTACCTGCGAGCCGCGCTGGTCCCAGAGCGTCAGCTGACGTGAGATCTCGGTGTCCTGATTGATCCGGTTCGTGATCTGCCGCGGACCGTAGACAAGACTCTGTCGCGGGAATCGATAGACGGAGAGCTTGCCGTAATTCTCGCCATCCATGCGCGCGACCATCCATGCCGCGAGGTTGTCCTTCCCGCGCGGGGTGAAAGGAGTCATGAAGATGAACTCGGGATTCTTCTCTCCCGGCAGCTTCATGATGATATGACGCATGAACGGGTTGACGTTGGTTCCCGTCGCTGAGCCGGGAATCTGCCATTGATCTTCCCGGTGGTAGAACGCGTCGGGCTGGGTCATGTGATAAGTCGCATGCAGCGCGGTCTGGAGCCTGAACAGATCGCCGGGGTAACGCAGGTGCCGGCGCACATCAGCGGGCATCTGCGCAATCGGTTTGAAGATCCCCGAGAAGATGTTCGCGTAAGTGCGGATTACCGGATCCCTGGGGTCGGCGATGTAGGCGTCGACTGTACCGTCGTACGCATCGATGACGACCTTCACGCTGTTGCGCATGTAGCTGGTGCCGTTGGAGGTGCGCTGCGAATAAGGGTACGCATCGCTCGTCGTGTAGGCATCGAGAATCCATTTCAGCTGACCGGCATCATTGACCATGAGGTACGGGTCGCTGTCGAAATCCAGAAATGGCATCGCGGTCGTTGCGCGCTCCACAATGTCTCGGCGATAAAGAATTTTCGCATCGCCAACGATGTCGTCGGACAGCAGGATCTTCATCGAGCCGAACTGAAAGGCGTAGAGCAGTTTGCGCCAGAACGACCCGACCGGCACCCCGCCGGAGCCCTTGTACGTGGTGTAGATGTTGGCGTCGCCGGCTGGATAATCGAACTCCGGCTGTCGCGTTCCGACGAACACATACGAGTCAGTGAGCTCGCCATAGTAGATCTGCGGGCGGGTGAGCTTGATCGATGGGACCTCGGATACCGGCGGCAAATCCTTGACGAACAGCACCGGCAGGCCTTCATCCGTCACCTGATTGACCGGTGCCATCGTCACACCCATCCCGTGAGTGAACGTCAAACGCTCATTGATGAAGGTGCGAGTTGGGAGCGATGCCGAGTTGAGCTCGCGCGCGGAGATGTGGATCTGCCGGTACCGGCCATTGATGACGTAGCGATCGTCGTCAACCGAAACGAAGTCATAATAGGTGCGGATTTCCTGCAGCTGCTTGAAGGTCTGCATCAGCAGATCGCGCTCCCACAACCGGACGTTGTCGACCGTAGCAGTGTTTGCCTTGATGTCCGCCATCGTCAGCTGGACCTCGCCCGACAAATCACGGGCCTCGACACGGTCGAGTCCCCAGGCCTGGCGGGTGGCATTGATGTGCGACCGCAGGTAGGGAGTCTCACGCGAGAGCTCGTTGGGCGATACGACCAGGCGCTGAAAAACCCCCGGGACTACTCCACGCGCGAACACGCTGATCACGACATAGAAGATCGCACCCGACACCGCCGACCAAATGAGTTTGTCGCGCATCACGCCGTAGATGACCCACACGGCGGCGATGATTGCAGCAACCGCGCTGATGTGTATGCCGGGCAATCCAACATTCACGTCGGTATAGCTCGCGCCGACGAGCGGGCCAGTAGTGGAGTAGAGCAGGTCCGCGGTTCCGACGGTCCACAACCGGATGGGAATCAACAGGAACAGGAATGCGAGCAATCCGCCGAGATGTCGTGACGCGCGCGGCTTCGCGGACGAGCGGCGGGGAGGCAATGTGATCTCGTTCCGCAGCCAGTACATCGCCGCAACTGCAATCAGAGCCAGGAACGTGAGCGTGATCAGGGTATCGAGCACGTCCGAAATCAGCGGCAAACGGAACAGATAATACGAGATGTCGCGATTGAAGAGCGGATCACGCTGGCCGAGCTGCACCGCGTTCAGTCCCTTGAGCACCGTTTGCCACGACGCCGACAAGGAAATTGCGGTCACCAGTGCGATCAGCACGGCGGCCGGAAAGAAGAGCTTGGTGAAAGTACGCGTGATATCGACCGAGACGCCGTCGCCGCGATTGATGTACAGCACCGGGAATCCGGTGCCTGCACCGCGAGCAATGCGCACGTTGCCGTAAACCCACGCGAATGCAAAGACCCCGCCGATTACAAAGAGGGCGATGCGCGCAATCAGCGAAGTCGCGAACACCGTCTGGAAGCCGATCTCCTTGAACCAGAGCCAGTCGGTAAAGAACGTCGCCAGCCACGGGATGATGACGAGGCTGATGAAAACGAGAGCGACGATTGAGAGCACCACTCGCCGCAGCGAGCTGGGCAGTGGCGGCAGCCTTCCCGGTCCGGGCCGCTCGAAAGGCGAAGTCATTCGTCGGAGAAAATGCAATCGGTGACAACCCGGTGCCAGACGTCAACACCGGTACGCAGTCTGCACGATCTATTATCAGTCAATCAGGAGGGACAAATGCCTCGCGGCGACAAATCGAAATACACTGACAAAGAAAAACGGCAGGAACAGCACATTGAGGAAGGGTACGAGAGCCGAGGCGTATCCAAGGACGAAGCTGAACGGCGGGCCTGGGCTACCGTGAACAAGGTTCATGGCGGCGGTGAGAAGCCCGGCGGCGGGGGATACGGCAAGGACGAAAACCACGAGCCCATGCGGAAGGGCGGCCGGAACTCACACGGCGGACATTCCAGCTGACAGTAGTCGAACAAAAAGGGCACCTGCACGGTGCCCTTTTTTGTTGGAGCCGTCGACTTCCCAGCGAGCTCAGGTCTGGGGAACGCTACCGGACTTGGTGGTGATCAGCACGACACCGTAGGCGGCGTCCGGACCGAATTTCTGGAGCGCGAGGTGGCCCTTCATCACGCTCACCGAGAGGACCTGATCGGCGCTTAGTGCCGGCACCTGGTCGCGTTGGAGGCGAACCCCATCGACCACGTAGAGCAGCGGTACCTGTGCCGCGTAGGACGACGAGGCGCCCCAGCTCGAAGACGCGGAACTAGTGGCAGCGGGCGCGACGGCCCGTTCGGTTGCGCACCCTGCGGTGGCGACGATTGCGATGGCGAGAGTCAGATGAGCGAGTTTCATTTCCCTAATCCTAATCAGCGACACAGCTCATCAATAGCATTGGGCGTGCCAGAGTGCGGGAGGCGGGAGGGGAGAGGCGAGAGGCGGGAAGGCGGGAAGGCGGGAAGGCGGGAAGGCGGGAAGGCGGGACACGCCTGCAGTTCTCCCGCCTCTCGCCTCCCGCCTCTCGCCTCCCGCCTCTCGCCTCCCGCCTCTCGCCTCTCGCCTCTCCCCTCCCGCCTAGCTACCGCGCTCTCGGATTCCACTTGCCCTGAGCCACCGCCGGGACGAACGAGTCGAGGTCCTTGGGCGGGAACTCCAACGTCCGGCCAGTTTGGGCGCTCATGTAGGCGGTCATCAGAATCTTCACGACCTCGAGACCGTCATCGAAAGTGAGCATTGGCTTCTCGCCTTTTAGGAATGCCCGGGCGCTTTGCCGATTCTCGGCGCTGTACCCATAAACCGAGGCTTCCTCGGCCACGACGGGCATCAGCCCCATCTCAGCATTCTGCTTCTCGACGAGGTCCTCGCCCGCTTTACCCCGCACTTCGCGACTGAAGAACATCTTGAGGCTCGTATCGAGGGTGTTCCAGGACATCGAGTATTCGGGGCCGAGGAGCTCGGCGGAAAGACGGAGTCCGGCACCGACGAAGCTCCAGGAGGTGGTCACCTCGCCAACCAGTGTCTCGCCCTCCTCGGATTCGTACTCGATGGTCGCGCGCGCAAAGTCTTCGGACGGGCGCTTGGTGTAGTCGACATCCTTGCCCATGGTCTCCGACAAAAGTTTGGCGTAGTGCGGTCGGGACCATTTGAGTGAGGCGATGTGACCGCTGATGCGGACCGGCTTGATCGACGAGCGAGGCGATCCCGGCTTGGTCAAAAGGTGTCGCACGACCTCAACGGAGTGACACATCATGTCGTTGAGCACGCCCCCGCCCTGCATGTTTCCCTGCCAGAACCAGGGCATGTGCGGACCGCTGTGTTCTTCGGCGGCCCGTGCCAGGTACGGACGCCCCGTCAGCGACGCCCCGCGCGCCCAGATCAGCTCCTTGCCGCGGGTGATGTCGGGCGAATAGAGCTGGTTCTCGAGGTAGCTGGTATTGAGGCCGACGCTCTTCACCATGTCGACCACTTTCCTGGCCTCGGCGACGTTGCGGGCGAGCGGCTTCTCACAGGCGAGTCCGCGCAGTGTTCCGGCGCCGGATTTGATCGCATCGACGATCTCCGTGATGTTGTCGATGCGCGCGTGATTCGGGCCGCAAAGCCACAGCGCATCGATGGCGGGATCGGCGACCATGTCGCGGATCGATTTGTACGGCCTTGCCTCTCCGACGTCGAGCTCCCGGGCGAGTGCGGCGGTGGAAGCCGCGTTTTTCTCGTTTGGGCTGTAGACGCCACGAACATCGATCTCGCGGACTGAAGTGAGCGAGAGGATGTGGAAGCGCGCGTTGAACCCACTGCCTACGAAACCAATGCCGAGTCTTTCTGCCATGTCAGTCAGCGTCGATGGTAAGAGAGTCAGTTATTCGGGGGTGAGCTTGAGTTTGCTTCTGTCGAACTTGGCGTAGGTGACGCCGAGTTTCTTGAGCGCGGCTGGCGGACAGCCGTTCCAGTTGGGATTGAAAACGTTGCCCATGTAGCGGAGATCCTTGACGCCGATCTCGCTCGACCAATAGCCGGACGCGGTGAGATCACGGAAGCCGTTGAAGAAGTCAACGCCTTCCTTCATTGCGGCGGGAGCACGCGACGGCCACGCGATGTCGTTCAGGATCGCCTCGCGCTGAGTGGTGCTGGCATCGGCGAACGCCTTGCCGAACCTTCGATTGGATTCGGCATCGATCCAGGCCAGTCCCTCGCGCATGCGCTGTTGATAACGCGGCCGATCTGTCATCGTGAAATCCATGAACTCGGGCACGCCGGCGTCCACTGCTCCGCCCGACCGTTCGTCGCGCGGAATCACCATGTCGGAAAGCACCCGCACGGTTTTCCATTCAGCCGGCGTGAAGAACTTTGGCGCGTACGCTTTGCCTTGCGCGGTCGCAGTCAGCGCATCGTCGACGAACCTGCGCGCTTTCTCCAATTCGGCACTGGGCCAGAAGACAGCGGCCGGGAGTGCGGCGAGTGCCGCCACTGCTTCGCGGCGGGAAATTTCTTTTGCCATTAGAGCGCCCCCCGCTTTGTTTCGCCGGTAATGAAATCGCTGGTGCGCATCGACAGCGCCATGATCGTCCACGTTGGATTCTTGTCGGCCTGCGACACGAACGGACCGCCA
This sequence comes from Gemmatimonadaceae bacterium, assembly GCA_035718845.1. Classification (GTDB taxonomy): domain Bacteria; phylum Gemmatimonadota; class Gemmatimonadetes; order Gemmatimonadales; family Gemmatimonadaceae; genus UBA4720. The sequence goes on along the minus strand of DASTGU010000064.1, from coordinate 17,452 downwards.
TCGGTAATGAAAAGATTCTTGACGTCGTGGGCGCGACAGTTTGCATCGACAACAGACTTCGAAGGATCACTGCCCATGCGAGTCGTGCCGAGCTCGTGGATGATTTCCCCGCCGCGCGCGATGCCGTAGCCCTTCTGTCGATCAGGCATGGCGCTGAAGACGTTGCCGCCCATTTCTTCGATCAGCGAGCGGAAAGTCTGCTGCATGTGCCGAACTTGGTTGTACTCGTAGTCCGACCATTCCCAGTGGAAACGAAGCACCGGGATGCCGTACTTGTCCTTCATCGTCGGATCGATCTCGCAGTAGCTCTTGTCGTTGGGAATCATCTCGCCACGGCCCGAGAAGTAGATCTGCGCGCCGGCGTACCGGCGGTAATCGTCCTTGAGCTTCTTCCCGTAGCCGCCACCACTCGGATAGTTCTGGATCCCGTTCAGGAATCCGTACTCGGGCGGACCGGTGAGACCGCCGCCGGTCTCGATGTGATAGCCGCGCGGGAAATCGAGCTTCCGGTTGTCGAGCCACCATGGCATGTAGATGTGCATGCCGCCAACGCCGTCTTCGTTGTGCGGAACGTGGTTCATCATCTTCGGGATAAACCCGCCGACATCGGTGCCGGTGGTGTCGGTGAGGTACTTGCCGACGACACCGCTGGTGTTGGCGAGTCCATTCGGGAATTGTGTGGACTTCGAATTGAGCAGCAGGCGCGCGGTCTCGCACGCACTCGCGGCGACTACGACGACACGCGCGTTGGCGTGGTTCTCGGTCCCCGTTTTCGTGTCGATGTAGGTGACACCGCTCGCCAGCCCACGATCGTTGAGAGTGACCTCACGCACCATCGAGTTGGTGCGGAGCGTGAGGCGCCCGGTCTGGAGCGCCGGCTGAATCAGCACGTTGGTCGCTGTGAAGTTCGAGTTCGTGCGGCAGCCGCGATTGCACTGGCCGCAGTAATGGCAGGCCATGCGGCCGTTGTGATTCTTGGTGATGATCGATAGTCGGGCGGGGACGCAGGTGATGTTCAAGCGGTCAGCTGCATCCTTCACCATCAGCTCGTAACAGCGCGGCGCCGGCGGCGGCAGAAAATATCCGCCCGGGTGATTCGGCAGATTGTCGTTGTTGCCGAACACGCCGACAAGCTTGTCGAGTCGGTCGTAATAGGGCGCTACGTCTTCGTACGAAATCGGCCAATCATCGCCGAGTCCGTCGCGGGATTTCGCCTTGAAATCCTGTGGACCAAAGCGGAGAGAGATACGGCCCCAGTGATTGGTGCGGCCGCCGACCATTCGCGCGCGCCACCATCTGAACTCCGTTCCTTCAGCAACGGTGAACGGCTCGCCTTGCAGCTCCCATCCGCCGACACAAGCATCGAACTCACCGAACGGCCGGTCGGGAGTTGATGCGCCGCGACGTGGCGAGGTGTACGGCCAGCGGAGCATTTGGGAGTCTTTGAGGTTGTCCCAAGGACCACCTGCCTCGAGCAGCAGCACGTTCGCGCCGGCGCGCGTGAGCTCGTAGGCAGCCATACCCCCGCCAGCGCCGGAGCCTACTATGACAACATCGTACGTCGGTCGTTGCGGTTGAAGAAACGGAAGCGCAAAGCCAGTAGTCATTCGCCATCCCGGGTGAAAAGGACACGGGAAAGTACGAGTTGGCGGGCTAAGACACTAGGGCGAGCCGAGCATCACCTTTGTGTTGAGCACAGAGCGGAAATACCCTCGCTTAGGCCGTAAAAATCTGATGCAAAAACGTGACGGCTGAGGTCAGAAAACCGTCTTTTTAGCAACGCAGCACCCACGCCTAACCCAGATCGCGCGTGCCGATGCCTTATACAAATGACACCGCGAATCTCTACCGCATCGAGACGACTCGAAAAGCGGTGATTCTCACAATGCTGAGCGGCGAAGAGATCCGTGGAAACGTCTTCATTCACCTTTCCTCGTTTCGCCCGTTCGAGCTCGCCGATGTATCCGAGCTTTTCAACGACACCACCACGTTTTTCCCGTTGGAGCTGGAGACCGGCGAAGTCATTCTGATCTCGAAGGAGCGCGTCGCCGAGGTTGCAGCGAACCGCGGCGAAGAAGCATCCGATCAGAACCCCAGCGAAGGACCGATTCCGACTGCCCTGCTGCAGATCATTCTGATCGGCGGCGAGGTTCGTCTCGGATCCATTCGCCTGGAAGCCCGTCCCGATCGCGCGCGTGTGCTCGATTACCTCAACGCGCTGACATCACGCTTCCTCACACTTTATACGTCGAACGAGGCGCGCCTGATCAATCGCTCGCTGATCGATCGCGTTCGTCCCCTGGACTGACATGGCCCAGCTAGATCGCTTTCTCAATCTTCTCGTCACCAACAACGCGACATCGCTCGTTCTCTCCGAGGGCGAGATCGCGACGCTCACGATCAAGGATCAGCCGCGTCCGGTGATGAAGCAGGCGCTGACGAGCGCGCAGATTCTCACGCTGGTTCGTGAGATCGCGCCGGCAAATCAGCCGCACCAGCTCGACGCACAGGGCAGCGTTCGGTTCCAGTACACCTGCGCAGATGGGACTTTCGACGTCTCGATGACCCAGAACGGCAAGATCGCGGCGCGCATTCAGCCTGCGACGGCGGTGACGCCCAAGACGAATCCGTCTCCGACGCCACCGGTTGGATTCACGCCGACTGCCGGCATGACATCGACGCCGACTCCTGCTGCTCCAACGCCTGCCCCGGCGCGCGTTGAATCCCGGCCGAGTCCGGCGGCTGCTCAGTCATCGGGATCATCGATGAGCGGCAGCCGCGCGCTCGAGAAGATGGAAAGCCTGCTTCGCGCGCTGATCACCAACAAGGCGTCCGACCTGCACCTTCGTGCCGGCTCGCCTCCGTTGCTGCGCGCGAGCGGTGACATTTCACCGATCGCCAACGAGCCGGTGCTGTCGTCCGATGATATCGAAGCGATGCTGCTATCCGTGATGCTCGAGCGGAACCGCGAAGAGTTCAAGGAGCTGAGCGACAGCGACTTCGCGCACGAGATCCCGGGCGTGGCGCGCTTCCGCGGCAACGCGCTGCGCGAGCGCAAAGGCACTGGCGCGGTGTTCCGCGCCATTCCGGCGGCGGTTGTCACCGTCGAGCAGATGGGCATCTCGCCCGAAGTGCAGCGCCTCTGCCACCTGACCAAGGGACTGGTGCTCGTCACCGGCCCCACGGGCTCGGGTAAGTCGACGACGCTGTGCGCCCTCATCGATTTGATCAATCGCACGCGCTCGGATCACGTCATCACCATCGAAGACCCGATCGAGTTCGTTCACGAGAGCAAGAAGTGTCTGATCACTCAGCGACACGTCGGCGTTCACACTTCGTCGTTCAAACACGCGCTGCGCGCGGCGCTGCGCGAAGATCCGGACATCGTGCTGGTCGGCGAGCTTCGCGACCTGGAGACCGTGTCGATGGCGATCGAGACCGCGGAAACCGGTCACCTCGTGTTCGGCACCCTGCACACGTCGACCGCGGTCAGCACCGTCGACCGCGTGATCGACCAGTTCCCGCCAGACCGTCAAGAGCAGATTCGCGTCATGCTGTCAGAATCGATCAAGGGCGTAATCTCTCAGGTGCTCTGCAAGAAGATCGGCGGTGGTCGCGTCGCGGCGCGCGAGATCATGTTGTCGACGCCGTCGATCTCGAACCTCATTCGCGAAGGCAAGACCTTTCAGCTGCCCTCGGTGCTGCAGACGTCGCGTCGCCTGGGAATGGTGACGATGAATGACGCGCTGGTCGAGCTCGTCGATCAGAAGATGGTCGAGCCGCAGGAAGCTTACTTCAAGGCGACCGACAAGGTCGGCATCCTCAACATGCTGAAACAGCGCGGGAAGGATGTGAGCTTCGCGGATCCGGATGATGCGAGAGCGGCAGGGGGGACGGCGGAAGCGCCGGCGGCTAAACCGGCTGGGAAGCGCTAACCACTTAACTGAAAACTACCAGCTAGCGGCTGGCGGCTTTCAGCCAGCGGCTCCGAGCTAGTGACTGAATTCAGCTCTTTCCGCGTGGCAGTTCGTCGCCGCTCTTCGTATAGGCGGGCGGAACGTAGACGTTAAGCGTCTTCAACGGCGAACGACCAGTGTTTCGGATTTCGTGCGTCGTTCCCTTTTCGATCAACAGGATCGAATTCGCTTTGAGCGAATGCATGCGGCGTCCAACGGTTGCACTACCCTTTCCAGACAATACGAACAGCCACTGATCGGCGCCACGATGCCGGTTGTCAGGCCCGCCTTCGCAATCGCCCGGCGCGATCACCATAGTAGCCACCTGTGCGCGCTTATTACCCAGCGCGACTGAAAAACCCTTCCCGAACCGCAGTCCCTTCACCTGCATTCCACACTCCGTTTGGAAACGCTCGAAGCCGCCGGCTGAAAGCCGCCAGCCGCTAGCTGGTCGTTTTCAGTTAGCCGTTGCCGCCAGCTGGTATTTCTTAGTTAGCCTTCCCTATTCCATTACGTGATGCGCCCCGCCACCAGCGCCGCGCGTCCGCCGCACCAGCAGTAGCAGCGGAATCAGACCGAGTATCAGCACCGCGCTCAGCACGTAGATCCGACTATAGGCGACGACGCTCGCCTGACCCATCAGCTCACGATCGAGGATCTCCAACGCTCGCGCGTGCGCCGTCGTCATGTCTGCCCCGCGCGCCATCATGCCGCGAGTGAGCATGTCGACACGCGTCATCGTCGTCGGATCGCCATAGGAGATGTGCTCGGACAGAATTGCGCGGAATTGCGCGGTGTAGTGCGATAACATCGTCGCGATGGCAGCAATCCCCAGCGACCCACCGAGCTGGCGGAAGAAGTTGTACAAACCCGTGCCCTGCGCGAGCTCGCGATGATCCAGCTCGGCCAGCGTCACCGTCGTGAGCGGGACGAACATCATGCCGAGGCCTATACCGCGCATGATGAGCGCCGCAAAAAAATCTCCGCTGCCACTCTCGCCTGTAATTCTCGAAAGACGGATCATCGCGGCGGCAAACAGCAACGAGCCGATGGTAATCAGGATCCGCGGATCGAACTTATTGGTCAGTCTCCCAACGACTGCCATCGATAGAGCGGTCGCGAGCGCGCCCGGCAGCAGGATGATTCCAGTCTGTTGTGCGGTCATGCGCAGGTTTCCCTGCAGGAACACCGGCAGCGTGAACACCGAGGCATACAAGCCGACGCCCATCACGACGCCCAATAGTGTGCCGACCCACATTTGACGATGTCGCAGGACGCGAAAATCGATCACTGGGTGATCAGTCGTAAGCTCCCGCCACAACAGCGCGACTCCGGTAACAGCGCTCACTACCGCCAGGGTCGTCATCGTGCTGGATTGGAACCAGTCTTCGCGCTCGCCGTACTCGAGCAGGTACTGAAGACATCCCACGCTCATCGCCAGGAGCGCAATGCCGATGTAGTCGACCGAAGGTGGCTTCTTCTGATGCGCCGGATCGTGCACGTACGCGAAGATCATGATCGATGCGAGCACACCAACCGGCAGGTTCACGTAGAAGATCCACGGCCAGCCGTAGTTGTCCGTCAGCCACCCACCGAGTGTCGGACCGATTGTCGGACCGACCATCACACCAAGCCCGAACAACGCCATCGCCATGCCCGCCTCGCGGCGCGGGAAAGACTCGAACAAGACCGCCTGCGACACCGTCATCAGTGCGCCGCCGCCCAGACCCTGGACGATTCGCCAGAACACCAGCTGCGACAGCGAGCCGGACGCGCCGCAAAGAAAACTCGTGACGGTGAAGATGATGATCGACCCGACGAAGTAGCGTTTGCGGCCGAAGAAATCGCCGAGCCAGCCGGTCAGCGGAATGATGATCACGCTCGCCAGTATGTAGCCCGTCGAGACCCACGCGATCTCGTCGAGACTCGCGCCGAGGTTTCCCATCATGTCGGGCAGCGCGACGTTGACGATCGAGCTGTCGATGACCTGCATCAGCGCCGCCAGCACGACGGCGAATGCGATCAGATATTTGTGGGGCGCGCCCTCGGGCGGTGCTGCTATCGGTTCGGCGAGAGGTTGTTCCTCAGCCGTGGAGTCGCGCTCGAGCGCCCTTGCAACTGACATGTGCTACAGTCAGTGCAAGGGTCAGCCCAAGTTCAAGTGGGGCGGGGTTCTACTGAGATGTGTCGGCGGTCTGCAGGCGATTCACTCGCGCGGACGCCGAGTCGGCGACGTTCATCGATTTCTGCACCGCGCGCGCGCCAGGGATCGGGGAGCGAGCAATGACGCTGTCCTTCTGTCGCTCCGTCATCGTCGACGAGCTGCTTTGCTGCGAGTCTTCCTGCGTGCACGCCGCCAACGCAAGCACAATGGTCAACGCGCCGATGTTTACGAGCTTGCCTCTCGACATTGCGCCCTCGACTTCAGGTTGGAGTGTTCGTCAACTCTCGGCTGAGTTTGCCGCTCTGCCTCGCCTGTTCGCTCAGGAGCTTGGTCGTAAAGCGCTGGCCTTCGGAGATGCGCTCAACTTCAACGGCAATCGCATCGACAGCCTGCTCGAGCCGCGACAACCTTGCATCGGCGAGTGATGGGCTCGTGCGGTCGTCGCCGCGGTACGACCGCCGGTTGAAGAAAGTCGTGAATACGGTTCGGAACGTCGTGGTGACGGCGACGATCACCACGATCGCAACGATCATCCTTGCTGGATCCATTATGGCACTTCCCGGTGGGCTTTCATCGCCATACGTATCGCCGTCGTTTTTTGTTACGCCGGAATACCGCTCGGCCCGAGTGCCGGTTCCGGTGCAGACGTGGATGGGACCGGTGCTCCGCCCCGCGGCTTGAACAGGATCGCAAACAGGACGAAGACGATCAGCGCGCCGGCTGACGGAACAAGCCAGATAGAGTGCCAATCGTGTGTCACCGTCAAGCACTGACGCGCAGCAGCGGCGTCAGGCGAGCAGGCGGGATTCGCCGTCGCATATCGATTGACGACTGCGCCGGAGACAAACGCGCCGACGAAGTAGCCAAGCCCATTGGTGACGAAGTTGATCAGACCCTGCGCGGCGGCGCGGATCTTCTCGCCCGCACGCTGATCGGTATAGATCTGGCCGCTGACGAAGAAAAAGTCATAGCAGACACCGTGCAGGATGATGCCGAGATAGAGCAGCGCCATCACCGGTCCAACGGCTCCCATGCCGAACGCGAAATAGCGGAGCGCCCAGGCCGCCATACCAACGAGCATGATCACCTTGATCCCGAGTCTGCGCAGTGCCACTGGCAGCAGCAGCATGAAGAAGATCTCGGACATCTGCCCGAACGTCTGAATGAATGCCGGGTCCGGCGCCTTTACTTCGTTGAGGAATGGATTGGCGAAGGTGTAGTAGAACTGCAGTGGAATGCAAAGGAGGAATGATCCGGCGACGAAGATGAAGAAGTCGCGGTTCTTCAGCAGCGCTAACGAGTCGAGTCCCAGTGCATCGTGCATGCTGAAGCTGCCACCGCGATTCGGTGGCGGCGTGTGCGGCAGCGCGAGCGAATAGACGGCCATGATTATCGACGCTCCGGCGCACAAACGCATCGGCAGCACCAGCGCATCGGCGTGGAAGACCTTACCCACGATGATGCCTGCCACGATCCAGCCGATGGTGCCAAGTACGCGGATGAATGGGAAATCGCGGCCGGGATCGCTGACGTGGTGGAACGAGATCGAGTTGGTCAGCGACAGCGTCGGCATGTAGCAGAGCGCGTACAGAATCAACAGCGGATAGAAAGATCCGAAGGATGTCTGCAGCGAGACCATGTACATCACAACACCGCCAATTAGATGCAGCAGCGCAAGCAGCTTCTCACTCGAGAAGTAACGATCGGCGACGACGCCCATGAAAAACGGTGACACTAGCGCGGCAATCGCAGTGGCACCGTAGGCGAGACCGATCTGTCGGTCGGTAAAATGAAGGGTTTGACCAAGGTAGGTGCCCATGGTCACGAACCACACCCCCCAGATGAAGTACTGGAGGAACATCATCGCAGAAAGTCGCGTGCGTGCGCTCATGGCAGAACCCGGATGCGAATGTTTCGAAGTGAGAGTGTGCCGTCGTGGTCACCCTGGATACCGATGTAACCGCGAGTGGCTTTTCCGTAGTTCGGATAGGCGGCAAACTTGCTCGCCGCGACCTTCTGTTGCCAGTCCGGGCTGCCCAGATCGTACTCCACCATCTTTTGGCCATTCAGCCAGTGCTGCACGCGATTGCCGTTGACAACGAGAAGCGTGGAGTTCCATTCGTTGGCAGGTTTCACGACGCCCGCGCGCGACGGATAGAGATCGTAATCGGAAGCAGCCGCGGTCAACCGACTCTTCCCATCCGGATGACCGGCGTCATCGAGCAGCTGGTACTCGGGGGCGCTCCAGTAGATGTGGTCGTACTCCTCGGTACCGCGATAGAAGAGTCCGGCATTTCCACCAGGACTAAGCATCCAGTCCATCGCCAGCTCGAAGTTTCCGAATTGATCCTTGGTGATGATGTCTTCGCTGGATCCGGTCTTCGTCAGCACTCCATTGTCGATGTGCCATCCCGCCGGCAGCGTCTGCGATTTGTAACCGCGCCACGCATTGGTGTTGGTGCCGTCGAACAGTGTTCGCCAGCCGGCAGCGATTTGATCAGCGGTCAATCCGGTTGTCCCGGTGGTTGTCGCGCTGGCACTACTCGCCGCCTGCGAGTTGTTGCCCATCGGCGTGCACGCCGCGAAGCCGAGCGCAATCAGTGAGATCGTCGTTAATCGTGCCGCAGCTGCAATTGACATGGCGTTCCTCGCGAATGGTTTGACTCAGACTGCCCAACCCGGACGATATTCGCGCGTCAGGTACTGATTCGCGTCGGCGATGTTGGTGACACGCATGTTCGGTCCGTCGTACAGAATCTTCGTGCCCTGCCCCGTGCGCAGCGCGACGATCCCGAGGAGCATCGTCTCGGTGAGCTGCGCAGCGTACTCGAGGGGCGAGCTGGCCTTAGCTTCGCCCTTGATCGCCTTCACCCAATTCATCTCGTGACTCCACGGGATGCGATCGTACGCGCGCGGCACAAGTGCAGCATCTTCGCTCAACGAAGCCGGGAAGAGGCGCGGGTTCGAGCCATAAGTGTCGTGCATCAAAATTCCCTTTTCGCCGAGGAAGATCACGCCGCCCTCACTCTTGAGCGTGACATCGTCGGGCAACACGTCGGGGCGCGGGGGATACAATCCACCGTCGAACCAGGACAGTTTCACCGGCGGCTGATTCCCGCGCGCAGCAAACTGGTAGTGCACCTGGGTCGCGACCGGATAGGAAACCGGTTTGTTATATCCGCGATTCTCGCGACTGCCGGCGGGCGCGGTCGGATCTGGTGGAACCGGAATCGTTCCCCACTGCGTCGAGGTGGCTTCGATGCTCGTTGGATATGTGAGACTGAGCGCCCAGAACGGGTGATCGATCAGATGCGCACCCATGTCGCCCAGCGCTCCGACTCCGAAGTACAGCCAGCCGCGCCAATTGAATGGGTGATAGATCGGGTGATACGGAACGTCTTCCGCGACCGGACCGAGATACAGATCCCAGTGGAGTCCTGGCGGAACGGGATAGGAACCCAGCGCCGACGCCAGCAGCTGATTCACATAACGGAAACTGTAGGGATTTCCGAACGGACTCGGCGGCGGCGCAGGCGGTGGAGAGCCAGTGGGACGCGGAACGCCCTGCGGCCAGTACACCACCGGACGATTAGTCCATACATGGACCTCGTGGACGGGACCGATGATGCCTGCCTGTATCCACTCATTGACGAGCCGCGCCCCTTCGCTTGAATGACCCTGATTTCCCATCTGGGTCACGATCTTCGGATTGGCAAGTGCCATGTCGCGCAGCACTCTGGCCTCGTGCACCGAATACGTGAGCGGCTTCTGCACGTAGACGTGCTTGCCGTTCTGCATCGCCGCTTTTGCAACTACGGCATGCAGATGATCGGGTGTCGCGATTACGAGGCCGTCGATGTCCTTCTGCTTGTCCAGCATCTCGCGGAAGTCCGAATACCGCGTCGCCTTGTCGAATTTCTGTTTTAGGGTGATGCCTTCGGGCCTGTCTTTCTTGTCGTTGTCCTTGAGCTTTTCCGCGACCTTGCTCGCCGAATAAGCCCAATCGACATCGGTGTAGGCGACGAGATTTTCGGTCTTGGCGAGCTCGAGCGCGTTCTCCGAGCCCATTCCGCCAAATCCAACCACCGCGAAGTTCATCGTATCGCTCGGCGCCTGATATCCGACACCGCCGAGCACGTGTCGAGGAACGATCATCACACCGAGGCCTATCTTGCCGGCATCGGCAACGAATTGGCGGCGCGTAACCTTCTTGCCCGTCATCAGCTGCAAATCCTCGGAATCAGTTGTCGGTTATCGGAAATCAGTAAGTCAGATTGAGCAGGTACTGCGCGCTGTTGCGCATCGTCACGACTGCGTCGGTCGTATCGTCACGCTCGACGAAGTAGTGCTTGATACCGGCTTTCTCACTGAGGGCAAAGATCGCCGGGAAGTTGATAGTGCCCTGACCAACGTCGGCCATCTTGTTGTCGGGCGGCCCCGCGGAATCCTTGACGTGAACCATCGGGAAGCGACCGGGATAGCGATTGAAGAAATCGATCGGCTGGCCGCCGCCAAAAACGACCCAATACAAATCCATCTCGAAATCGACCAGCGATGGATCGGTGTTCTTCAGCATGTAATCGAGCGGACGCTGACCACCGCCCATGTCGGCGAGCTCGAAATTGTGGTTGTGGTAGCCGAGGCGGAGTCCCTGTGATTTCGCCTGGGCACCGATGGCGTTGAGTCGATCGGTAATGCGCTTCCAATCATCCATCGTCTTGCGCCGCTCTTCGGGGATGTAAGGCACGACGCCCCATTCGTTACCGATGGCCTTCGCAAAAGCGAGAACCGCACTCGGGTCGCCGCCAAAGGGGTCGAACTGCAGGTGCGATGAGGGCGAGGTCAGGCCGTTCTGAGCCAGCAATTGTCTCACTTGATCGGCGGTGCGACCGAAGTAGCCGGCAAATTCAACTTCCTTATATCCGGCAGCAGCGACCTGGGCGAGGGTGCCGGGCATATCCTGCTGCATCATATTGCGCGCGGTGTAGAGCTGAATACCGATCGTCTTCAGTTTGCGGCTGCCGGCGGCAGCTCCGGCACCTGAACTTGCGCAGGATGATGCGGCGTTGATTCCAGCGAGGCCAAGAGCGCCAACGCCGAGGGTGGCGAGAAATTGTCGGCGAGAATGTTGGGTCACGAGAGCGGGGTGAGAGTCACAGCTAGTATGGAGAACTCTCTCAGCGTCCGCAATGAACCTGGCCCACGGGAGAAATACGGAGACCGGAGGTCTGATCAGCCTGCTGGCTCAGTCACTTCGCTCGATGGTTGGGCACGCCGTGCATCCTCGTTCCGTCGCGAGGGAACCGAGAAGGCGAATACACTTCCCTCGCTGTCAGGAAACTCAGCCCACGCGCGGCCGCCGATTGTCTCGACGGCCTCGCGAACGATGCTCAGCCCGAGGCCGGTACCGGCGGCATCGGTGACAGTCTCGTCATGCGCTCGGTAGAACTCGCGGAACAGGTTTTCTCTCCGATCGGCAGGAATTCCGATCCCGTTGTCGGCGACGCGAATGACGACCTCGCGATCGTGGTCGGTGCTCGGCGCTTCGACCTGGCCACTGATCGAGACCCACTTCTCTTGCTTGCCCGTGTCGGAGTATTTGATGCCATTCGACACGTAGTTCATGAGTGCGAGCTCCACCACCGCCGCATCGACCTCGATCGGGGGCAAGTCGTCCGCGATGCGCACCTCGACGCCTCTGGCTTTCGCCGCGTCGGAGAGCTCACGCACTGCTTCGCTCGCCGCCTCGGGCAGGAGCACGTTTCGGCAATGGCGGGAATCAGACTGAGTGCGTGACAGAGATTCCAGGCTCGCCAGCGTTTTTTCGAGTCCCTGAGCGTTCCTGGCGATAATCTCCTCGAAATCCTTGCGCTCACTGGGCGGTACCCAGTCCTGTGACAGCGCTGTGGACGCCGCGCTAATCGAATTGATTTTGTTTTTCAGCTCGTGCGCGACAGTGCGATTGAACTTCCGGAGCCTGTTTTCGCGCTCGTTCACCTGCGCGTCGGAGAGTCGGAGAAAATGACTCATCGTCGCCTGACGAATCAGCTCCATTGCCTGCGCGAGGCGTTGCCAGCAAACCAGAAAATCACGACGCGCATAGTCGCCGGGGATGGTGTCCGCGATGTCGGTCAGAAATCCAAAGATGATCTCGCCGAGCATCTCGTACTCTTTCAGAATCTCGTAGGCATCGAAGCCCTGGGCGTGTCGGAGCGCTCCGAGCTCCATTGCCTTCGCGACAACGGGCGCCTTCGCGTCGATGTCGCGTTCCGGACGTTTGAGATATCCGGCCACACCCTCGATCAGCAGCGGGACATGATTGAGCAGCTCGTGGGTCGGAAAAACCCGCTTCGTCGAGATCGTAACACGCTCGGTAATCCGGTTCAGCCACTGTGTCACCAGCTCCTGTTTGGCGGTGCGCAGCTTGTCGGAGAGAACGGCAGCTAGCTGAAGCGGATACGTCGCTGGATCGGTCGGCACTCAATTCCCCCTGAACATCGAGACGATGCCGACCAGTTAAGCAAGAACAGTTCTCAGCGGTATCAGACCGCGGCGGCGCGGTGCGGGCAGCGGTGCCCGCACCGGCCAGGAGTCAGCGTCCCGTCACCTCGAGGCGCGTATAGAGGTACCGGCCGTTGTAGCCGAATGGTGAGGCAGGCGGCCACGGGAAAATGTCGAAGCCATTTCCCTCGTTCATGCGATCCGGATAAACGTCGAACAGATTTCGTCCGCCAATCGAGAGTTTGAATCCCTGCATCGGCGAGAAGCCCAGCTCGGCATCCACGAGGCTCTTGCCGCGATAGTTCTGCACATCGCTGCCGCTGTAGCTGTAGAGAGCGGAAGTGTACTTGCCGTAATAGGCGTAGCGCGCCATGCCGTTCCATGCTCCGCGCGCGTAGGTGCCGGTCACCGTGCCGCGCCAGGCCGGCCGCTCCTTGGTGATGGCCAGCAGTCCGCCTTCGTCGTATTTGTTGACGAGAGTGACGCCAGTGCCCTGCAGCTCCGGAGGCAACGGAATGTTGTCCTCGTTGGGAATCGTGGTCCGCGTGAAATTGAAGATCGCGTTCAGGCCGGCAGTTCCGCCGAGAGTCTCGAGCGAATAATTGCCGGTCAGATCGACGCCCTTGGTGCGGGTATCGATCGCGTTGGTGAAATACTGCGCTGTCGTCGCCGGCGATCCAATGTTGGCGAGAATCCGCGATACGCTATCGGTGCCGTCGCCGAGGAATCCGGTGATGGTGATGCGGTCATTGATGGCGATGTAGTAGAAGTCGGAGGTGAAGGTGAGGTTCTCCACCGGCGTCAGCGCGAATCCAGCGCTGAAATTCTTCGACGATTCCGGTTTGAGCGGCCGCGCGCCGAGTGCACGCGCTTCACGCGAGTTCACGGGAAAGATGCCGATCTCGAAGGGGACAGGATTACCGGTGTTGGGATCGGCGGCAAAGTTGGTGACGACGCTCGAGAAATAGCTCTGATTGAGCGAAGGGGCGCGGAATCCGGTGCTGACCGCCGAGCGCAGGGTGAGCTGCGAAGTTGGCTGGTAACGCATCGCCACCTTACCAGTGACCTTGCTCCCGAAATCGCTGTAGTGTTCGTACCGCGCGGCAACGTCTGCGAGAACTCTCGGAACGAGATCGGCCTCCAGGTCCACGTACGCGCCGATGTTGTTCCGATTAGCATTGGCGGCATCCTGAGGACGGAATCCCGGAAAAACCTGCGAGCCAGAAGGCGCGATACTGCCGTCCTGCGCCGGATGAAAGCCGTTGATGTACGAAGCAGCTTCGCCGGCACCGATCACATACCGCTCGGTGCGGAACGCGGTACCGACGGCAACATTGAGCGGCGACGCAAGTCCTGCCGCGTACTCGTGACTCGCGTCGAGGCTGAGAATCGCCTCAGTGTATTTGAGCTCGCCGGCAAAAATGCTCGTCTTGTTCGGAATGCCGGGATCGTCAGCGGTGCCGAGCACACCATCCGCGCCGGGCGCGCACGCTGTCGTCAAACATGGACCCAGCGAAGTGTTGAGAGTGTTCTCGAGATTGTACTTGAATCCGTTGTGTCCGAGCGTGCCGCCGAGGTCGTAGGACCAGCCCGACATCACGCCGCGCACGCCGCCGGCGCCGGAGAAATCGAGGACGTCAGGCGCAAACTTCGGCAGAAATCCGTTCGGATAGATCTGCGGCCAGTTACGCTCGCTGGATGGCGGCCGGAAGTAGCCGAAGCCAGCGCCCTGACGATAGCTGTAACCGCCGAACGCATAGAGTCCCGCGCCAGCGTTGGACGGCGAGAACGGGAAGGACGCGTTGAAGAAAGTCATCAGATCCTTCGACGCACCGTCGCCCCAGTGATGGTTCGGCATCGCAATCGAGTTGTTCTTTGCGACGAGATTGCCGTCGACGACGCCGTCGGCGTCACCCGCGACGAACATGTCCGTCGGATCCGGTCCGGCGCGATTAGTGGGCTGACGATCGCGATACTCCGCGAACAGTCCAAGCGAGCCACGTCCGAGCGGAATTCCCCAGCCACCGTTTACATCGACAGTACGTCCGTCGTGCGGATACGCCGGACGTGAGCCGCCCGCGTCCGGCAGCGCCGCCGGATTTTCCTTGCTCGTGAAGTATTCACCGAGATCGGCAGTGAGGAACGGCGACGTCGTCCCGTCTTTGAGCAGGACGTTGACGACACCGGCAATCGCGTCGGAGCCGTACTGTGCGGCAGCGCCGTCGCGCAGCACCTCAATGCGCCCGACCGCGCTGGCGGGAATGGAGTTCATGTCGATGCCGCTCGAGCCCGCGCCTTCACCCGCGCCGTAGTAGTGGATGAGTGCGGTGTGATGGCGGCGCTTGCCGTTGATCAGCACGAGGGTGTGATCTGGACTCAGGCCGCGCATCGTGAATGGCCTCACGATCTCGGTCGCGTCGGAGACGCTTTGGCGCGGAAAGTTCACCGACGCCGACAGCTGCGAAAGAATCTGCGCGGTCTCGGTGGTACCCTGCGCCTGGATCATTTCGGGAGTGAAGACATCGACCGGAACCGGCAGCTCGTCAGCCGCGGTGTGGCGCGCGCGCGATCCAATCACCACCTCGGCGAGCGAGACCACCGAATGAGTGACGGTGAAGTTCTGGGTTACCGTTTGGCCTTCAGCAATGGTCAGCGATGTTGCGGGCGTGAGATATCCGAGTCGGCGAACCCGCAGAGTGTAGACGCCCGCGGGCACGTGGGTGATCGCGTAGTCACCGTTGTCTCGCGTCGTTGCGCGAAGTCCTCCGGGGTCCGCGCTGACCACCGCTTGCGCGATGGCGATGCCGGCGGAGTCAACCACTCGTCCGCGGACGGTGCCACCCTGAGCGGCCGTTGCGCGCGGAGCGAGGCAGATCGCCAGGAAGGGGAAGCCGAAAACAACGAGCAGCTGCCAGAACAGGCGTCGCATAGCCACCTCTCGTCGAAAGGTTGCGGCTCACCAGCGAGAAAACCTTACGGCGTGAGAGGTGCGACTGCAAGAAAACGTGCGATTGAAGGCCATCCGGCGCTTCTTCGGCTCATCCTAAGTGGCGGAACTCCTAGGTCGTTCGTCAGGTAAATGAATCTCACCTGTGACCTGGGGACAATGCGTAACACACTACTCACGATCTCATTGCTTTCGTTTGCCGCGTTGTCGAGCGCCTGCTCGCGTAATCGCGCGGCCACTGCTCCGTCGACGTCCACTTCAGCAACCACCTCCGCAATGGATGCTGCACAGCGCGAAAGCGCGAAGATCCAGGCGGATGCGAGCGACTCAGATGCTGCGGCTGCGGCCGCCGCGGCTCGCTCGAAGAGTCGTGCTGGAGACAGAGAAGCGATCACCGCTCCGGTTTATTTCCAGTTCGATCGCTCGGACATCACTGAAGAAGGAATGCGCCAGCTCGATCAGAAGGTCGATGCAATGCAGCGCAATCCAAACGTACAACTGCGCATCGAAGGCAACGCGGATGACAGTGGCTCCGACGAGTACAATCTCGCGCTGAGCCAGCGCCGCGCCGCGATTGCGCACCGTTACTTCACCGATCGTGGCGTCGATGGCTCGAGAATTCGCATCGCCGCGTACGGCGAGGAGCGTCCGGCCTGCACCGCCAGCCGCGATGAGGAATGCCGCGCAAAGAATCGTCGCGACGAATTCGTCATTCTGACTGGCTTCTAAGCAACGGGAAGAAGAAAGGCCCGTCGAGAAATCGACGGGCCTTTTTGTTTTTACCGATAGCTGGGGCGGGACTCGAACCCGCGACCCCGGCATTATGAGTGCCGTGCTCTAACCAGCTGAGCTACCCAGCCAACTGCTGCGAACCAAAAGCGAATACCCACTTTAGTTCGTACTTCGAACATTGCGAAGTGCGAGCTAGAGTGGGTATTTGCACGTACACATCGCGTGTATGGCGGGGGCGGGATTTGAACCCGCGACCTTCGGGTTATGAGCCCGACGAGCTACCAGGCTGCTCCACCCCGCGATGAGACTCTCAAACTAATCATCGCGGCTTATCGCCGGAAGACCCAGGAGCGTCGCCAAAACGATACAAAATCTCCTTGTCGCCACGCACCATCCCGAATTCCTCGCGCGCAATCCGCTCCTGCGTCGCGCTATCGCTCCGCACCAGTCTTAAGTACCGGGCCAGGGAGTCCACCTGGCGCTGCAACGAATCGACCTGAAAGGTCAGACGGCTCGTTCGGTTGCGCAGCACGAAGAGATCCCTGGTGCTGTATTCACCGCCCTGCAACGCGAAAAAGACCGCCACGGCGATCAGCGCCCACCATACATATCGCTTCATTACTTCTTAGACCGATACTGCCCGATTCAGTCACCGAGCCCATAGATGGCGCCACCGGGGTACTCCGCGGTCTCCCCGAGCTGCTCCTCGATTCTGAGCAGCTGATTGTACTTCGCAACTCGGTCGGTTCTGCTCGCTGATCCGGTCTTGATCTGACCGGCGCCAGTCGCGACGGCGAGATCGGCGATGAAGGTGTCTTCGGTCTCGCCGGAGCGATGCGAGATGATCGACTGATAGCCGTTCGCTCTGGCCATCTCGATTGCCTCGAGCGTCTCGGTGAGCGTGCCGATCTGATTGAGCTTGATCAGAATCGCGTTGGCGACGTCGGATTCGATTCCGCGCGCGAGACGCTCAGTGTTGGTGACGAACAGATCATCTCCCACCAATTGCACCCTATCTCCGAGTGCGGCAGTTATCTTCGCCCAGCCATCCCAATCGTCCTCGGCGAGGCCGTCTTCGATCGACACGATCGGATATTCGTCGAGCCACTTGCCGTAGAGCTCGATCATTCCGTCGGCGTCGCGTGAGCCCGC
>DASTGU010000063.1:0-3655 GCA_035718845.1 Gemmatimonadaceae bacterium | reverse complement strand
GGCTACAGCGCGAAACCGATGCATTCCTACTGGGATGATTTCTTTGCGCTGCGCGGATTCAAGGACGCGGCTTTCATAGCGAAAGAGCTGGGAAAGCCGGAAGCAAACGACTACGCGCGGATACGAAACAGCTTCCGCTCGAATCTTTTCGAATCGATTCGGCAGGTAGTGATTACGCGGAAGATCGACTACATCCCTGGTTCGGTCGAGCTCGCCGATTTCGATCCGACTTCAACGACAATCGCGGTGACTCCCGGCGGCGAAGCAGGCAGACTGCCTGGGCCGCTGCTCAATCGCACCTTCGACAAATATTTCCAGGAAGCCCGGCAACGCTCGCTCGGCTACAAGCCCTGGGATGCCTACACGCCGTACGAGCTGCGCAACGTTGGTGTTCACGTTCAGCTCGGACTGCGTTCACGCGCCCACGAGCTGCTCGACTTTTTCTTTCAGGGGCACCGGCCGGCGGCGTGGCATCAGTGGGCCGAAGTCGTGTACCGCGATCCGAAGACGCCGAAGTTCATTGGCGACATGCCGCACACGTGGGTGGGCAGCGACTACATCCGCAGCTTCCTCGACATGCTCGCCTACGAGCGCGAGAGCGACAGCTCGCTGGTCATCGGCGCCGGTGTGCGCGACGAGTGGGTGAAGGAGGATCCGGGGATCCGCGTGTCGAATCTCAGCACCGAGTATGGGCCGCTCAACTATGATATTCGAGCGATCGGGCGGGTCGTCACGGTGAATCTGCGGTCGGGGCTGCGCATGCCACCCGGTGGGATCGTGATTTACAGCCCGCTCGATCAGCCGATTCTGTCGGCGACAGTCGATGGCGCGTTCGCGCCGGTGAAGGGACAGGAAGTGAGGGTGCGGAAGCTGCCGGCGACTGTGACGATCAGGTACGCACGGTAATGCAAACTCGACTGCGCACTGCAACCAAAGGTAGGCGGGGAGCTGAAGTGCAGGTCGAAGTTGGCAGCGTTGATATTGGCGGTACAGAGTCAGTCGTTCAGCTTTGCGCCGTTGGAGCGGATCACTTCCGAGTAATACTTGCCGCTTGCTTTGATGGTGCGGCGCTGGGTCTCGTAGTCGACGTGGATCAAGCCGAAGCGTTTGGAGAAGCCGAGGGACCACTCGTAGTTGTCGAGGAGAGACCAGGCATAGTAGCCGCGGAGGTCGACACCCTGTCGCATCGCATCGTGAGCGGCGCGGAGGTGTTGGCGGTAGTACTCGATGCGCAGCGGATCTTCGATGCGGCCGTTGATTGGGGACGGGGGATCATAGAACGCGGCGCCGTTCTCGGTGATGTAGAGCGGCAGCTTGCCGTAGCGCTCCGTCACCCACAGCAGCAGCTCACAGAGCGCTTTGGGGAATACTTCCCAGTGCGTTTCAGTGTAGATGTGATTCAGCTGCGGGACGTGCTTGGTTTTCAGCGGCAGGACGTCGGGATGGAATCGCTCCACCTTCCTCGTGTAGTAGTTGATACCGAGGAAGTCGATCGGCTCGGCGATCAGCTGCATGTCTTCATCGGGCCATTCGGGCCATGCCTCGCCGAAGATCTCCGTCATTTCCTCCGGATAGCGGCCGAGGAAAACGGGATCGAGGTACTGACGATTCATGTACGCGTCGGCGCGCCTGGTCGCGGCGAGATCAGCCGAGGAGCGGGACGCGGGATACTTCGGCTCGAGGTTGACGACGATGCCGATCTTTCCATTCTGAGCAGCGCGCGTCGAGCGGAATCTTTGCGTCGCCATTCCGTGCGCGCGCAGAAGATTGTGGGTGGCAAGCGGCGCCTCGAACAGATTCGAATGTCCCGGAGCGAGCAATCCACTCAGGTATCCGCCATCGGTAACGACCCACGGCTCGTTGAGGGTCGACCACATCTCGACGCGGTCGCCGAGTGCGTCCCACATGGTGACGGCGTAATCGCAGAACCATTCGGCGATGTCGCGATTGAGCCAGCCGCCGCGGTTGTCGAGCGTCTCGGGAAGATCCCAGTGGTACAGAGTGACGTTGGGCTTGATGTTGCGCTTGAGCAGCTCGTCGACGAGCCGGGAGTAAAAGTCGATTCCGCGCTTGTTGACGGTGCCGGTGCCGTTCGGATAAATCCGTCCCCACGCGATGCTGAACCGATAGGCGTTGGTGCCGAGCTCACTCATGAGAGCAACGTCGTCCTTCCAGCGCCGATAATGGTCGCAGGCGATGTCGCCCGTCTGATCCATGTAGGTGTTGCCCGGCGTGTGCGAGAAGCGGTGCCAGATGCTCGGCCCAGCGCCATCGGCGGTCGGAGAGCCTTCAACCTGGTAGGCGGAAGTCGACGTTCCCCACACAAAATCAGCGGGGAATTTGTAGCTGTCGCTCATCGAGGAATTTTATGGCGAGAGTGAAGCTCGAAGGGGTTCGCAAAATCTATACAGAAGGGCCGCAGCAGGTAGCGGTCGATCGTGTCGATGTCGACATTCACGATGGAGAATTCGTGGTGCTGGTCGGACCGTCGGGCTGCGGCAAGAGCACGACCCTACGCATGATTGCCGGGCTCGAATCGATCAGCGCCGGCACGGTCAGCATCGGCGATCGCGTGGTGAACGATGTGCCGCCCAAGGCGCGCGACATCGCGATGGTGTTTCAGAACTACGCTCTCTATCCGCACATGAGCGTGCGCGAAAACCTCGGCTTTGCGCTCAAGCTGAGGAACATGTCGGCGAGCGACATCGACACGCGCGTGCAAAGCGCGGCAGCGACGCTGGGTCTCGACCAGCTTCTCGATCGGAAACCGCGGCAGTTGTCGGGCGGACAACGTCAGCGTGTGGCGCTAGGTCGGGCGATCGTGCGGCAGCCGCAGGTCTTTCTGTTCGACGAGCCGCTGTCGAATCTGGACGCGCAGATGCGGGTGTCGATGCGGCGCGAAATCGCGCGACTGCATCAGGAGCTCAAGGTGACGATGATCTACGTCACCCACGATCAGGTCGAGGCGATGACGCTCGGCGATCGGATCGTGGTGATGAATCGCGGCCACGTGATGCAGATCGACACACCGATCAATCTGTATGAGCGGCCGAAGAACAAATTCGTGGCGGGATTCATCGGGAATCCGGCGATGAATTTCGTTGAGGGCGCCGTGCGGGAGGCGGGAGGCGAAACGCGGGAGGCGGGAGGCGAAACGCGGGAGGCGGGAGGCGGGAGGCGAGAGGCGGGAACTGCGAGCGCGGCAAAATTCGTCGCCGACGGCGGTGGGATGGAGTTAAACCTTCCCACCCACGTCGCCGATCAGTTGGCGCCGGCACGCGGGAAGGCGGTTACGCTCGGAATTCGGCCGGAGGATGTGTCAGTCGTAGCAGGCCCAGGGGTTGCCCCGGCTACCGCGACAGCGCGCCTCGATCTCGTCGAGTCCCTCGGTAACGAGACGTTCATCTACGCGCGGGTGGGGAAGCATGACCTCACTGCGCGACTCTCCCCGCCGCAGCCGCTGCCACCGCTCGGCTCCAACATCGTGCTCTCGTTCAATCTCGAGCGAGCGCATTTCTTCGACGCAGCCAGCGGAGAACGGATCGGCTAGCGTCAATCGCTCGCCGGGGTACGCAAGTCGCGTCTGCTTCCGGGAATGATTCTGCGAAACACTGTTGTCCATGGCGACTTCCTGTGTGGTTGCCGGAAAGTCGCC
>DASTGU010000062.1:0-13965 GCA_035718845.1 Gemmatimonadaceae bacterium | reverse complement strand
CAGGCGCAGAAGCGTGTCGAGCTGCAGAACTTCCAGTCACGTAAGAGATTGCTCGAGTACGACGACGTGATGAACCAGCAGCGCGAGGTGATTTACTCGCTGCGCTCGTTCGCGCTCGAGGGCGGGGAAGAGCTGAAAGCCGAAGCTGAGAAGATGATCGAGAAGGGCGTGTCGAAACGCGTCGAGAACATGCTCGATCAATTCGACTCGCAGGAAGAGTGGGATTTCGGTCTGGTGCGTCAGGATCTGCTGATGCACTACATGTTGACGGTGCCGGGCTTCGAGGACGGCAATCTCCCGACGTCGCAGGAGATAGCGGAACAGCGCGCGATCGAGGCCGGTCGCAAGGCGTTCGCCGACAAGATGTCCAGCCTGGGCGAGTACGCCGAGCAGCTACTGGCGCTTGTGATGCTGCACGTGATCGACGAGAAGTGGAAGGATCACCTCTACGATCTCGATCAGCTGCGCAACGCGATCGGCTATCGCTCGTGGGGGCAGAAGGATCCGCTGATCGAGTACAAGCACGAGGCGTACAACATGTTCGTGGATCTAATGCAGGACATCCACAACACGTTTACCGAGCGCTTCCTGCGCGCACAGATCACTTTCGAGCAGCAGGCGCCGCTGCCCGAGATGTTCCTGAGTGGCCCGGAGCTCGATGGTGGGGATGGCGCGGGCGCGCCGGCCCCGCGTCCGGCCCAGCCGACGCGGCGCTACAACGCGCTCGGCGTGCTCGAGGAAGTTGCTGCGACGGAGAACGGCGATGGCACCGATGCGACGCTGGACGTCGCGCCGGCCGAAGCGCCCAAGAAGGGCGCCGCGGTCCGACCAGAGCCGACAGTGCACGTTGGCGGCAAGTCGTCGTCGCTGAGCAAGGCGATGGCGACGGCGCCGGTGCCGGGGATTGCCGGCGGCCCGAACGGCGGCGGGAGCGCGGACTGGTCGAATGTGGGGCGGAACGATCCGTGTCCGTGTGGGAGCGGGAAGAAGTTTAAGAAATGTCACGGCGCGAACCTGTAGGCTGGACTGCGGACTGACCAAAGGTAGGCGGGTTGCAGAGGCTCAGAACTGCAGGATACAGCTTCGTTCGTGGCGCTCTTGGCGCATTGCACCTGGAAGGCGACGCACGTTCGCTGTGGCCGGTTGCCTGAGCTTTCTCTGCAACCTGCCTACCTTTGGTTGCAGTTGTGACGGTGCGGTGACGGCTTTTTAGCCCGCCGCTAGGACACTCTCCAATCCCCGCAAAGGAGAACGAGTGTCCTTAACAATCAGAGAGCTCCCAGCAACCGAACGCCCTCGCGAACGACTAAGATCCCACGGCGCTCAGGCGCTATCCTCCAGCGAGTTGCTGGCGATCCTGCTCGGCTCTGGGTCCGAAGGACGGTCGGCGCTGGGCATTGGGCAGGAGATCCTTGCGACCTGCCGCGGCTCGTTGCGGCTGCTGGCGAGTCAGCCAGTTGCGACGCTGACTAGCGTGCGGGGTGTCGGTACGGCTCGTGCTGTTTCTATCCACGCCGCGCTCGAGTTGGGAAGGCGCATG
This sequence comes from Gemmatimonadaceae bacterium, assembly GCA_035718845.1. Lineage (GTDB taxonomy): Bacteria > Gemmatimonadota > Gemmatimonadetes > Gemmatimonadales > Gemmatimonadaceae > UBA4720. The sequence goes on along the minus strand of DASTGU010000062.1, from coordinate 12,425 downwards.
GCGGCGGAAGAACGGCAGGAGGGTGCACCTGTGCGCTGGCCGCGCGACGTCTACGAAATCTTCGCGCAACGCCTGGAAGATCTGCCTGTCGAGGAGTTTCACGTCGCCGTGCTCGATTCACAGCACCGGCTCGAGCGCGACATCACCGTAACGCGCGGCCTGCTCAACTCGTCGCTCGTACATCCGCGAGAGGTCTTCCGGGAAGCGATCGCGGAACGCGCAGCGGCAATCATTCTGGTGCACAATCATCCGAGCGGAGATCCGACACCTTCGCCCGACGATAGGGTAGTAACTGAGCAGCTTGTGCAGGCGGGCAAACTACTCGACATCCCCGTCCAGGATCACGTTATTATCGGTAGGGGGCGCTACATAAGCTTCGCGGAGGCAGGACTGCTTTGACGGCAGGCGCGGTTAGAGAGAAGGAATCGGAGAAGGACAACCTTCCCGAGTGGTTGAAGGCAGGGCTGCCCGATCGACTCGATCGGGACCTGCTTACGCGCGCCTATCGGTTCAGCGAGAAGGCCCACGAAGGCCAGAAACGTCTGTCGGGTGACAAGTACGTCTCGCATTGCGTCGAAGTCGCCAAGATTCTGGTCGATCTGCAGCTGGATTCAACCACCGTCGCCAGCGGCCTGATCCACGACGTCGTCGAAGACACCGAAATCACGGTCGAGGACATCGAGGCGGAGTTCGGGCGCGAGATCGCCGAGATCGTCGACGGGCTGACCAAGATCGGTCATCTGCCGCTCAATTCATCGCAGGAGCGGCAGGTCGAGAATTATCGCAAGCTGCTGCTGTCGATCGCCAAAGACGCGCGCGTCATTCTGATCAAGCTCGCCGATCGACTGCACAACATGCGAACCCTGGAGTTTCTTCCGGCTGACCGCCAGAAGCGCATTGCGACTGAGACGCGTGATCTCTACGCGCCGCTCGCGCACCGTTTCGGTATGGCCCGGGTGAGGTGGGAGCTCGAGGATCTCGCGTTCAAGCATCTCGAGCCGGCGGACTACAAGACCCTCGCCAAGAAAGTCGCAACCCGTCGCACCGAGCGCGAGAAATCAATCGCGCAGCTGAAGGAGCCGCTCGAGAGTCATCTGCGCAAAGCGGGAATCGTCGACGTCGAAGTCACCGGTCGACCGAAGCATCTCTGGTCGATCCAGAAGAAGATGAAAAAGTGGGACAAGCCGTACGAAGAGATCTACGACTTGCTCGCCGTACGCGTCCTCGTCAATTCCGTCCCGGATTGCTACCACGCACTCGGCGTCATCCACGATCAGTTCACGCCGCTCCAGGAGCGGATAAAGGATTACATCGCGCAGCCGAAGTCGAACGGATACCAGTCGCTGCACACGACGGTGTTCGGTCCAGGCAGTCAGCTCTTCGAGATTCAGATTCGCACGCGCGAGATGCACCGGACCGCCGAGTACGGAATCGCGGCGCACTGGAGATTCAAGGAAGATTCGGGGAAGAGCGCCGATGAGCTGGATCGCGCGCTGCAGTGGTTCCGGCAGGTGCTCGAGCTCCAGCTTGACGCCAAAACGCCCGACGAATTTCTCGAGTTCCTCAAGCTCGATCTGTATCAGGATGAGATCTTCGTCTTCACGCCGACCGGCGATGTAATTCAGCTGCCGAAGGGCGCTACGCCGATCGACTTCGCATTCGCGGTCCACACCGAAGTCGGTCTGCACTGTCAGGGCGCGCGTATCAACGGGCGCATCGCGAGTCTGGCGCGCGAGCTAAAGAACTCGGAGACGGTGGAGATCATCACGTCCCCGTCGGCGAAGCCGAGCAGGGATTGGCTGGCGCACGTCCGCACCGGCCGCGCCCGGCACAAGATTCGGCAACGGCTGCGCATCGAGGAGCACCACACTTCGATCAAGCTCGGCCGAGAGATTCTCGAGCGCGAGATCAAGCGGCGTCGTCTCGCAAAAGCGGAAGACAGCGATCTGCTGAAAGTCGCAAAGACGCTGCGCCTGATGGACGTCAATCACCTCGTCGCGTCGATCGGGCAGGGCGACGTCAACGTCTCGCAGGTCCTGAAGGAGCTTTATCCGGAGACCGACGCCGTAGCCGAGCCGCCGAAGCAGGGCCCGCTCGATTGGCTGGTCGACAAGGTCCGCGGCACCACCAAGGGTGTCCGCATTCAGGGCGTCGACGGCATGATGGTGCGTTACGCCCAGTGCTGTCAGCCGGTACCCGGCGACCCGGTTGTGGGGTATGTAACGAGGGGCCGTGGCGTCAGCATTCATCGGTCGGATTGTCCGAATCTGCTGATGCTGATCCAGGAGCCGGAGCGGCGACTGGAGATCGACTGGAAGGAGCTGGAAGGCGAGAAATTCATGGTGCGTCTCGCTCTCGAAGCGACCGATCGCCGCGGCCTCTATGCCGACCTCGCGACCGCAGTCTCAGCGACCGGCACCGATATTCGTAGCTTCGAGCTGCATAGTGCAGACGGACACGTGATCGGCGAGCTGGCGGTCGAAGTCGGCAATCTCGCGCACCTGCAGAAAATCATTAAAGCGGCGAGACGCGTGAAAGGCGTGACGGAAGTCGCGCGCCGAGAGCGTCTGTCGAGCGACATCAAGAATGGGCAAAGCGGCATTTAACCTTCAGGCGCCTTTCGCGCCGGCGGGCGATCAACCAAAAGCAATTGCGGAGCTGACAAAGGGACTGGATCGGGGTGACCGATTCCAGACTCTGCTCGGCGTGACCGGATCCGGAAAGACGATGACGGTTGCCAACGTCATTCGAAATTTCGGCCGGCCGACGCTGGTGCTGTCGCACAATAAGACTCTGGCGGCGCAGCTGTACGGCGAGCTGAAGAGTTTCTTCCCGCACAATGCAGTCGAGTACTTCATTTCGTACTACGACTATTACCAGCCGGAAGCGTACGTCCCGACGACGGATACCTACATCGAGAAGGACGCGTCGATCAACGAAGACATCGATCGACTGAGGTTGCGCGCGACGTCCAGTTTGATGGAACGTGACGACGTCGTGATCGTCGCCACGGTCTCGGCGATCTACGGCTTGGGCGATCCGCGCGCGTACCGCGAGCAGATGGTGACGCTGACGAAAGGCCAGAAGATTCCGCGCGACGACATTCTCAGATCGCTGGTGAAGATCCAGTACTCGCGCAACGACATGGGTCTCGAGCGCGGCACGTTCCGCGTGCGCGGCGACACGGTGGAGATTCTGCCCGCCTACGAAGAGCAGGGCGTGCGCGTCGAGATGTGGGGCGACGAGATCGAGCGGATCAGTAAAATCAATCCTCTGACTGGGGATACCATCGCGAATCTCGAGAAATCCGCGATCTACCCGGCGAAGCATTTCGTTACGTCGCGGCCGACCATCGAGCGCGCAGTCGGGTTGATTCGCGAAGAGCTGGCGCAGCGACTCACCGAGCTCCGTGGTCAGGGCAAGCTGCTCGAGGCGCAGCGTCTCGAATCGCGTACCAACTTCGACATCGAGATGATGCTGGAGATCGGCACCTGCGCGGGAATCGAGAATTACTCGCGTCATCTGTCAGGGCGAGCGGAAGGGGAGCGACCGGCGTGCCTGTTCGACTATTTCCCGGAAGATTTTCTCGTTGTGGTCGATGAATCGCATGTCACGCTGCCGCAAATCGGCGGTATGTTCAACGGTGACCGCGCGCGCAAGCTGACGCTGGTCGACTACGGCTTCCGTCTGCCGAGCGCACTCGACAATCGGCCATTGATGTTCGACGAGTTTCTGTCATTGACCCCGCGCGCGATCAGCATCAGCGCGACGCCGGCGGAGCTCGAGCTCAGATTGTCGGAGGGCGCGGTGGTCGAGCAGATCATTCGTCCGACGGGCCTGATCGATCCGGAGATCGAAGTGCGACCGGTGCGCGGGCAGGTCGACGACCTGCTCAACGAGATTCGCATCCGCGAGCGGCGCGGCGAGCGCGTGCTGGTGACGACGCTGACAAAACGCATGGCCGAGGACCTCGCCGACTATCTGCAGCAGATGGGTGTGCGCGTGCGCTACATGCACGCCGACATCGATGCCATCGAGCGGATGGAGATCGTGCGCGGGCTGCGGCTTGGTGAGTTCGATGTGCTGATCGGAATCAACCTGCTACGCGAAGGACTCGATCTGCCGGAAGTCTCGCTCGTGGCGATTCTCGACGCAGATCAGGAAGGATTCCTGCGCAGCGACCGCTCGTTGATCCAGACCGTCGGCCGCGCGGCGAGAAATCTCAACGGACGCGCAATCTTCTACGCCGACAGAATCACCGGCTCGATGCAGCGCTGCATGGAGGAGACGGGGCGCCGCCGCGAGATGCAGCAGGCATACAACCGCGAGCACGGGATCACGCCGACGAGCGTGGTGAAGAGCGTCGATCAGGTTCGCTTCATCACCCGCGTTGCCGACGCGCGCACTGAGCGCGAGGAGCGTGAGCGCGAGAAGGGCCGTCGCGTGGCCGAAGCTGGGGCGCACTACGGCGCCGACAACATTCCGGCGTTGATTCAGGAGCTGGAAGCGCAGATGCGCGAAGCCGCTACCAACCTCGACTTCGAGACGGCGGCGCGACTGCGCGACGAGTTGTTCGAGCTCAAGGCGAAAGCGGGTAAGCAAGAGGGGAAGGGCTCGCTGGCAGGTCTGCACAGCCGGTAACTAATGCCGGCACACCGCCACGTCGTTCCAGCCTACGCGACCAAAGGCCATCTCACTCTAACCGAGAGCGAGCTCCGTCACTGGGGCGAAGAGCTTGGTCGCGGCGCCTCGCCGCCGCTCCTCATTACTCTCACCGGCGAGCTCGGCGTCGGCAAAACCACCCTCGCGCAAGCGATTTGTCGCGGGTACGGAGTGGTCGATGAGATCACGAGCCCAACCTACGCGCTGATTCACGAATACCGGTCGCCGAAATCTCCCGTATTCCACATCGACCTCTACCGACTCGATTCGCCGGAGCAGCTCACCAACCTCGGCTGGGACGAAATCGTGTCGTCGCGCGCGCTGGTTCTCGTCGAGTGGCCCGAGCGCGCGGGCTCGAGATTGCCCGAGAATCATCTGCCCATCGATCTCGATTATGTCGCCGATGATCCGACCCGACGGATTCTCCTTGCGGGATAATCCTCCTCCGACTGCGGACTGCTGAGTGCGGACTGGCCGTGCGGCCGCCCTTCTACCGGCGATCTGAAGTAACGGGATCCGAGTGGCCGGTAGCACGGTTGCCTGTTCCCCGTAAACTGCGCATTTAACCCTTCTGCCCGGCGTAAAGGAAAGGCAACGGCTAGGTGCCGTTGCCTTTGTTTTTGCTTTTACCATAGGCCACTTCGAACGGTTTCGAACCGTAGTTAACGGACAACAGGGAACCGTGCTACCGGGAACTCGGAACCCGTTACTTCAGAAGGCCAGTTGTGGGGCGGCCGCACGGCCAGTCCTCAGTTCGAACTCGGATAGTTGGTAATTTTCAAGGATGCCCGAGCCAAAAAAAATCACTCTCGCCCTCGAAGGTGCGACGTATAGCGGCAGTGTCGCCCTCATCCGCGACGGGCGGGTCATCGCCGAGCGAACTATTGGTGACGAGGACGGTTCGGTGTCGCGCGCGGGTCGGGGCGAGCAGTTGATGCCGGCGATCGCGGAATGTCTTGAAGAGGCCGGAATCGACCGTTCGGAAATTGGACGAATCGTTTGCGGGAGCGGGCCCGGCAGCTTCACGAGCTTGCGGGTTGCCGGTTCGGTGGCGAAGGGGCTGGCGTCGGGACTCGGCGTTCCGCTTTACACCGTTTCGTCTTTGCTGCTCACTGTGGCGGGCGCAAAACCGTCGGCCCCCCAGGGAGAGTATCTCTCCGTGCTCGACGCGATGCGTGGCGAATTCTACGCAGCCCGAATCGTTGTCGCCGAGGATTCGCCGCCGCAGCAAATCGAGGCGCCGCGCATCATAGCCGCTGCCGAGCTGGCTGAGTTGGCCTCGTCCGCGGGTTCACTGCGAGTCATCGGGCCGGGACAGCAGATCGACGCCCACCCTCATGCGCGTGGCGTTGCTCCGCTCCGCGAGGAGATCGCGAGCGCCGGGCCGGTCGACCTGGCGGCGTGGGAGCCTGACTATGGGCGGCTAGCCGAGGCGCAGGTGCGCTGGGAGGCGGCACACGGGCGCCCGCTGACGACGTGACCGCGCTGCTGCGGCCAGCGCGATCGTCGGACATAACCGAGATCGTCCGCATCGAGCGGCTATCCTTTGCGGATCCGTGGAGTGAGGATTCTTTTCGGCGCATTCTGGGTGGCCAGGCTGCTATCTTTCAGGTGGTTGAGGTAGCACCGCATGAAGCGATTGCCGGCTACATCATCGCGTTCTCGGTTGGGCCTGATGCGGAGCTGCTGAACGTCGCTGTCGATCCAAGCTATCGCGGTCGTGGATTGGCTGGACAGATGCTCGACTCAGTGCTCATTCAGCTGGGCGGGACCGGCGTCCGCACGGCGTTTCTCGAGGTGCGCGAATCGAATCGAGCGGCGCGTGCGCTGTACGGCTCGCGAGGATTCAAGGAGATCGGACGGCGGCGCAATTACTATCGACGGCCGGTCGAAGACGCGCTGGTGATGCGCCGTTTGTTGGATACTACAGGTGACGAGAAGGAATCAGCGGGAAGTTTTGCTGATCGCTGAAATTGTTGGTTTGCTTGGGGTCGGACCCCGGTCTATACTATTCGCGGCGGGAAACGAACTCTCTCGCCAGGAGGCAAAGTGAGCAGAAGTCTGAATAAAGTGATGCTGATCGGAAACCTGGGCAGCGATCCCGAAGTGCGGTCGACCACCGGTGGCAACCGCGTCGCGACGTTCTCGCTTGCCACGAGCCGGCAGTGGAATACGCCGAATGGTGAGAAGCAGGAGAAAACGGAATGGCACCGCTGCGTAGTCTGGAACACCAAAGGCTCGGGCCTCGCCGACGTCGTCGAGAAATACTGTAAGAAGGGCGACAAGATCTACGTCGAAGGCCGCATCGAGTATCGCCAGTGGCAGGACAAGGACAATCAGACCCGCTACAGCACTGAGATCAACGTCCGCGAGCTAACCATGCTCGGCGGCGGTCGCGGCGGCTCACAGGGCGACTACGACAGTGAGGGCAGTGGCCGTAGCCGCGCTCCGGCGGCAGCCGGCGCCAAGACGGCGACGTCCAACGCGGGCGGCAATGACTTCGAGGATTTCCCCGGAGCGCTCGAGGAAACCGACGACGACCTGCCTTTCTAGAACTCCTCGTTGTTTCAGATTGCGATGGCGGCCGACTGGTACCCAGTCGGCCGTTTTGCATCACTTCAGAGTGACTTTCGCCAGCGTACGCCCGTCCAATTGTTGACCCGCCCCGCGCGGGCGACAATCCATCAGTCAAGTCCCGGAGCACGAGTGAGCCGCAACGCCCGCACGCCATCGTCAACCATTGCAACGAGATCCGGCCTCAGCGCCGCATTGATCGCCGCGCTGACAATCTCCGCCGGCGTCGCGCACACGGCCTCAGCCCAGAACCCGACCACTCCCGATTCCACCGCGGCTCGCGTCGACACGACGAACAATCTCGTGATGACCGACACGACTCAGGAAGTGAAGCACGTGGTCAAGAAAGGCGACACGCTCTGGGACCTTGCCAACGCATATCTCAAGAATCCGTTCCGCTGGCCGGAGATCTTCCGCCGCAACACGGACATCGTGAAGGATCCGCATTGGATCTACCCTGGCGAAGTCATTCGCATCTGGGGCAATGAAGTGAAGCCGGAAGCGCTTGCACGCGCTGACAGCGCGGGCGAAGTCGTCTCCCACGTCAATACTCGCACGCTCCAGGATCAGGGCCCGGTCCGGTCCGATCTCACCGTTTTTGCGTCGCCAATGAGCCGCGTCGCCGCCGCCACTGCCGCTGCCGCGGCGAGTGGAGAAGTCATCGGCCGCTATCGTCCGAGTGCTGTGCGCAGAGGCGAAGTCGAAGCCGCGCCATATGCCGACCGCGGTCCGCGTGGCCCTGGCAGACTGGTGTCGAGCGTCGATCGGATGGGCATCAAGGCGAGCATTGAGCAGGCCCGCTACCAGCTGAACGACGAGCTGTACGCCGAGCTGCCCCGCGGCGCCACGCCGAGGCTTGGCGACAGATACATGTCGTACGTGCTGGGCCCTGATCTTGGTGGCAACGGGCAAGTGATCATCCCAACGGGTATCGTGCAGGTCGAGGATATGCCCGCCGGTCAGCATCCTATCGTTCGCGTCCTCCGGCAGTTCTCGGAGATCAAGCTCGATCAGCGTCTCATTGCGGCGCCGGAGATCGTGCTCCCCGAGGGGTCGCTCTCACCGGTATCCGGCGGCGCGCGCGGGAAGGTTCTCTACGTGCACAATGAGCCGGTGCTGCCTTCGATCGGGCACTACGTGATCATTTCGCCGAACTCGTCGAACGGTCTCACGGTTGGCGACGAAGTCACCTTCATCGACAACAAGGCCGGCAGATCGGACAGCGAAGGCGCCCCACCAGTCGTTGCGGGCGTCGGCCAGATCGTGCGGGTGACGCCGTTCTCAGCGACGGCGATCATCGTCCACCAGGAGCAGCCGACGATTCGCGACGGAATGCCGGTGCGCCTGACTGGCAAAATGCCATAAGTCTGTAAGAAATCGTGCTTTACCAAAGCCCCCCGACAAGATTCGGGGGGCTTTTTGTTAGATTTCGCGATCGATGATAGCGATCGCTCACTTTGCGGCCGTCACCCTCTATCTGGCGGCTTCGGCTGTCGCGGCTTTGCCGTTTGCCAGGCGCGTCAAAGCGCCTGTGCTTGGCGTTGTCCTGGTGCTGTTGCTCGGCATTGGCGCTCACGCCACCGCACTGGCTGCGCTGACGCGACAGTCTGGCGCCGCGTCGCTGACTGGCCTCGGACCGGCACTGTCGTTTGCCGGGCTTGTGCTCGCGATCTCGCTGGTGGTTGTGGAAAGTCTGGCACGCGAGGTGAGCCTCACCCTCGTCGCCGCGCCGGTCGCAGCGGTGGTGACGATGGTTGGGAACCTCGCCGGCCTGCATCCCTTCCTCGAGCCGCAGGGCGCACGGGCGGTGTGGCTGACGATGCACATCGTGCTCAGCTTCATTGGGATCGCCGCGTATGGGACGGCAGCCGCAGCGGGGACGATGTATCTGGTTGCGCGGCGCGAGCTCAAGTCCGCCCATTTCGGCGCGATCTTCAGATTCTTTCCTCCGCTCGACACCCTCGACCGCGTCAATCATCTCGCGTCGATCGCCGGATTCCTCGGCCTCACGCTGGGTCTCGCGCTGGCGGGAGCATATTCGCTTGAGTATCGCGCGCTGGTCCTGCCACAGCTGATATGGGGGCTCGTCGCCTGGCTCGCAGTCAGCGCGCTGGTGCTCGGCAGGGTGTTGCGCGGCTGGCAGGCGCGCCGAGCGGCACTGATGTCTGCAGTCACCTTTGCGAGTGTAGTGCTGCTCTACGTCGTGTTCCGCATGACGTCGCTCAACCGCGGTCAGTTCCTTTGAGCGATTTCCCGATCGCGTTGCACGGCGAACGCATTCGCGCGGTTGTGATTGGGGGCGGCGCCGTCGGCACGCGCAAAGCGCTCGCGCTCGCTGATGCGGGCGCGCAGGTGACTGTGGTTGCGCCGCAAGTCAGCGAGGCACTCTCGCAGGCAGAAGTCGCACGTAGTGTGACGATCGTGCGTGGGGAATACGATCGGGCGCGACTCAAAGGCGCCAATCTCGTTATTGCCGCCACCGACTCGCGTGAGATCAACGCCCAAATCGCGGTTGACGCGCAGGCGAACGGACAGCTGGTGAACATCACCGACTTTCCCGACGAAGGGAATTTTCACACGATGGCGCTGCACCGATCCGGTGACGTCACCATTGCGGTCTCCGCCGGCGGAGTTCCGGGCGCGGCGGCGCGAATTCGCGATGCGATCTCGGAGCGCTTCGACCGCCGATACGAACAGGCAGTATCAGTGCTGCGGGGCCTGCGTGCGCGCTCTCTCGCCAGTGGCGACGATCGCTGGCAGGACGCTTCGTCAAAACTCCTCGATAGTGATTTCTGCAGCTCGGTAGAGAACGGGACTTTCAGCGAGAAGGTGCAGTCGTGGCGTTGATCGTCGCCGGTGTCAGTCACGCTACCGCACCGATCGAAGTGCGGGAGAAGCTCGCATTGAACGCGCGCGAATCAGTGAACGCGCTCACCTCACTGAAGGCTGCCGGCGTCATCCGCGAGGGCGTGGTTCTCTCCACTTGCAACCGCACCGAGCTCTACGCGGTCGCTGAAACCGACGACGCGCTCTCCCACATCGCCGCGCTTTACGCCGGGAGACTCGGCGAGCCGATTGATCAGTACTTGTACGTCCGGCGCGAGCGGGAAGCCACCGTTCACCTTTTCTCGGTCGCTGCTGGGCTCGAGTCGATGATACTCGGTGAGGCGCAGATCCACGGTCAGGTGAAGGAGGCGTGGGAACAGTCCCGCGCCGAGTCCGGCCCGATTCTCAATCGCATGTTCCAGAGTGCGCTGCTCGCCGGCTCGCGTGCACGCGAAGAAACCGGAATCGGTCGCGGCGCCGCGTCCGTGAGCTCCGCCGCCGTTCAGCTGGCCAAGAAGATTTTCGGTGGGCTCGGTGGTCGCCGAGCGATGGTTCTTGGCGCGGGCGACGTCGCCGAATTGGCGCTCGAGTGTCTGCTCAGCGAAGGAGTCCGCGTCGCGATTGTCGCGAATCGCACCCATGAGCGCGCGCGAGCACTCGCCGAGCGTCACGGCGCGACTGCAATGCACTACGATCAGTGCTGGGACTCGCTGCGGGATGTCGACGTTCTCATTTGTTCGACGGCTGCGCCAGTGCCAGTGGTGACAATGAACCGTGTCGGCGCGGCGATCGAAGCGCGCGGCGATCGACCGCTCTGCATTCTTGACATTGCGTTGCCGCGCGACGTCGAGCCAGCCGTCGGGTCACTCGACAACGTCTTCCTTTACGATCTCGATGATTTGCGCGCAGCCGCTGCGGCGAACCTCGAGCGCAGAGTAGAAGATGTTCCCGCCGCGCGCGCAATCATCTCGGAAGAGGTACAAAAGTTTTGGGATTGGGTAGCCGGACTTGCTGCAGTACCGGTAGTGCGCGAGTTTCGCGACGAGATGGATCGGCTGCGCAGCACGGAGCTTGCTGCAGCCCTCAAGCGCATCGGGCCGCTATCCGCGGAGCAAGCTGATGCGATCGAACAGTTCTCAAAATCCTTGATGAACAAATTCCTGCACGAGCCAAGCGTTCGACTCAAAGCTGCTGCCGCCAACGGTCGTGGACTCGCAGTCGTCGATGCCGCGCGGTACTTATTTGCGCTCGGGCGCGCCACCAGCAGCAGCCAGAAACCAGAGGACAACAAAGACATTGCCTAAAGCGCTCGTCACTGGCGGCGCTGGGTTCATCGGATCACACGTAGCCGATCTCTTCCTGGAGAAAGGCTACCAGGTTGATATTGTCGATGATCTTTCCAGCGGTAAGCGCCGTAATCTTCCGGAGAAGGCCCGCTTCCACGAGATCAGCGTCAACTCGCGCGAGTTCGCCGATCTCGTGCAAAAAGGTCGCTATGACGTCATTGCGCATCTCGCATCGCAGATCGATGTGCGAAAGAGCGTCGCCGATCCGATCAACGACGCCACCATCAACATCCTCGGCACGCTCAACATGATGGAGGCGCTCAGAAGGAGCGACTTCAAGAGCAGAGTGATCTTTACGTCGACGGGCGGCGTCCTCTATGGTGACTTCAATACTCCGCCGAACGCCGAGACGTATCCGAAAGATCCCGAGTCGCCGTACGCGATCTCCAAGCTGAGTATCGAGCTCTATCTCGCATACTATGGCCGGGTACACGGGCAGGAATGTGTAGCGGTTCGATTCGGCAACGTGTACGGTCCCCGTCAGGATCCCCACGGTGAGGCTGGCGTAGTCGCGATTTTCTGCGGCCGCATCCTCAACAACAAGCCGCTCACGATTTTCGGCGATGGACTGCAGACGCGCGACTACGTCTATGTCGGCGACGTCGCGCGCGCGGTGTATCTCGCGGCAACGAAACCACTGCCCGAGAAGGGCCGAATGGATGCGCGCGCATTCAATATCGGCACCGGCGTCGGCACCGCGGTTATTGATATCGCGAAGAAACTGCAGGCTGCGGCAGGCAGCAACGTGCCGGTCGAGTTTGCGCCGCACCGTCCAGGTGAGCAGCAGGAATCCTTCGTCAACGTCGAAAAGGCGAAGCAGCTGCTCGGCTGGACACCACAGGTGGGACTCGAAGAGGGACTGTCTCGATCCTACAAGTGGTTCGCTAACCAACTGAGCGAGGCGGTGACTTGATCGGCTTGATGCTGCTGCAGGTCGGGCAGGGGATCCCAACCTCACCGGCGGAGCTCGTCACCAATTCGACGACCGCGACCAAAGTCGTGTTGTTCATTCTGATC
>DASTGU010000061.1:0-23939 GCA_035718845.1 Gemmatimonadaceae bacterium | reverse complement strand
ATTGAGAGTCGTCGCGGAGTCATCACCATCGCCGAGCCAAATCCGCAGAATGGCGAAACGGGCGCGACGGGCGCTGAGCGAGTAGTTGGCGCGGGCGTCACTCTCGCTGCGACTGCAGGCGGGCGCTTTATCATTGCGTTGGCGCCGAAAACAAATCGGCAACCGAATGATCCCGCGGTCGAGCCAGTCGTTTACACGGTGATTTGGTAGGCCAGCGGCTACTTCCCGATTCGCCGCAATTCAACCATAAGGCAGTGATCCTGGATGACGTCGATTCCGGCTTTGGCAAGCCGCTCAGCCGCTTCGTCGTTGCGGATTCCCAGCTGGAAGAAGACAGTCTTCGGTTTCTTGGCGAGAATGTCGTCGAGGTGCTGAGGGATGTCTTTGGGCCGACGGAACACATCGACGAGGTCAATGTCGCCTGGAATGTCGGCGATCTTGCGATAGACCTTCTTGCCCATGATCTCCGTCAGCTCAGGATAGTAGACGGGAACCGGAACGACATCGTAGCCGGCCTGTGACGCGTACTCGGGCACGTAGTACGCCGGTTGGGACGCGTCCGGCTTCATTCCCAGTACCGCAATACGTTTCGTGCTTTCCAGGATCTGTTGAATTCTCGCCGGCGACTCGATTAAGTGCTCGCGCCAAGTATCGGTACTCATCGTGCGCATTAAATTGCAAGAGCGAGTCCAGCTCACACAATTGGAGATTCACACGTAATGCGAATGCTCGTGCTTGGCGCGGGGCTGCAAGGCTCCGCGTGTGCTTATGATCTGCTGCAGAATCCGGAAGTAAAAGAAGTACGTCTCGCCGATCTGCATACCGACCACCTGCCACAATTTCTGGCGCCGTTTTCAGGCGAGCGATTGATCTTCACTCCGCTCGACGTGCGCGATCGCGAGGCAACGCTGGCGTTGATGAAGGAATGCGACGCGGTAATGAGCGCGATCCCGTACTATTTCAACTTTGAGCTGGCTACGCTCGCCGTCGAGGCGGGCGTTCACTTCTCAGACCTCGGCGGCAACACCGAGATCGTCTTCAAGCAGAAGACGCTCGACGGGGAAGCGAAGAAGAAAAACATCACGGTGATTCCCGACTGCGGCCTCGCGCCGGGTATGGTGAACATTCTCGCCGAGTACGGGATCAAGCAGCTCGATGAAGTCGACGCAGTCCGGATTTTCGTCGGGGGGTTGCCGCAGCATCCGGAGCCGCCGCTCAACTATCAGATCGTGTACTCGCTGGAAGGCGTGCTCGACTACTACACGACCTTGTCGTGGGTGCTACGCAACGGCAAGCGTACGCAGGTGAAAGCGCTGTCCGAGATCGAGCCGGTGTATTTCGGCGGGTCGCTGGGCGAGCTGGAGGGATTCCACACCGCGGGCGGGTTGTCGACGATGGCGTTCCGCTACGAGGGCAAGGTCCCAACGATGGAGTACAAGACGCTTCGTTATCCCGGTCACGCGAGAATCATGGAGGCGATTCGCGAGCTCGGATTGCTGGAGCTCAATCCAGTCGATGTGAAGGGCGTGAAAGTCGTGCCGCGCGATCTGGTCGTCTCCGCGATGGGTCCGCGTCTCACCAAGCCCAATGGCCACGATCTGGTCGCGCTCCGCGTGTTCGCCGAGGGCAAGAAGGGCGGCAAGCCGAAGCGCATCGGCTGGGAGATGGTGGATTACTACGATGAAGAGAACGGCATCAGCGCGATGGAGCGCTCGACCGGCTATTCACTCTCCATCACCGGCCAGATGCAGGTGCGTGGCGAGATCGGCAAAGCGGGAGTGTTCACGCCGGACGAAGCGATTCCGGCGGAGAAATACATCCGCGAGCTCGCGGCGCGCGGCGTCATGATTCACGAAATGAGATAATTCCAGAGGACTGAGGCTTTCGGACCAACGGCATTGCTGACTGCTGATTAATTGAGGATTGAGGAATGCCTGATCTGCGCTCGCCGGGATGGACGATCTATCTGCTGCAGTTGCTGGTGTCGGCGTTTCTGGCAGTGCTGTTTCTCCAGTCGGGGCTGGACAAGGTTTTTGATCGGGCTGGTAACCGCGCGTATCTGGACGAGCACTTCGCGCGCAGTCCATTAGCGCGTACGGTTGGACCGATGTTCTTGACCGTCACGATTCTGGAAGTGGCGGCGGGGCTGTTAAGCGGAGTGGGAGTCCTGCAGCTTCTTTTCTTCCGCTCCTCAGGGCTCGCGTTTTACGGAGCTCTGATCGCGGCGGCAAATCTTGTCGCGCTCTTCTTCGGCCAGCGAGTCTCGAAGGATTATGCGGGAGCTGCCGCTCTCGTCCCTTACTTCCTGCTGACCCTCGTCGCGATCGTACTGCTCGCCCAGCCCATCAACGTCACGAGCTGACTCCGCAACTCGGAGGCTTCCACTACATGACGGCGCGGAGCGCAAAGCTCAGCGTGCGACCTGGGACCACCGTGATGTTGTCAGGCTCGCCGTGCTGACGATTGAGGAGGTTCTCGCCGTTGATGGTCACCGACAAACCACGGTACAGAGCGCGGCCTAGGCTCGCGCGCAAACGGGTAACCCCGGAGTACTGCAGCCAGTAGTTGCGCAGCTGCTGTCCGACGAGCTGCGCGTCGGTCTGGGTTGAGTTCGAGAATGCACCCGCGAGCGCAATCCGATCGTAATCGATCCAATCCCACGAGCGCGACGCAGTCAGCGAGGTATTCCAGCCACCGGCGACCCAGGAGGCCGTGAAGCTGCCCGTTCGCGCCGGGACTTCCAGCATGCGGTCGCCAACGCGCATGTCGCCGATGTAGTTGGTGGCGACGCGACGCACTCTGCTGTCAACGGTCGAGTAGGTGCCACTCAGCGTGAGTGTCGATAGCTGAAAATCTCCCTTCAGCTCCCAGCCACGGTTGGTGATCTCACCCACGTTCTGCAGTAAGTAGCCAATGTGGCGATCGTTCGGCGCGTACGGCTCATTCACGCCCGTGCCGCCTGGTCCGCGGTCGTCGCCGCCAGAACCTTCATCGATGCGCTCTTGGTTGTACGCGTAGGCAACTCTCTGAATCAAACCAGATGCAAGCTGGTCGAAGCGCGTCACCTGGAGGCCGAAAGTGCGCCCGACAAAGAGATCCAATCCCGTCTCGATGCCCGACTGCTGTTCCGGAGCGAGATCGAGCAGGCGCGACTCCCGTCCCGCATCGAACCAGGCAGTTTCCCGAATCGGAGTCGTGGCAGCACGAATGCCGCGGCCGTATGCCGAGCGCAGCTTGATGGTGAGAGGGCCAACATCGCGTACGCCGGAGATGCCGAGCATTGGCAGCGCGGAGTAAGTGCTGGTGGCACCAAGCGAAGAATTGCGCTCGAGGCGAAGTCCGGCGGTGAAGAAGGCAGCGTCGTGCCACGCAAGGTTGGCCTGGGCGACGCCGGCTGATGTCATGCGACGCACGATCGACGACAGCGACGTGGTGCCGGTCTGGGTGCTCGTCGTCGCCGTCTGCGAGCGGAAATCCAGCCACGAATTCTCGGCGGAGAGTGTCAGCGAGGATTCGAGATTTTCCGGCGTACCTACTTTGGCGACGCTGCTGAAGCGCAAGGTCGCGAGATTGGCATTGCCACCGGCACTACCGACGTCTGGTCCCGTTGCTGACGGGAGCGGCGTGTGATAGTCCGGGACGTTGCTGACCCGACTGCCGTCGAAGCCGGCGACGATGGTGTTGGTCCACACATCGTTGGCGATGAATGTCGCCGTGCCACCGGCGGTGTATTCCTGCACTGACTCCGGAATCACCAGACCGGACCGCGCCTGGCTCACCGAATCGCGGAACAGCGGGCTGATTGGTTCGCTCGATCTGCTGGAGAAAACGCGCGCCGTTCCAGTGGCGATGAAATTCGATCTGACTGCACGAAAACCGGCGCTGCCGGCGGCGTGACGCACGAACGCGCCCGGCAAATACTCGCCAACCCCGCCGGAGCTGATACTCAAACTGCCGGACTGGGCATTCGAGCCGCCACGCAGGGTGAGGGCATGGTCCTGCGTGATAGCGGCGCGTGGAACGAAGGAGCTGGACGCCGCGCCGAAGGAGCTTCTCACAATCGCGTCTGGCGAACCGTCCGCGCCATCGTGTCGGGTGACGATGTTGATCACCCCGCTGATCGCATCGTTTCCATAGAGCGCTGCGCCCTGGGGGCCGCGGATAATCTCGATTCGCTCGACGGCCTCGGGGGCGAATTGGGTCAGCAGCAACGGATTCGAGAGCTCGATGCCGTCGACATAGATCTTGGGATAGCTCGCGCCGAACGAGCTGCTGCCGCGGATGCTTCCGTAGTGAGCGAGCAGAGAGGTTGGCGCGCTTTGCCAGACCCATAGTCCGGGCACGGCATCGCTCAACGCCTGCGCCAGATTTCCTTCGGAGTATCGCGAGAGCTGCGCGCCACTCACGACGTTCATCGCAACCGTGAGCCGGCGCGCGGGCGCCGCGATCGCATTGCCAGTGATCACCACGCGATCGAGGGTTTTCGGGATCGGTGCGTCGCCATTGCCTTCGGTCTGCGATGGCGCCAAAACCACGTGGTCGCCACCGGCGGCGATTGGCAGCACGGATGTACCGCGCAGCAGCAGGGCCAACCCATCGCCGAGTGCGAGCGAGTCGAACGACGCGCAGACGCGGCTATCGAGCGGGACGTTCTCCGTGGTATACGAGAGCGTGACGTTCGATGCAACAGCGAGACGATCCAGCGCGTCGCGCAGCGAGATGTCGTGCACATGGAGCGAGACACGGCGATCGAGCGGTGAATTCCACGCGGCAAGCGACGCGGGCTCGCTCGCTGGTACCGACTCGCTCGATGGGAGTGAGCATGCCTGAGCGATGGCGAGATTTGGAACGATCGAAACGGATGCGGCGGCCAGCGCGAACGCGAAGGCGGCGCCGCGCGGTGCTGCTAGCGGGTGACTTCTACGGCCGTGGGACAGGCTCCGTCGCCCGGTGGAGGACTGCGACATTTCCCTGCCGCTCGACACGAGCACCAAGTGAGAGAGCGATGACATCCAGTACTCGATCGATCGGCTCGCCAGAAAAAGATGCTGTAAGGTGGAGGTTAGCCAGCGTTGAATCCGCTACGCGTAACCTTACTCCGTACCAGCGGTAAAGTTCAGCTCCAACAAGTACAAGTGGTGCGTCGCGAAAAATGAGCCGGCCCTGCGTCCAGGCGAGGTCATCTTCGGAAACAGCTGAGCGCTCAACGGAGACCACCCCATCAGCATCCACGATAGCCCGATCGCGGGCGTTGAGCACTGCGCCGCGTACATGATTCTGGTCCGCGGCCCCAATAGCAACCGAACCCGAGTCCACCGCCACTCGCGTACCCGCACTATCATCATTTTCCACGGTGAATGCAGTGCCGATATCCTGGATACTGATGCTTCCGGCCCGAACCGTGAACGGATGCGCCGAATCATGGACGACGCTGAAATACGCGATGCCGTCGAGCGTCACGAGACGCTGGTCGTCGCCACCGGGCGCTGGAACGACCAATCGACTGGTCGGGCCGAGCAGAACTCTGGTGCCGTCGCGGAGCACCACTTGTCGACGCTCCCCGACGCCGGTGGCGTACGTCTGCTCGCTGGATTCGAGACGCGAGCGTCGCATGCTTTCCCAGATCGTGACGCCACCAACGATGATGACGGCGGCGGCAGCGACCCGTGCCAGAGCGTAAATGGTGCGATGCGAGCGCGCAGTGTCGGCGGGACGCGGAGTGAAGGGCAGCACTCTCGGCTCGCGAATTCGCGTTTTGACTTCTGCGAGGGCGCTCTCGACATCGACGTCGGCGTTATCTTGAGGCGCGGCACCGGCGATTATCGATTCCAGCAGGCGCACGACATCAGCGCGCAGAGGATCGGCTTCGATCCAGCGTCTCGTAGCATCGGATTCGCCGGCCACAGCTTCGCCGGTGACGTAGCGCGCGATGCGCTCCCAGTCGTCCGGACTAATGTCGGCGGAACCCCTGTCTGAATTCGACATATTCATTAATAAGTCAGACACGCCAACGGGACGCTACCCTACTTGCCAACGAACGACGCCAGTGAGCGCGCGCTACAGGAGCGTATCCGTGGCGGTGACGAAGCCGCCTTCGAAACCGTTTTCCGCGACAACTATGCACATCTCGTTCGCATGGCGGAATCCATTGTCAGAGAGCGGGCGCTCGCCGAGGAAATAGCCCAGGATGTAATGTTGGAATTGTGGCGGCGACGCGAAAGCATCCAGGTCGAACAGAGCTTTCGTGCGTACCTTCTGAGGTCAACACGCAATCGCGCGCTCAATCACGTTAGACACCAGCGAATCGTCGTTCGGGAAGCAACGATTGCCGCGGCCGCCGCGGAATCGGCCCGCGCGCATTCAGCCGAAGACGAGATGCTGGGAACCGAGCTAGAGCGCGCGGTGCGGAACGCGATCACATCGCTTCCCGAGAACGCTCGCGAGGTATTCCAGCTCAGTCGAGACCGCGGGCTCAAGTACTCGGAGATCGCGGTCGTGCTCGACATCTCAGTGAAGACCGTTGAGAAGAGAATGGGTCAGGCCCTCGCCGAGCTGCGCGATCGGCTCGCGCAGTGGATGCCGGTGCGAAGAACGTGACGGCAGACTGACAAATGTGAGAGTGACTTTCCCCGCGTATTCCGCAGTCGGGTAGGGTAAATGATGCGACGCGTGTCTGTTGCAAACAGGCCCTACCTTTGGAGAGTCACATGAACATGTTTTCACGCTACATCCTCGTAGCCGGTGCGGCTGTGGTCGCCGGCGCTTGTTCCGATAGCACGACGACGCCCGTCACCTCAGCGCTGGCGCGCGCGGCGCTGGTGAGTGCGCCGATCAGCTTCGATCAGATCAACACCAGTTTTGTCGGCAGCTCCGACGCGAACGCCGGGTTTGTCCCAGGCTTTGCTCAGGGCGATGGTCAATGGGGGCGTCATGACGATGATCATGACAACGGACCCGGTTGGACCAAGTTGATGGGTGGCGGAATCGCCGATGGTTTCCGCGGCAATATTCTCTTCGGACGTGGCTTTGGCAGGGGCCCCTTCGGTGACCTCGCCAATACGTCGAACTGCGCGTTCTCGTCGACTGATAGTCGCGTCACCTGCGCTGAAGTCGTGCGCCGCGGTCTGACGATCGATCGATCGTTCAAGTTCCTGGATGCATCGGGTGCGGTGCAGCAGGCTTTTGATACCGCGACCACGAACTCTGTCAACGTCGTTACGACTGTGAATGGAACTCGCGTGCATCACGATGGCAGAGACACGAGCACCGTCAGCAGCAAGAGCGATATCACCGTGACTGGCCTCGCGACTGGCGCGACCCAGCGGACGGTGAACGGAACAACGAGCGGCACCGAGAACACCAAGGGACTGACGCGCGACAGCGTCGCCTTCACCTCGATGCGCACTGCCGGCGATACTGCGACTGGCGTCGTGATTCCGTTGATGAACGGCAGACCGACCTATCCGACCGCAGGCACCATCATCCGTTCGATGCAGGCGACGGTGACGCTGGCCGGCCAGAGCCCGACCCAATCGACGCGCCGCGAGGTCATCACCTTCGACGGCAGCAACACCGCCCAAATCAGCGTGACGCAGGACGGCGTGACGAAGACCGGGACGCTGTCGCTGGTGGGTGAGGGGCTCAACTGCCACGACTGAGGACTGCTGATTAACAGCTTGAACGAAAGGTAGGCAGAAGACGGAGAAGCTCAGGGTTGAGTCGGCAGCGTATGAGTGTGGCAGTCGAAGCGCCGTAAGCGCAAATGCCACGATCAAACGCTGTAACTTCAGGCCTGAGCTTCTCTGTGTTCTGTCTACCTTTTGTTAGTTCGCAGTGCCTTTAGTTCGCAGTTGTCAGGCGGCGCTCTCGTCCACCTTCCCGATCCGCTTCGCCCTCTCGCAAAGAGCTCGCAATTCTCCGTGGCTCATCTCCTCCCACCGCAGCGGGATCGGGAGCAGACGGCGTTTTTCGGTAAGAGATTCGAAGGTGAGCCAGCCGCTGCCGTAGCCTTCGGCGAGAGTGATGCGGCGCTGGCTGGTGATGCGGCGATCGAGACCGCTGCGGCGCTCCGTTTCGCGCCACGGGAAAAGCCGAGGCTTACGCCGATCCGCCGCCGCCGCGCGTCGCTCGACTTTGGTCGGCTGAGAATCCCACACCTGCCAGTAGGATCCGTCTCTGTCTACGAAAGTCCGATATCCCATCGATCTATTACCTCACGCGGGAACACACGCGGTGCAGCTCGAAAAGGGTGCAGGAAAAATGCCAAATTACGCATTCCTGTCACCAGCTAAAGATATGTTTGCCAACGGGTTAAACCCGTTGAAGTTCTACCGCGCGAAGCTCGCCAAAGTTTCGCTCATGACGTCGATCATGGACTTCGCGGTCCAACGATCTCGCCCGTTGTAGAGGAAGGAGAATGCGATCACTTCGCCGTTGACCGCAGTTACGTAGCCGGCGAGGCCGATAACCTCATTCGTGGTGCCGGTTTTCGCGTGCAGATTTCCCTCGGCCGGAGTATTCCGCATCCGGCGCTTCAGGAGCTCGGAATCGCCGGCCACCGGCAACGATGAGTGCAGCCACGGGCCCCACGACGCCCGGTGAGCATAGCCCAGCAGCTGAACCTGGGTGCGTGCGGTCACCCGGTCGAGAGTGGACAGCCCGCTCCCATCCGCGAAGACCAGCTTGCTCGTATCGGCTCCAACCTTGGTCGCGAAGAAAGTGTTCAAAAGGTGTCCGGCATTCGCTACTGAGCCGACGGTGTCGCGTTGAAGTCCTCTTGCTGCGTCGCGAAAGAAGAGTTCAGCGTAGATATTGATGCTCTCGCGATTCATCGCTGCGATCATGCTCGCTAACGGCGGGGAGAGGAGACTGGCGACTTTCACCGCGTTTGCCGGGGTCCTGCCCAAGCGAATCCCGCCGTCGACCCTGATGCCGCGCGCGGTCAGCGCATCGAGGAGAGCGCCTGTCGCAAAGGATGCTGGATCCTCGACGATGTAGACGTACCGGCGAGTTCCGGTTCTCGCGCCGATCGAGCCGGTTGCGGTGATGGCGCCGTTGCTCGCTTTCCGGAATCCGAGACGTGCGCCGCCACCGGCTACAGTTCGGACGTTCGCCGTGAGCGGGATCGCGCTCGACGATGGCTCGAGCGTCACCTTCGCCGGCTGACCGGGCGAAGTCGGAGTAACCGCGACTGCGACCAGGTTTTCGTTGAGCGAAAGCGCCGAGACGCGCGCCGCATACGACGCCTGCAGGTAGCGCGAGAGCCAACCGTCGGGAACCTTCTGGTCGTCGAAGCCGGTTGCGTCGCCGATCACGCTGCCGGTGATGTGCTTGATGCCCTTTGATGCCACGAGGTCAGCGAGGCGATTCATCGGCGCCGATGCCCCACCGGGGAGGAATTTTCCCGAGAGCGCGGGATCGCCGTCGCCCCTGAGGTAAATGTTGCCGGTAAGCGTCCCATCCGGACCAACCGGGCCATCGCGTAGCGCATCGG
Organism: Gemmatimonadaceae bacterium; assembly: GCA_035718845.1. GTDB lineage: Bacteria > Gemmatimonadota > Gemmatimonadetes > Gemmatimonadales > Gemmatimonadaceae > UBA4720. The sequence goes on along the minus strand of DASTGU010000061.1, from coordinate 14,446 downwards.
TGCTGAACTGATAGTTCGGCCCAAACCGCTCGAACGCGATCGCGCTCGTCAGCAGCTTCATCGTCGACGCCGGAAGCATCTGCTCTCCGGCGTTCTGCGCGAATAGTGTGTCGCCCCTCGTCAGCGACGTCACCATCACGCCCCAGTCGCCACTTCGCGTACGCCCGATGAGGCTCGAGAGTGAAGACGCGAGATCAGCGGGCGTGCGTGCAACTGTGTACCTAACCGCTGGCGTGGCCGGCGGGGTGTTGCGCGGGCGGCGGCGCACCCGTCGGCGAGTAGTTGTCCTGGTTTGTTGTGTTTCGGTCAGCGTCGGCGCGGAGCTCAGCGCAGTCAACGCCAGAAGAAGGGCGATCCGTATTTTACGTGAGAACATCTTCGATCATTACACTTTTTGATCAGCCTGAGCGTGGACAGTAACTGATGGCTAGAAAGGTGCCACGCTCTCACCTCCGCTGAGGATTTCGCGCGCGACGATGTTCGCTTGGAATATAGTCGGAGCGTGGGTATTTTCTCCGAAGCGGGAACCGCACATCGCGGACAGCTCTCCTTCGGTCGAGGGAATCAATGGCTGAACGGCCGCATAATTTTCTGCGTGAAGGCATCATCACCGGCTTCATCGGCGGCACGGCGATCGCCGTCTGGTTCCTGATCATCGACACCATCGCCGGTCATCCGTTCTATACGCCGATCTATCTGGGCAAAGGCGTCGTCAGCGTCCTCGGCAAGAACATGATGGGTGACACCGCGTTCACTCACCTGCTTGGCTACACCATCTTCCACTACATCGCATTCTTCATCGTCGGCATTCTGCTGACGGTGATCGTCCATCAGGCAGAGCGCACGCCGGGAATTCTCGCCGGCCTGCTCGTCGCGTTCGTGATGATGACACTCGGCTTCTACATGATTGCGGCCGTGTTCACACAATCAGCGCTCGGCGGGCTGTCCTGGATCCAGATCTTCATCGCCAATCTGCTGGCTTCGGCGTTGATGCTCTGGTATTTGTGGCGCAAGCATCCCCGGCTCGATGCGCACCTGAAACGCGCGCTGGAGGGAACCGACGACTAGGCGGCCGACGGCTTCCAGTCCACCTGCGCGCCCGCGGTCGAGTCCTCGCCGCGGGCGTTCCATTTGAAGAACACCACGCTCATGATGATCATGAAGATGATCCCGCCGGGGATCCACATGATCAGCGCGCCGAACAGCTGATCCTCGAGCGGAGTCAGGGGAAACACTCGCGGCGCAGCGTTGTACGCGGGATAGAGCACGTGATCCGCCATCGCGATGTAAACCGCGACGATCGACATCGGGATGCTCATCAAGAAGCTGTAGAGCATCTGGCCAGGGTAGGCGAGCCGCGGGAGCTCGGGCAGCTGGCTCAGTAGCGGCCACCACATCAGGACGGCGGCAGCCATGAACATCAAATGCTCGATGATGTGCAGGCTGTGGTGCGCCATCGCCGCATTGTAAAAAACCGGCAGATGCCAGAAGGCGATGGTGAGATTGAAGACTACGAATGCGATCTTCGCGTTCGTGAAAAAGCGCGCTACCGGCCTGATTCCGCGGCGCGACAAAACCGGTCGCAGCATCCAGCCCGGTGTGCCGGCAAGTAGAAGCGGTGGAATCGCCAGGGTGAGCAAGAGGTGCTGCACCATGTGCGCGCTGAAGAGGTAGTCGTCGCTCAGGTCGTGGATCGGACCGTTGAGGGTGGCGAACATCAACAGCAGTCCGCTGACGAATAGAATCTTCTGACCGTCGGTTGGCGTCTGCTGCAGGCGCCTCGAAGCCCAGATGTAGAGTGCGCCCAGCGCTGCGATTCCGATGACCGTGCTCGGGTGAATCGACCACCGCCACCAGCTCAGATTGGCGATGGGATGCAGCAGCGCCAGCGCGAACATGCTACGTGATTCTTATGAACAAGTGCCCGAAGAGGAACATCAGCGCCAGCAGGGTGAGTGCAGCGATGAGCAACGGGCCGGTGAACAGCACCCGGAACAGACGGTGGTCGTACTTCAGGTGCATGTAGAACATCACGACGATAGCGAACTTCAGCGCGGAGAGAAACAACAGCGTCGGCACGAATCCGCGCGAAGCGACGAACGAAGGTACGTAATAAGCCCAGACCTCGCCGACCGTGATGATCGTCAGGATCAGCGCGACCTTCCAGTAGGTCGACCACGTCGGGTGCTCGTGCTCTACTTCGGATGTCGGCGCGTGAAGCGTCGCTTCTGCGGAATCGGGGACGGTGGCGTGAGTATCCATCGTATCGCCGTTACTTGATGAGGTAGACGAGAGTGAAGATCGCGATCCAGACGACGTCGACGAAGTGCCAGTATAGCGCGCAGATGTCGACGAGCAGGGAATCCTTCGAGGTCAGCCCACGACGGTAATCAATCGCCAGCATGGTGGACAGCCAGATCACGCCCGCGGTGACGTGGGCGCCGTGGAATCCGGTCAGCGTGAAGAACGTAGATCCGAAAAGATTTCTGCGGATGGTCAACCCTTCGTGGACGAACGAAGTGAACTCGTACGCCTGGAACCCGAGGAAGGTCGTGCCGGCGAGTGCCGTCATGAACAGCCACAACTTCGAGTTGCCGAGGATGCGCTCGCCACTGGTGCGCTTCGGCAATTCCTTGTTCTGCACCGCGGCGAGGGCGAGCACCATGAACAGAGACGACATCAGCAGTACGAAGGTCGACGCCGATGTCACTGGAATATTCAGAATCGGCTTGAAAACCTGACCTGTGCTCGGATCGGTCCACGCTTCATGCGGGAACGGTCCGATAACGCTGCGTCCCTTGTAAATCAGATACGTCGAGATCAGCGACACGAACAGCATGCACTCTGAGCCGATGAACGCCCAGATCGCGACCTTGCGACTATCGAGGCCGAGGGTCGTGTAGTGGTGGTGCGTCGGCGCGCTGGTGTGAACCACGCTCGAATGAGCTGCGGTGGCCATTAGTGGTGCTCCGGCTCGAGCGGGCTAAGCAGCCAGCTGTAGAGTGCAATGATCATCGTGGCAGCGCCGATCGCAATCAGCGCCTTGGTCCAGATCAGACCGCAGAACATGACAACCAATCCCAGTGCGACAAACAGCGGCTTGATGGTGCTGTATGGGATGATGATGCCGAGCTCGTCGGCGGTCTTTCCGGTTTGCGCGTTGATGCGCGCGCTCTCGTGGTCGGCTTCCTTGCCTTCCCACAGCGGGTAGCGCGAGGTCACGTTCGGGATCTTGGCGAAGTTGTACTCTGGCGGCGGACTCGGGATCGTCCACTCCAGGGTACCGGCGCCCCACGGATTCGCTCCTGCGATCTCACCGCTGCGACGGCTCTTGAAGAAATTGTAGATGAAGAAGAGCATCGCGATCGGGAAGATCATCGCTCCGACCGACGACATTGCGTTGAACAGATCCCAGCCCTGTCCCGAATCGTAGGTGTAGATGCGGCGCGGCATGCCGAGCATTCCTGAGAAGTGCATCGGGAAGAAAGTCAGATTCATGGCGATGAACATCAGCCAGAAATGCCACTTGCCGAGCTTCTCGTCGAGCAGTCGGCCGGTGATCTTGGGGTAGTAGTGGTAGATGCCGGCGAAGATTCCCATGATCGAGCCGCCGAACAACACGTAGTGGAAGTGCGCGACGACGAAGTAGGTGTCGGTCTGCTGCAGGTCAGCCGGTGGCGATGAGTGCATGATGCCGGAGATGCCGCCGATCGTGAACAATCCGACGAGCGCGATCGCGAACAACATCGCCGTGTTGTAACGATTGGATCCCTGAGCCATCGTCGCCAGCCAGTTGAAGATCTTTACGCCCGTGGGAATGGCGATGAGCATCGTCGCCAGACCGAAGAACGTATCGGCGATCGGGCCCATACCCACCGCGAACATGTGGTGCGCCCATACACCGAAGCCGAGCACGCCGATCAGGATGCCGGAGTACACCATCACCGGGTAGCCGAACAACGGCTTCTTCGAATTGACTGGAATGACTTCGGAAACGAGTCCGAACGCCGGCAGAATCAGGATGTAGACCTCGGGGTGACCGAAGATCCAGAACAGATGCTGCCACAGCAGCGGGTCAGCGCCGGCGCTGACGGTGTTGTAGAAGTTGGTGCCGAAGAAACGATCGAACAGCAGAAACACCAGCGCGATGGTGATCACCGGGAATGCCAGCACTAGCAGCACCTGAACGACGAACGCCATCCAGGTGAACATCGGCATCCGCATCAGCGACATGCCAGGCGAGCGCAGATTGATGATCGTCGTCAGGAAGTTGAACGCTGCTGCCAGCGACGACACGCCGAGGATCTGCAGACCAATCACCCAAAAATCGATGTTGAGACCGGGCGAGTAGGCTCTGGTCGTCAGCGGGGCGTAGCCGAACCAGCCGCCGTTAGGCGCGACCGCGAAGAAAATCGGAATGGTGATGAACAGTCCGCCGAACAGATACACCCAGTAGCTGAACGCATTGAGCCTCGGGAACGCGACGTCGCGCGCACCGATCTGCAGCGGGATCAGGAAGTTGAAGAACGCAGCGGAGAGCGGCATGATCGCGAGGAAGATCATCGTCGTCCCGTGCATCGTGAAAAGCTGGTTATAGAACTCTGCGCTGACCAAATGCTGATTCGGTGCGCCGAGCTGAGCGCGGATGATCACCGCTTCGATGCCGCCGAAGACGAAGAACCCGAGCGCGGTGTAGAGGTAGAGCACACCGATGCGCTTGTGATCGACGGTGGTCAGCCAGCTCCAGAGCCCGGTGTGCTCTCCCGGGTATTCAGCAGCGTGCGCCGGGGCGTGGATTGCCGTGGTTGCCAATTCTGGTCTCCGGTTACTTCAGTGCAGTGAGATACGCGACGATGTCGGCGATTTGCTGATCGGTGAGTCCACCGTTCGCCGAAGTCACTTTCGCTTTCAGAACAGGATCGTACTCGTCCATGCCCAGTGTCGGCATGAGGACGTCGGGTTTCATCTTGCGCGCGTTCTTGATCCAGAGCGCGAGATAGGCGGCGGTGTTCGGATAACGGCCAGCCGCAATAGTGCTGCGCGATCCAACGTGCGTGAGATTCGGTCCGGTCACGCCGACTGCCATCGGATTGCCGGCGATCGAGTGACAACCGATGCACGCGGCGCCAGAGAAGACCTGCTTGCCACGCGCCGCGTTACCCGTAAGACCTGGAGTGAATTTCAGATCCGCCGGCGGCGGGGTGTGTGGAACTGCGTAAGAAGGGATCTTGTCGCGCGGGAAGTAATAGCCCGCCGCGACAGCGGGACCGGTCATCGAGACATTCTGCGCGACACCACGCGCGGTTGTCTGCGCACCGGGATTTGCTTCAGGATTCTGTGGCCGTGGAATCGCGGGCTGCGTACCACCGATGCCCTGAGTGCCGGAGCTCGTTTGTGCGACACGCTGTGCCGCCGCTTGCGCCGCCGTCGTGGGCGCGTTGGTACCGCCAGGTGTTGTTACGACTGCTCCTTGCTGTGGCGGAGGGGTCGGTCCACCCGCTGCCGGAGTCGGCCCAACTGCCCCAAAGCGCGCCGGCATTTTCTGACCGGCAACCCATGAGTCGAACTGCTGCTGGCTGACCGTGAATACCCTGAAGCGCATGTTGGCGTGCGAGGAGCCGCAGTACTCGACACAGAAGCCGTTCCAGACATCACCGGCGATGGTGGTGTCCGGCGTATACCAGATGTAGTTGGTGCGATTAGTGACGACGTCGCGCTTGCCGCCGAGCTCGGGCGTCCAGAACGAGTGAATGACGTCCGCCGAGCGCAGCCGGAAATTCACGGTGCGTCCCACCGGCAGATAGATCTCGTTGGCCGTCGTGATGCCGTACTCGGGGTACCGGAACTCCCACCACCATTGATGTCCGGTGACATCGATGTTGAGGGAGCCGGGCGCTGCCTGAGCCTGGGTGACGAAAATCGTCTTCACCGTCGGAACGGCGATGAAAACCAGAATCACCGCCGGAATTAGAGTCCAGGCGATTTCCAGTTTGGTGTTGCCGTGGGTCTGTGGCGGCGTCGCCTGGTTCTCGCGGCGGCGATAGCGCACGACCACATAGAGCAGTGCGACTTCGACGAGAACGAAGACGATGGTACCGAGGAGAAGCAGACGGTCCCACAGGAAATCGATCTCGCGACCGAGATCGGAGTGTGGGGTCAGCGTACTGTTGGGATGTGCTTCGTTACAGGAGGCGGCCGCGACAGCTAACGCGGCGACCAGCGCGAATGACGCGAGCCGCCTCAGGCGGGCTGATCCTTTCATGGGGGACAAACTAATCCGCAATGACGGTTAGCGGGAGGCTGTGGAGCGATTGCGTACTACGGACCAACCGCATCGAGAATTGCGAATTAATCGAGAACCAGGACGGTGACAACCGCAGGAGGGCCGCTGGTCCTCACTCGTTCTCCCTCTGCGGTTCAGTCCGCGTCCTCGGTCCTCAATCAGTCCGCAATCATCGATGCCGTTGGTCCGTAGTACGCAATGTCAGACTACTCGCGCGCGCGCTTTGGGCCCGTCATCGCTTCCGGATTGAGCAAACGGTCGAGCTGTTCACGCGTCATCAGGCCACGCTCGCAAACCAGATCGTACACATCTCGGCCAGTCTCTAGAGCTTCCTTCGCGATGTCAGTCGTCGTCTCGTAGCCGAGAGCAGGCACGAGTGCGGTGATAACCCCCACCGAGTCCTCGACGAATTTCTGCATCCGTTCCTTGTTGGCCGTGATGCCCTCGACGCAGCGGTCCTGCAGAATCTTGCACGCGCGCTGGAGATAGGTCATGCCGCTGAGCAACCTGAACGCGATGATTGGCTCGAACACGTTGAGCTGCAGCTGTCCCGCCTCCGCCGCCATCGTCACCGTGACGTCGCCGCCGATGATGTCGAAGCAGACCTGATTCACCACCTCGGGAATCACCGGATTCACTTTGCCAGGCATGATCGACGAGCCAGGCTGCATCGGCGGCAGATTGATCTCGCCCAGTCCCGCGCGCGGACCCGAGCTGAGTAGACGCAGATCGTTGCAGATCTTGGAAAGCTTGACCGCGCAGCGTTTGAGCACGCCCGACAGCTGGACGAACGCACCGGTGTCCGCCGTTGCCTCGACGAGATCGGGTGCGGTGATCAGCGGCAACCCCGTGAGATGTTCGAGGTGGCGTCTCACGGTTTCCGCGTACCCTGGCGGCGCGTTGATTCCGGTTCCGATCGCGGTCGCGCCCATGTTGATCTCACGGATCAACGCCTGCGCTTCACCGAGCCGATCGACGTCCTCGAGCATCGTATGCGCGAAGGCGTTGAACTCCTGGCCGAGTGTCATCGGCACTGCATCCTGCAGCTGGGTGCGGCCCATCTTGAGATAGCCGCTGAACTCTTCGCCCTTGTGCAGGAACGCCGCAGCGAGGGCGATCATCGCCAGTTGCAGATCGGAGATGCTGGTGTGAAGCGCCAGCTTCACCGACGTCGGATAGACGTCGTTTGTCGACTGACTGAGGTTGAGGTGATTGTTGGGATGTACGAATTCGTACTGACCGCGCTCCTTGCCGAGGATTTCGAGCGCGCGGTTCGCCATCACCTCGTTGACATTCATGTTGCTCGACGTCCCGGCGCCGCCCTGGATCATGTCGACGCGGAAATGCTCATGGTGCAGTCCTTCGCGTATCTCTGCTGCTGCCTGACAGATTGCATCTACGACTTCGCGGTCCAGCAGACCGATCTCGAGGTTCGCCAGTGCAGCTGCCTCCTTCACGGTGGCGAGCGCGGCGATCAGGGTCGGGAATTCGCGCAGCTCGATGCCCGAGATGGCGAAGTTCTCGATCGCGCGCAGGGTCTGGATGCCGTAGAGAGCGCTGGCGGGTACATCACGCTCGCCGAGCAGATCGTGCTCACGACGGGTCGGTCCCTGGAGATCGACTCGCGGGGCGTCTGCCGCTTCCAACCGCAGCTTTCTCAGACGTGAAGGACGCGAGGACTTCATGCGTAGCGGGAAGCTATATAAGCGGCATACCTTATTGAAGTCATTCGTCCGCCGGCGAGCGGCGGCAGAAAATCTCCACCCGCCCACATCCGATATGACTCCGTTTTTGCTTCGCTTCGGCGCATGCGTCGGCCTCTTTGCTACGCTTGCTATTCCTTGCTCTCTCCAATCACAGGCATCATCCGCGCCGAAAATCGCGATGGTGATTCATGGCGGCGCCGGCACTATCACGCGCAGCGGGATGACGCCGCAGATGGAGAAGGCTTATATCGATACGTTGACGATTGCCTTGCGTCGGGGATACGACATCCTGTCGCGCGGCGGCAGCAGTCTCGATGCGGTCGAGGCGGCGATTCGGGTGATGGAAGACTCGCCGATTTTCAACGCCGGCAAGGGCGCCGTGTTCACCGCGAACGGTGTGAACGAGCTCGATGCGTCGATCATGGATGGGCGCACCCTCGGTGCGGGCGCAGTCGCCGCCGTCGAGCACGTGAAGAACCCGATCTCGCTCGCTCGGCTGGTGATGGATAAGTCGCCGCACGTGATGATGGTCGGCTCGGGCGCGGAGGAATTCGCGAAATCACAAGGCGTGCAGCTGGTGCCGCCGTACTATTTCTGGACCGAGCGCAGGTGGCGCGCTTACGAGCGCGCTCGTGTGCGCGCCGACAGCGGCAAGACTGGCGCGCTGGCTGGTGACGAGCACAAGTACGGGACGGTCGGCGCCGTCGCGTTGGACCGGAATGGAAACCTCGCCGCCGGAACTTCAACTGGCGGCACCGAGATGAAGCGCTACGGCCGCGTCGGCGATTCGCCAATCATCGGCGCCGGCACTTACGCCAACAATCTGAGCTGCGCCGTGTCAGGCACCGGTGACGGCGAGTACTTCATTCGCAACAACGTCGCGGCCGACATCTGCGCGCGCGTCCGCTACTCCCACCTCTCGCTGCAGCAAGCTGCCGACGAAGTGATCAACAAGGAGCTGGTGCAGCAGGGCGGCGGCGGTGGCATCATCGCAATGGACCCGCGCGGCAACATCGTCGCGACGTTCAATACCGAGGGGATGTACCGCGCGTGGATCGACACGGACGGCAAGATTACGGTAAAGATCTACAAGGATTGAGGACTGAACGGCGCACGCGCTGCTGGCTGGTAGCAGCTTGCTATTAGCTGTTGGCTGCCTGCGAATGGACCGATCTCATGGCGTAAGGAGACACAGATCGCCTTTCCTCTGAGAGGTCGCGATCTGTCCCGTCGCTTGCAGCGATTAGCTATCAGCCAGCTGCTATCAGCTACCAGCGGGTGCAGTTGCAGTTTGCTTTTCTCTTAGGGAGGAATGTCGCTTGTCGATTTCACGCCGCCACTTCGTCGGTCTAACAGCAGCAACCGCAGCCGGCCTCACCCTCGACCGGCGCGCGCTCGCCGAGACGGCTGACAAGGATTTCGCGGGCGGGTTCGCAGCGCCGCCGATAGTCGTTTCCTCCGCCAACGGCATTCGCGGCGTCGCGAAAGCGTACGACATGATCACCCGCCAGAACGCGGATACCCTCGATGCCATCATTGCGGGTGTGAACATTCAGGAACTCGACCCGGAGGAGCAGGCAGTCGGACTCGGCGGATTGCCGAACGAGGACGGAGTCGTCCAGCTGGATGCGTCGTGCATGCACGGCCCAACCAAACGCGCGGGTGCAGTCGGCGCGCTGGAGGACATAGCTACCGCGTCAAACGTTGCCAAGGCGGTGATGGACTACACCGACCACATCATGCTCGTCGGCGCGGGAGCGAAGAAGTTCGCACTGCAAATGGGATTCAAGGAGCAGAACCTCCTCACCGAGAAGAGCAGACAGGACTGGCTGCGCTGGAAGCAGTGCCTCAATCCCAACGACAATTGGCTGGACAGCGCGGGAGGCGAGAGGCGAGAGGCGGGAGGCGGAAATGCACCGTCTGCTGCCGGAGCGCCGCCTCCCTCCTCTCGCCTCTCGCCTCCCTCCATCGCGTACGATCATCCGCTCCACGTCAAGTTCACGACCGGCACCATCAACATGAACGCGGTCAATGCGCGAGGTGACATCTCGTCCGTCACCACCACCAGCGGCCGATCGTGGAAAATTCCGGGACGCGTCGGCGATTCACCGATCATCGGCGCCGGTCAGTACTGCGACAATACCGTCGGAGCGGCGGGATCGACGGGACGCGGCGAAGCGAACATCAAAGTCTGCGGCGCGTTTCTCATCGTCGAGTTCATGCGCCAGGGATTGTCACCCGAACAGGCCTGTCTGCGCTGCATCGACCGCGTCATCGCCATGACCGAGCCGCGCCTGCTCGCTAACGGCCGGCCGCTCTTCGATCTCGAGTTTTACGCGTTGGCGAAAGACGGGCGCTTCGGCGGCGCGTCAGCCTATGAAGGTGCGCAATTGGCCGTCGCCGATGCGAGCGGGGCGCGACTTGTTCCGATCGCCCACAAGTTCACGCGGGCGCAGCGCCCGCAAATGCCGGAGATTAGCTGTCGCCGAGCTTGAAGATTCCAACGAGCTCCGACAAGCGCTCGGCGACGTCGGTCAGCGCGTGCGCGGTGGAGGCGAGGTCGGACATCGACTTGCTCTGCTCCTCGTCGCTGACCGCAACCTGATGCATCGAGCGCGAGAACGCGCCCGAGGTCTGCGATAACGTCGCCAGCTGCTGGGTCATCGCGGTGATCAGCTGATTGGACTCACGCACCGCCTTGTCGACGCGTCCGCTCAGATCCTCACCTTCGACAGCGCCCTCCTCGACCCTGGCCAGCGACTGACGCGCAGCGCGCGTCGCCCCGAGCACTTGTTCGACCGTCGAGACTGTACGCGCGGATGATTCGCGGGATTGGGCGACGCTGTCGAGCATCTCCTGCACCAGTGAGCTGGTGCGCTGTGCGGCGTCGGCGGAGCTGGTAGCAAGCCGACGCACTTCGTTGGCGACAACCGCGAAACCGTGGCCGTGCTCGCCGGCGCGCGCCGCTTCCATTGCCGCGTTCAGCGCGAGCAGCTTCGACTGCTTGGCGATCTTCTGCACCAGGACAAGGAAGGTTCCGATCTCGTTCACCGCCGACGACATCGCGTCGATTCCCTCGGCGCTTTCCAGCGCATCGGACGCAAGCGACTGCAGCGACGTCGCGGTGCGCTCGAGCCGCACGCGATTCTCTCGCGCCAATTGACGCAGCGCCTTGTCGCGACGCAGCCCTTCCTGAGCCGCCTCGCGCAGATGGCCGGATATGTCGGTGAGCTTCGATGCTTCGCTCATCAACTCGCCAATCGCCCGCTCGCGCGCCATCGAGTCATGCTCGAGCGCGTTGGTGAGATTCGCCATCTCGCGTCCCTTTGCGGAAGCGCTGACGGTGCCCCTGGAAAGCTGCGTCGCAAGCTTGGTGTTCTCCTCGGCTGACCGCTTGATGCGCGCGGCAAGTCCGCGCAGCTCGCTCATCATCGTCATCGTCGAGCGGGTCAATCGATCGACGGCTTTATTCGAGACGGCCGGGTTGTAGATGCTGGAGAGATCACCCTTGGCGATCGCTTCGTGAGTCGCAGCGAGATCAGCGGCGGGTCCGCTCACGTGCTGCCGGACGAAGATCAACGCGGCGGTCACTGTCGCCGCCAGCGCGACGAGGATCCAAAGCACCGTGATCACCAGCGCCGTGGCGACGCCGTTGACAGCCAGCAGCTCGACGCGTGTGCTCGCCGGAATGAGCTGATACAGCTGCCACGCGATCGCTCCCAATCCGGCGACGAACACCAAGGCGAAGCCTATGCTCGCACGCAGCGCGCGACGCTGCATCGCGCTGAAGACCGGTTTGAGGAAGCCGGCGGATGCGTTTCGGCTTCCCTGGCCGGGACGCTGGGGCGCTGGAGGTGGACGGTGTGCGACTGGTAGCGGCGTTGCGGTCATCGGGAAATCGATTTTGGAACAACTCAGTCAGCCGCGCCGACAGATGAAACTGTGTCGCTTAGCCGCTAGTTTGGTACGAATGGACAACTCTGCAACACGCAACGACCCATTGGCTCCGCCCGTGACATACAATCCACAGGCAATCGAGCAGAAATGGCAGCGCATCTGGCAGGAGCGTGGCACCAACCACACCGATCTGCAGCGCGCGCAACGGCCGTTTTATGCACTGATGATGTTCCCCTATCCGTCCGCAGAGGGACTCCACGTCGGGAATCTCTTCGCGTTCACGGGGAACGACATTTATGGACGATTCCAGCGGCTCAAGGGCCACAACGTGTTCGAGCCCCTCGGCTATGACGCGTTCGGGATTCATTCGGAGAACTTTGCCCTGAAAGTCGGCAAGCATCCGATGGATCTGATCCCGAAGAACATCTCGAATTTCCAGCGCCAGCTGGAAAGCGCTGGCCTGATGGTCGATTGGCGTTATCGCCTGGCCACCACCGACCCGAGCTACTACAAGTGGACCCAGTGGATCTTCCTGCAGCTGCTGAAACAGGGGCTCGCCTACAAGAAGCAGGCAGCGGTGAACTGGTGCCCGAGCTGCAAAACCGTGCTCGCCAACGAGCAGGTGGTGTCGGGGGGATTCTGCGAGCGCTGCGGAACCGCCGTCGAGCAGCGCCTGCTGGAGCAGTGGTTCTTCCGCATCAGCGACTACGCGCCGAGGCTGCTGGAGAATCTCAATCACATCGATTGGTCGGAGACGACAAAGACCGCGCAGCGGAACTGGATCGGCCGGTCAGAAGGCGCCGAGCTCGATTTCGAGACGAAAAAGGTGAACGGCGACGAGTGCGAGATCCGGGTCTTCACGACGCGGCCTGACACCATTTACGGAGCGACGTACATGGTGCTGGCACCGGAGCATCCGCTGGTCGAGTCGCTGACGACGCCCGATCAGAAAAAGAAAATCGAGAGCTATAGAGAGAAGACCACCAAGCAGGATCTGGTCGCGCGGAAAACGAGCACGGACAAGACAGGCGCGTTCACGGGATCGTACGCAACCAATCCGGCGACCGGAAAACAGATTCCGATCTGGATCTCCGACTACGTGCTGATGGAGTACGGCACCGGCGCGATCATGGGCGTGCCGGGCCACGATCAGCGCGACTTCGATTTCGCGAAGAAGTTCGATCTGCCGATCGTAAGAGTGGTGTGCGGTGAGCGTGAGGATGTGAACACTCCACTGGACGAAGCATTCGTCGAGTGCGAGAGCGGCACCCTGGTGAACTCCGGCGTGTTCGACGGATTCCGCGTCGAAGCGGCGAAGAACGCAATCGTCGAATACCTGGCGAAGACGGGCGCGGCAAAACCGATCGTGAACTATCGCATTCACGATTGGTGCATCTCGCGTCAGCGCTACTGGGGTCCGCCGATTCCGGTCATCTACTGCGATGACTGCGGCACTGTCCCCGTTCCGGAGAAGGATCTGCCTGTTGTGCTGCCGTTCATCGAAGACTTCAAGCCGGACGACTCCGGCGTGTCACCGTTGGCGCGCCATGAAGAGTGGTATCGTGTGGCGTGCCCGAAGTGCGGCAAAGACGGGCGGCGCGAGACCGATGTGTCCGACACCTTCCTCGACAGCGCCTGGTATTTCCTTCGCTACCCGAGCGTCGGCAACGACGAACTGCCTTTCGAGAAGAGCGTCACCAAGAAGTGGCTGCCCGTGAACTCGTACATCGGCGGTAACGAGCACGCGGTGCTGCACCTGCTGTACTCGCGTTTCATCACGATGGTGCTGCACGACATGGGTTACCTGGAATTCGAGGAGCCGTTCACGCGGTTCCGCGCGCACGGCCACATCATCCGCGAAGGCGCGAAGATGTCCAAGACCCAGGGCAACATCGTGAACCCCGACGAATACATCGAGGAGTGGGGCGCTGATGCATTCCGCACCTACTTGATGTTTCTTGGGCCCTACGAGCAGGGTGGCGACTTCCGCGATGCCAGCATCTCGGGCACCCGCCGCTTCCTGGATCGTCTGTTCGCGTCGGTGCAGAGCATGACGTCGGAAGGAGAGCCGGATCACGACGTGATGCGCAAGCTGCATCAGACGATTCGCAAAGTCTCCGACGACGTGCCTCGTCTGAGCTACAACACGGCGATCGCGGCGATGATGGAGTACGTCAACGTGCTGCGTCGCGGCGAGCGCACGCCGCATCGCGATGAGGTGGTGCCGTTGATCACGCTGGTCGCGCCGTTCGCGCCGCACGTTGCCGAGGAGCTTTGGGAGCAGACGGGCGGACAGGGAAGCATCTTCGATTCGGCGTGGCCGGCGTTCGATCCCGCGCTCGCCGCCGACGACATGATCGAGCTGGTGGTGCAGGTCAACGGCAAGGTGCGCAGCAGGATCATGGTGCCGCGCGACATCGGCGAGAAGGAAGCGGTCGTCGCCGCCCTCGAGGATTCGGCAGTCGCAAAGTTCGTCACCGGCGCCCCGAAGAAAGTCATCTTCGTGCCCGGCCGACTGCTCAACGTCGTCGTTTAGCCGACCGCGGACTGGTATGGATCT
>DASTGU010000060.1:0-64606 GCA_035718845.1 Gemmatimonadaceae bacterium | reverse complement strand
TCCGGCGATTGTCTTCGTGCCCTCGGGACAAATCGCATTGGGCAAGCTGGCGCAGACGCTCGCCTATGGCGCAAAGACGCTGATGGTGCGCGGCGATTTCGACGCCTGTCTGCGTCTGGCGCGCGAGGCGTCGGACAAGCTCGGAGTCTACCTCGTCAACTCGATCAATCCATTCCGCATCGCCGGCCAGACGACCATTGTGCTCGATCTCTTGCAGCAGCGGTCGTGGAATGCACCCGACTGGATCGTGGTCCCCGCCGGCAACCTCGGCAACACTGCCGCGTTCGGTGTCGCCCTGCGGCAAGCGCGCGATGCCGGATTGATAGACAAACGCCCGCGTTTGGCGGCCGTACAGGCAGAAGGCGCGGCACCATTCGCGCGCAGCTTCCGATCGGGCTTTGCCAGGCGCGAAGCCGTACATGCGGAGACAGTAGCAACGGCGATCAAGATTGGAGATCCAGCATCGTATGATCGTGGGGTGCGCGCCATTCGCGAAACCAACGGCGTGGTGCTCGACGTGTCTGACGCGGAGATCCTGGAAGCAAAAGCCACTATCGACGCGAGCGGTGTCGGCTGTGAACCGGCGAGCGCAGCCAGCGTCGCCGGGGTGAGACGACTCGTGCGCGATGGGACGATACGTGGAAGCGACAAGGTTGTCGCGGTTCTCACCGGTCACATCCTCAAGGATCCCGGGATTCTGATCGACTACCACAAGGACTCCCAGAGACCGTTGGCAAATCCACCGATCGAGATTGACGCTTCACTGAGCGCCGTCGAACGCATCCTCGCAACGGGCGCACAACCGAAGCGATGACGCCAAAATCCCGGACAGCGCGCGTGCGAGTTCCCGCGAGCACATCGAATCTCGGCGCGGGGTTCGACTGCGTTGGCGTCGCGGTGGACCGATGGCTGACCGCATCGGTCCAGGTCGACGAGAAATCATCGGCGGTGACAATCTCGCGCAGCGGAGCGGTCGCGAAATTGTCGCGCAAGGCAGAAGAAGATCTCATCCATACCGGTTTTCGCTTGGCCTGCGAAGCCTGCAGCAAAGCGGTGCCGCGCGGACTCGCGTACGAAGTGAGCTCGACGATTCCCGTCGCCCGCGGACTCGGTGCGTCGGCAGCAGCGCTCGTGGCTGGAGCATTTCTCGCTAAAGGCGCGCTCGATCTCGATCTGACTCCGCAAGCGATCGCGAGCTTGTGCGCGCGCGACGAGGGACATCCCGACAACGCCGCGCCCTCGGTGTTTGGAGGCGCTGTGCTTGGTATCCCGGTAAATGACGGTGAGAGCTACGCGTTTGCGGAACTGGCAATTCACTCTCGACTCACGTTGGTGTTCGCGGTGCCGCAACTGGAGATACTAACGTCGGAGGCGCGACGAGTACTGCCCAAGTCTGTGCCGCACGCCATCGCAGTCAAAGCGGCGGCCAAGAGTGCCGCATTGATAGAAGGACTGAGCAGCGGCGACGAAGCTTTACTGGCTTTTGCACTCGACGACGTCCTGCACGTTCCTTTCAGGCGGCATTTGCTTCAAGGTTACGATTCAATCGTAAGCGCAGCTACGAACGCCGGCGCGTTTGGCGCGACGTTGAGCGGTTCCGGATCCACAATGGTCGCCGTGGCGCCCCGTGAGAACGCGACGCACGTCGGCGAGGCTATGCAATCAACCTGGCGGACTCGAGGTCAAACTGTCGAGGTGATCATCTCGGACAAGATCGTTGATGGAGCAAGTCTGGGGTGAAACAGGAGCAGCGTCGCGTGCCGAGGAAGATCGTCGGCTTCCATCAGGATGATGAGAGCCATTGGGTTGCCGACCTGGAGTGCGGCCACACTCAACACGTGCGACACGATCCGCCGTGGCAGATGCGGCCGTGGGTGATTACTCAATCAGGTCGCCAGAGCTTCCTCGGACAGACGCTAATGTGCGTCCAATGCGGAAACGCATCTCCTCAGAGCGAACCGCCACGATAGATCGGTGAGCCGCTTTTCGACCTGATCGTGCTTCTGGGTTCATGTCAGCATCCTGTAAGTTCGCCGAGCGAAGAATCAGCTTTTCCCTGACATGTTGCAGTAAGGGCCGTTTACTATGTTTGCGCCGCAATTGTGGGCATTTGCAGTCCGGTGACTCCCTGCACTTGGAGGTCGAATGACCACTCGCGTCGTGCTACCCGCGCGTCTGGGAATGAGCGTAGCCTTGGCGGCAACGGTCTCCTTCTCCGCTCGCGCACTAGCTTCCCCTCCCTACACAGACGTCGCAAGAAAGGAAGCGTCCGCAGCGCGTCCGATCGATCGAACACTGGGCACTGCGGCGACGAGAGCTGTCGTTCCCGCGTCACTTTACGCGGCGCTCGCTGTGTATGTACCCAGCTTCTCGCGTCAAACAGGACTCGCGTGCAGCGCGTGCCACTACCAGTTCCCGCAGCTTACTCCGTTCGGAAGAATGTTCAAACTGAATGGATACACGCTCACATCTTTGCCGACGATAGGTCAGCCTGGAGACTCAGCTGGGCATGAATCGCTGAAGCTTCCCGCAATTCCGCCAGTTGCCGCCATGATGGTTGCCGGTTTAACGAATGTCGCGCGCGCCGAGCCTGGAACCCAGAATGAAACGGTGGGCTTTCCTCAGGAGCTGAGCCTATTTCTGGCTGGCGCGATCACGCCGCACATTGGGACGTTCACCCAACTGACCTACTCTGGTGTGGACGGCTCGATTGGCATCGACAACTGGGATCTGAGGTGGGCGCGGCACCTCAATCTTGCCGACCAGGATCTTCTGTTCGGAGTCACGCTGCATAACAATCCGACGGTCCAGGATGTGTGGAACACGGTGCCCGCCTGGGGTTTCCCTTTCATGGCGAGCGAAATCGCGCCCGCACCAGCGGCGGGAACGCTTATCGATGGCGGGCTTGGGCAAGCGGTGTTTGGGTTCGGCGCCTACGCACTCTGGGACAACACGGTTTATGCCGAAGCTTCGGGCTACCGTTCGGCGCCGCAGGGCGCGGTGCAACCGCTGGACACGTCGGCGACCAATACCATCAAGGGCGTGATCCCCTACTGGCGACTCGCTCTGCAGCATGCGTGGGCCACCACCTACGGAATGATTGGTACGTACGGATTCGGCGCGCACCTTTATCCGACAGGTGTAGCGGGCCCGACGAATGACTACACCGACGCAGCTGTCGACGCTCAACTCGAACACAAATCGGGAATCGGGATGTGGATCGGGCGAGCAACCTACATTCACGAACAGCAGAAGCTCAGCGCATTCGCGTCGGAAGTGCCTGCCGCTGCAGCAAACCTTCGAGAGAACCTGTCGACAATACGCGCCAACGTCAGCCTGGAGCCAAGCCTTCGTTATTCGCTGAGCGGCGGATATTTCCAGACAACCGGTACGACAGATCCAATACTTTTCGCCCCCGCGCCACTGACAGGAAGTCGAACGGGCAGTCCCAACACCCGTGGTGGTATCGGCGAAATCACGATGAATCCGTGGCAGAACACTCGCTTCGCTCTGCAATACGTCTTTTACTCGATGTTCAACGGCGGCTCCGCGAATTACGACGCCGCCGCACGAAGGGCATCCGACAACAACACGCTCTTTCTCTATCTGTGGTTTGCGTTATGACTTTTCGCGGCAACAATCATGACTGAAGCCACCTTGAATGCACCACGCGTTGGGCTAGGCGACCGCGCCCACTCCCTCGCATTGTGGGGGATGGTGCCGCTGCGCGTGGTCGTAGGCCTCGTTTTCCTGATGCACGGCGGCCAGAAACTTTTCATTTTCGGACTCGCCGGCACCGCGGACATCATGGGCAAGCTCGGACTGCCCATTCCGACGTTGTGCGCGGTGATCGTAATCGCGGCGGAGCTGCTTGGCGGGGCCGCGATCGTGCTCGGCGCATTCACCAGGCTAGCCGGTGCGGTGCTAGCGTTCGAAATGGTAATCGCAATAATCGTCGCGCGACTGCACGGAGGGTTCTTCGCGCCATACGGCTACGAGTTCGAGCTGACCTTGCTCGGCGCCTGTCTGACTTTCGCGCTGACTGGTCCGGGCCACATTTCGCTCGAAGATTCGTGGCGACGCACGACCGTCTGATCGCCAGTACGTTGTTGCCGGAACCCAAATGCCGCTGAATCGAATCATCACGCTCGTCGGCGCTATCGTGATGTTGCCGGCGGTGGCAGCTCTCGCTCTGTTACAGCAGGACAACCCAAAAGCGGCCACGCAACCCGACACAAGTGCGATCACACCGGAGATGGTGGATCTTGGCCGCGCCATTTTTCATGGGCAGGGCACCTGCTTCGCGTGTCATGGGCAGAAGCTCGAGGGCTCGCAGATCGCCCCGACATTGATGCCGCATGCGTGGCGCGATGCGAGGAACGGAGAATTCGCCAACATCTACTACGTCGCGACTCACGGTGTCCCTTCAACACTGATGGTCGCGTTCCCGGGGGGCATCAGCCGCGAGCAGGCACGAGCAGTCGCGGCCTACGTCTGGTCGGTGAGCACGGGCAAAGTAAAACCGTAGCACTCCCACGGACCAAAGAACAAATCGGGTGAACCGTTAAGGTTCACCCGATTCACGCAGCGAAGTGCGGATCATTTCGCGTTGATCTTGATGCTGCGTCCCTTCTCGTGCTCTACCGGCGCCTTCGACAGATATACCGTCAGGAGGCCGTCCTTGAAGTCCGCGGTAATCTTGTCATCCGCGATGCCGCCCGGGAACGGGAACGATCTCT
Source organism: Gemmatimonadaceae bacterium (assembly GCA_035718845.1). Classification (GTDB taxonomy): domain Bacteria; phylum Gemmatimonadota; class Gemmatimonadetes; order Gemmatimonadales; family Gemmatimonadaceae; genus UBA4720. Next base: position 59,867 of record DASTGU010000060.1, on the reverse strand, counting down.
GGAACGAGCCGTACCTTCTCTCCCAAATGTGGTACCTGTTGCCGTTCTCTTTCGCCGAGTGCTCTTCGGTCTTCTCGCCTTTGATGGTGAGGATGCCATCCGTAAAGTCGATCTTCACGTCCTTCTCAGTCAGGCCGGGAAGTTCGGCTGTGACGACGAACCTCGTTGTCTCTTCCACGATATTGACTGCCGGGAACAGGCCGGTCGGCAGGAACTGCGTCAGCTCCGGTACCTCGGGAAAGAACTCGAGGTTGTCCATCAGGTCGACGAGGTCAGGCAGACGTGATTGCCCAAAGATCATCGGGAGTGGAAGGGTGCGACGGCGGGCGAGTTTGGTGGTCGGTGACATGTTTCCTCCTTGTTGATTTCATCCGACTCAATCGCCGCAACGTATCCAGAAAACGCCGATGGTTCTGTCGGGCGGCGACGGATGTGATGTCGTGCGAAGCCTCAAATTCCAGCCCGTTTCGCATCCCAGATCCGAGGAGAAGCCTGATTGACTATGGCAAATCGCCGCTTCGCGCACACCTTCACGGAAAGTGTGGACGGTCTCGCCGCAGGGCGTCTGCGACAGGGAATCTGCTGACCGCGACCAGTTTCCAGATTTCGCCGACACGCCATCGGCAGTTTCCCTACTGATCGGGCACGGAAACGGAGTTAGAGTGGAGCCAATGTTCGAGCTTCGTTGCGTATCACGCGCGTGCTCCTCGCAGGAGAACACATCCAATGGCAAACCAGTCTGAGAGCACGGCCTTTCTTCGTCGAGCGCTCTGGATCATGTTCGCGCTCAGCCTGATTGGTGTCGCGTTCGCCGGTACCCTGACATTTCGTGAATTTCAGGGGACAGCAGCATCCTGTCCGGCGGTGGGCACGCCGGGAACGATCTTCGGCTATCCCGCGTGCGTCTACGGTCTCGCTTTTTATATAGCGCTCGCGCTTATCTCGGGGTTCGCGTTGCTGCGTACGAGGGAGATGGCCACGCGCCGGACCAGCGACGTCGCGCCAGCTTCCTGACGCTCATCCACTCTCGATCGCGGGAGATTCCATGATTGACGGCCACGGCTTAGACAGCGCCTCCATTCTGAGTGGCGGCGCCACAGTCGACTGGGTCGACGATTTAAGAACCAGAGATCCGCGCGTTCAGATCTGGCTGGATGGAATCAGCCTCTATGCCGACCTTGCTCTTCCGGAGGGAGCGAAATCGATCGTCATCTTCGCGCACGGCACTGGTAGCAGCCGGTTCAGTCCGCGGAATCGAGCCGTTGCCGCAGATCTCCAGAACGCTGGAATAGCAACGCTGCTGCTCGACCTGCTCACCCAACAAGAGGAGCAGGCGGAAGGTATCTCGGGGCGACATCGCTTCGACATTGGTTTGCTATCATCTCGTTTGGCGGTAGCCACCGCCTGGGTGGCCGAGCGTGAAGAACTGCGGTCTTTATCGGTCGGCTACTTTGGAGCCAGCACAGGCGCAGCCGCGGCCGTCGTCGCGGCGGCAATGTTTCCAACCGCGGTGTCGGCGATTGTTTGTCGCGGCGGTCGCCCCGATCTCGCCGGTCCTGCCATCAAGATTGTCACCGCTCCTACGCTACTCATCGTCGGCGGACTCGACACAACCGTCATCGCTGTCAACGAGAAAGCCCTGGCGCAGATGGAGTGCACGAAGAAGCTGGAAATAGTTCCAGGTGCAACGCACTTGTTCGAAGAACCGGGTGCAATGGAGCGAGTGAGTAACCTTGCGGTGCACTGGTTCGAGAAATACCTGACGCCGCGAGCGCGCCGGGTCCGCCAGCCAATGCGCTTGTGAAGTCTGGCAACGCCTTACCTCTCAGCTAAAGCGCTGAGGGGTAAGTCTCCGGCATGTCGGCCTCACCGCGCACCCAAACGGCGCTGCGCTCGAGCGGCTCGACGGCGCGCGTGTGATCGTAATGGAAAACTGCATCGAACTGACGAGAGAGACTCGCACGAAAATAGTGGCTCGTCCGCTCAGTCTCGGGACGATAGATGACGCCGATCGCCCGCTCGAGCATTGGCTTGCTTAGCAGGTCCGACACGGGGTTATTTCGCAGGTCCAGATAGAAGCGATTGAAGCCCGTGTCGTGGAATAGCGATTCATAGCTGCCAGGCAGAGCGGGCCTGACTCTACGACGCTCGGCGGGATCGTTCCAATCGCGCGCGGCCGTAACGGTTCCTTCGTAGGTGGTGAACCCTACGAGCAGCGCCTTCGATCCGTACCGCTCACGGGCCAACTGACCGACGTTGAGCTCGCCACTCGCACCCATCGCTGTCGCACGCGCATCACCGAGATGAGAGTTGTGTGCCCAGACAACGAGCTTCGCTTTTCTTCCAGGTTTGTCGAGATGCGCCAGAAGCGAGTTGAGCGTCTCCACCATATGAGTGTCACGCAGATTCCAGGACGATTGGCGACCGCGAAACATAGACCTGTAGTACTCCTCCGCGTTCATTACCAGGCGCGCATTTTCCTCGGCGTAGAACAAGGCGTCAGGATCGAGCTTGCCATTGCGGCGCGCGTAGTCAGCCCCCGATTCTCGCAGCTCCAGCAACTGTGACACGACTTCGGTCTCGCACGACGGAGCCAGACCCATACCAGTGGCATAGCCGTAGTGCTGGGGATCAGGGCCGAAGTGGTCGAAGCATGCGTAGCGCTGGGCCGCACGTTTGGCTGCGTCGGGATCGACGTGAATCAGGTAATCAAGTACGGCAGCCATCGAACGGTGCAGACTGTAGAGGTCGAGACCGTAGAAGCCGGCTTTGTTGTCGTGCCCAGCAGTGTCGTTGTGCTGCCTGAGCCATCCCACGAAGTCGAGCACATCTGCGTTGCGCCACATCCATTGCGGAAAGCGCACGAAATCACGGAGTGCGTCCGTAGCATCTTCGTCGGTTCCGCGAGCGTGCACGTACCTGTTGATGCGGTAAGCATCCGGCCAGTCCGCCTCCGCTGCGACACCGTTGAAGCCGAGCTCGCGAATGAGTCGCTTGGTGATCTCTCCGCGAACGCGATAGAACTCGTGGCTTCCATGACTCGCTTCGCCGATCAGCACTACTCGCGCGTCGGTCGCCAGCGCGATCAAGGAATCGAAATCTGAATGGTCACCGGTGAGCGGGTGCGCAGCGTCGGCGACGGCGTGAACGAGCGATCTTTCTGCAATGGCGGGCATTTGCAGCTCCTAGGCAGTCGCCACAGTTGAGACACCGTTTGGGATTCCGCGTGAGCGCCGCAGCAGGTTGCGGACCTCGTCGTCTTCCGTCGGTGTGAAGTCGAGATACCATGCACCAACGCTGGCGAAGTACGGCGGCACTTGTACAAAAGCACTGTCATCGGCGAGACGGGAAAGCAGCTCGGCGGCATCGACTGAAGCGACTGGTGCGGCGACGACGATTGCACGCGGTTCATCGCTGCGCAGTGCGTTGACAGCTACTGCCATCGTCGAGCCCGTCGCGATTCCGTCGTCGACCAGGATCACCGTCTTGTCCTTCACGTCGATGAACGGCACGCCGCCACGGTAGAGATGCTCGCGGCGCTCGAGCTCGCGCGTCTCGATACTCGTAACCGCGGCCAGGTCCAGGGAGCTGACTTCAACCGCCCGAATCACGTCGCGGTTGAGCACTCGCGCACCGCCACTGGCGATGGCGCCCATCGCGAGCTCTTCATGGCCCGGTAGACCGAGCTTGCGCACCACGAAAACATCGAGCGGAGCGTGGAGGGCGTTCGCGATCTCGAAAGCAACCGGCACTCCGCCCCGAGGCAGGCCCAATACCACAACGTCCGATTGGTAAGCGTAGTCCGTCAGCTCCTTTGCGAGCAAGCCCCCCGCGTGACTGCGGTTTCTGAAGCGAATTGGGATTGCCATAGCTTGACCCGTGCACGATTCATTCGTGAAGGTGCAATCGGGTCGGCAAAATGGCAGTCAGGGAACAGCGGATCGTTTGAGAGGGAATGTCCTGCTGGGGACTCCGCGACTCAGTTTGCGGTCAAAGAGCAAGCTTTTGATGTGGGCGCAACAGGCGAAGGGCCGCCCCCTGTAACTAACGCGGGGGCGGGTTACTTCTTAGCCAGCTTGCTCGAATACGTCCGCTCCGCGGGACCGACATAAATCTGACGCGGCCGCGAAATCTTCTGCTCCTTGTCGAGCAGCATCTCTTCCCACTGTGCGAGCCAGCCGGACATCCGGGCAATCGCGAACAGCACGGTGAAGAAATCCGTCGGGAATCCCATTGACCGGTAGATCAGTCCCGTGTAGAAGTCGACGTTCGGATAGAGCTTGCGCGACACGAAGTAGTCGTCCGACAGCGCGATCCGCTCCAGCTCGAGCGCGATCTCCAGATCCTTGTCGACACCAACGACCTTGAACACATCGTCGGCCAGCTTCTTCACGATCTTGGCGCGCGGGTCGTAGCTCTTGTAGACACGATGGCCGAAACCCATCAGTCGGCCGCCCTGCCCGCTCTTCACACTCTCAATGAATGAAGGGACATTCTTCACACTGCCGATTTCGGTGATCATGCGCAGCACCTGCTCGTTCGCTCCGCCGTGCAGCGGACCAAACAGCGCAGCAACGCCAGCCGACATCGCCGAGAACGGATCGACGTGGGACGAGCCGACGCCGCGCACCGCGCTGGTCGAGCAGTTCTGCTCGTGATCCGCGTGGAGAATGAACAGGATCTCGAGCGCGCGCACGAAAGTCGGATTCGCCTCGTACTTCGACTCGCTCATCCGATTGATCATCGACAGAAAATTCTCGACGTACGAGAGGCGATTGTCGGGATAAACGAACGGCATTCCTTTCACGTGCCTATACGAGAACGCTGCGATGGTTGGCGTCTTGGCAAGCAGGCGGACCATCGAGATATCGCGCTCGCGCTCGTCGAAGATGTTGCGTGACGTCGGATAGAAGGAGGCCAGCGCTGCGATACCACTGTTCAGCATCGCCATCGGATGCGCGTCGTAGCGGAATCCTTCGAGGAACTTGCGAAAGTTCTCGTGGACGTAGGTGTGCCACGTCACTTCGTGGACGAACCGGTCGTACTCCTGCTGCGTCGGCAGCTCGCCGCGGCGCAGGAGCCACGCAACCTCGAGGAATGACGCTTTCTCGGCCAGCTGTTCGATCGGGTAGCCGCGATAGCGCAGGATACCTTTGTCGCCGTCGATGTAGGTGATCGAGCTGCGGCACGATGCGGTATTGAGGAACGCCGGATCGTAGCTCACGAGACCCGAGTCGTTCGGGTCATCGGTCTTGATCTTCTTCAGCTCTGTAGCGCGAATCGCGCAATCGGCGATCGGAACGGAGTACGTCTTGTTGTTGCGACTGTCCTTTATCTCGAGCGCCTCTCCGTTAGCACCGGAGGAAGCCCCGCCGGCCGGCTTGTTCGAGATTTTGGCGGCTGCTCCGTTTCCGTCGTTGGCGCCTTTCTTTTTGTTGGGGGAACGTGCTGCGGTCGTACCAGTCTTCGGCATCATGCTCTCCATGCAATTGGCTGAAATCTAGCGAAACGCGCCCGTCATTTCAGGCAGCTAAGCCCGTTTTATAGGGGAATGCCTGACTCAGGTTGAGTAACACACCCGCTCTCTCGATGACCAGGGCAATCGTCACCTTGTTGTGTGGCATCGAGACGCTCATCGCGGAAAAACACTTTGACAAACTCGATTAACTCGCGATTTCTGGGGCCGAAGGGCGAAAACTCGGCGCTGCTCTCAGACTTGATTAGCACCGCGCTCGCTGACTACGTCGGCTGGCGCCGCCGCTACCAGCCCAGGGATCCCTCGCCTATCCACGATGGGGACTTGCTGGACACCTGCACGGACCGCGGCTCGATCAAGGCAAGTTTCCTCGAGCTGCTCGGGCGATTACATGGCAGCGTGCCGTTCTTCAGCGGCCACTACAACGCCCACATGCTTTCGGAACAATCGATCGCGGCGCAGGCTGGCTACTTCGCCGCAATGCTATACAACCCCAACAACATCTCGTCCGAAGTATCGCCGGTAACGACAATTCTCGAGATCGAAGTCGCCAAACAGCTCGCCGAAATGGTCGGCTACGATCCTCAGCGCTCCTGGGGTCATCTCACCTCTGGCGGCACGATCGCCAACTTCGAGGCACTGTGGATCGCCCGCAACGTGCTCTATCATCCCGTCGCAGCGGCTGGCGCTGCCAAAGAACTGGGTGTTGATCTCAGTGTCTCGTTGCCCGATGGATCGCGCGCTCGCGTCCGCGATCTCGATCTCTGGCAGCTCCTGAATCTCGGAAGTACCGCTGCGCTCGACCTTTGGGACACTCTTTGGGACTGCGCGGCACGGCCGAGCGTCGAGGACGCATTACGCGCGCGATCGCTTTCGACTCTGGGCTACCAGGATTACAGCCGGCGTCTGAGCGCTGAGTTCGGAGATCCCCTGCCGCCGGGCGTGGTGCTCGCCACAGCTACCGGCCACTACTCGTGGGAGAAGATCGTCCGCGCGCTGGGCATTGGCGCGAACCAGTTGGTGTTGCTGCCGGTTGACCAATTCTGTCGCATGGATACGCTGGCTCTCTGGCAGAAGGTCGTCGAGCTGAGCGCGCGGCGCGTTCCAATCATGGCCTGCGTTGCCGTTTGTGGTTCCACCGAGGAAAGCGCCATCGACCGACTCGATGAAATCATCGCGGTGCGGGAGATGGCGGAACGGAAGCTGGGCGTCACCTTTCAGATTCACGCGGACGCATGCTATGGCGGATACGCGGCTGCGATCACACGCGGAGCAGACAACGAGCGACAGAGCGCAAAACAGATTCGCGCTGCGCTGGGCGACCCAAGCTGGCCGACTGAGGAATGGGTGAGGTCGGTGACTGCGCTGGAGAAAGTAGATTCGATCAGCATTGATCCGCACAAGCTCGGTTATGCTCCCTACCCAGCCGGCGCGTTCCTGCTCAAAGACCGCCGCGCGCGCGAGCTGGTTGCGGTGGATCCACCGTATTTGGTGCCCGCCGCATCTGATTCGAGCGACTCTGTATTTCTCGGCCGCTTCATCTTCGAAGGATCAAAGCCGGGCGCCTCGGCTGCGGCGGCGTGGCTGAACCACCAAACGGCGCCGCTCAACAACAGCGCCCACGGCAGGCTCATCGCGTCGACAATCGCCGCCGCGCATCGCTTCCACTCCAACCTCGCCAGTCCCAGCTTCGCACCGTTCCAGGTGATCTCGCTTCCGCCGCCCGACATAAATGTCGTTTGCTTTCTCGTAACTCATCCCTCCCTGACTTCGCTCGACGCAGTCAACACCCTCAACGAGTCGATTTACGCCGAGCTCAGTCCAAATCGCGGTAATGCTGCCGGGTACATGATCAGCAGAACGCGGCTCACTTCCCCCGCATACGACGGCGCGGTCCCGGCAGTGCTCACCGCGCTCGGCGGAGACGCGAAGTCGTACTGGACGATGAAGGGCTCGGAAGGGATCGTCATGCTTCGGGCAACGATCATGAACCCGTTCGCGAACGCTGAGCGGCCCGACTACATGGGTGGGTTGGCAGCAGCAATCCGCGACGCGGCCGTCCGCTGCCTCAACAAACCAGCTACGGTCCGCCCACCATCACTTGCGTCGGCCTGAAGCTCGCCGCAAATCCAATGCAGGCTAAACGGGAGTGCAATGGGGTCGAGGGGACGACAACGCTTATCGATGTCAGCAGCCGACGCATTGCTGGCGATGACACCGATGCCAACGCGCAGAGTTTTCGCGCTGAAGATGGTGCGCAGCTTCACGATCGCCACGTCGGCAATTGGTGGCGGCCTGCTGATCGGGATGATCGGCTACCACATCTTCGGACACATGATCTGGAGCGAATCCTTCTACTACTCGGCGATGATTCTCGCTGGGGAAGGACCGCCGCAGGACCCTACCGGTTTGAGCGCAGCTCAAGTCGGTCATCTCCACCTGTTCGCCGGATTCTACGCACTGTTCAGCGGCGTGACGTTCATAACGATGGTGGGCGTCTTGTTTGCGCCGGTGATTCACAGATTCCTGCACCGTTTCCATCTCGAGCTGGCATCACAAGAGGCGAACGACTAAGCGTGAAACTCGCATGACAGCAATCGGATCAGAACCGCTCGCAGAGGCTGCGACTCTGCCGCCCGGCGAGCTATCCCGCATCGACGCTTTCTGGCGCGCCGCCAACTATCTCTCGGTCGGCCAGATCTACCTACTCGATAACCCGCTGCTCCGCGAGCCGCTGCGACTCGAGCATGTGAAGCCGCGCTTGCTCGGCCACTGGGGTACGACGCCGGGATTGAATTTCATCTACGCGCACATGAACCGGGTGATCAAGCGCGACGATCTGGATTGCATTTTCATCTGCGGGCCCGGTCATGGCGGACCGGCGGTCGTTGCGAACACCTATCTCGAGGGCACCTACACCGAGATCTATCCGGAGATAACTCGAGACCTCGCCGGAATGCGGAAACTGTTCAAGCAGTTTTCGTTTCCCGGTGGAATTCCAAGCCACGCGTCGCCTGAGACTCCGGGCTCGATTCACGAAGGCGGAGAGCTCGGCTATGCCTTGCTGCACGCGTACGGTGCCGCGTTCGACAATCCGGACTTGCTGGTGTGTTGCGTGATTGGCGACGGCGAAGCCGAGACCGGCGCGCTCGCAACCAGCTGGCACTCGAACAAGTTTCTCAATCCCGTGCACGACGGCGCGGTGCTGCCGATACTGCATCTGAACGGCTACAAAATCGCGGGCCCGACTGTCCTGGCGCGGATGCCATACAGCGAGCTGGAGGAGATGCTTTCCGGCCTTGGCTATCGGCCTTACCTGGTTGAAGGTGACGAGCCGGCCGCCGTACACCAGCAGATGGCCGCGACACTCGACGAGATCGTGGGCGAGATCCGTCGCATCCAACAGGATGCTCGGAAAAACGGTTTCACCGAACGGCCGCGCTGGCCAATGATTGTCATGAGAACACCCAAGGGCTGGACGGGTCCACGGGTGGTGGACGGTAAGAAAGTCGAGGGCACTTTCCGCTCGCATCAGGTACCGATCGCGGAGATTCGCTCCAACCCTGAGCATCTCCGCCTGCTCGAGGAATGGATGCGAAGCTACCGGCCCGATGAATTATTCGACGAGCAAGGCCGCCTCGTATCCGGGCTCGCCGAGCTGGCCCCGAAGGGAAAGCGTCGGATGGGTTCGAATCCGCACGCGAACGGCGGCCTTTTGCTCAGGCAGCTCGATTTGCCGGATTTCCGTGACTACGCGATCGATGTGAAGGCACCCGGCAGGACGACCGGCGAGGCAACCCGGGTGCTGGGCCGCTATCTGCGCGACGTCATGAAACTGAACGAGGAAGCGCGCAATTTCCGGATTGTTGGTCCAGACGAGACGAGCTCAAACAGGCTGGACGCCGTTTTCGAGGTGACGTCGCGCGTGTCGACTGAGGAGATCCTTCCGACTGACGACCATGTCTCGCCCGATGGCCGCGTTATGGAAATGCTCAGCGAGCACGCCTGTCAGGGATGGCTGGAAGGATACCTGCTGACCGGCCGTCACGGATTGTTCTCTTGCTACGAAGCATTCATCCACATCGTCGATTCGATGTTCAATCAGCATGCGAAGTGGCTCAAGGTGACGCGCTCTCTACCGTGGAGGAAGCCGCTCGCATCGCTGAACTACCTGCTGACATCTCACGTCTGGCGGCAGGATCACAACGGATTCAGCCACCAGGATCCGGGTTTTCTGGATCACGTCGTCAACAAGAAGGCGGACGTGATTCGCATCTACCTTCCGCCGGACGCGAACACTTTGTTATCGGTCGCGGACCATTGTCTGCGCAGCAAGCACTACATCAACGTCATCGTAGCCGGAAAGCAACCAGCACCGCAGTGGCTCGACATCGAATCTGCAATCAGACACTGTGAGTCGGGAATCGGCATTTGGCATTGGGCCAGCAACGATGGCGGCGCAGAGCCAGACGTGGTGATGGCATGCGCCGGTGATGTGCCGACGATGGAAACGCTCGCGGCCGTTGATCTGCTGCGCGCGAGCCTGCCGAAACTCCGCGTACGCGTCGTGAACGTTGTCGACCTGATGGCACTGCAACCAGCCAGTGAGCATCCGCACGGTCTACCCGATGCCGACTTCGACGCAATCTTCACGACGGACAAGCCGATCGTGTTCGCCTTCCACGGGTATCCGCTCCTGATTCACCGTCTCACTTACCGCCGCACCAATCATCCGAACCTGCACGTGCGTGGCTACAAGGAAGAAGGAACGACCACCACGCCGTTCGACATGACGGTCCTCAACGATCTCGATCGCTATCATCTGGCGATCGATGTCGTCAAGCGGTGCGGACTCGCCCAGAAAGAGCGCGCGACCATCCAGCTCTGGCAACAGATGCTCGCCGAGCACGCCGCGTACATTCGCGAAACGGGTGAAGACATGGCGGACGTGCGCAATTGGCAGTGGAACGGCGGTTGATACTTGTCCTCAACGTTGGATCCTCGACAGTCAAGTACGCACTGTTCGCGGCGAACGGCAGCGACGAGCAGCTCAGTCGCGGTTCGATCGAATTCAAGTCTGAGGCCGGCTGCGATGCGGCAACATCGAGGATTCTCGACGAGTTAGACAGTAAGTCTCAGCTCGCCGCCGTCACGGCGGTCGGCCACCGCCTGGTACATGGTGGCACTCGTTTCCGTGAAGCGGTAGCTATTGACTCGGACGTACGCGCAGCGCTAAGGGAGCTCATTTCGCTGGCGCCCAATCATTTGCCGCTCGAGCTGCGCGCAGTTGACGCGATATCGAGACGCCTCCCCCATCTGCCTCAGGTCGCCTGCTTCGACACCGCTTTTCACAGTGGCCTACCAGTGCGTGCCCGGCGCTTCGGTCTGCCGCGAAATCTGTCGGAGCACGGCGTCGTCCGTTACGGTTTTCACGGATTGTCCTACGAATACATCGTCGCCAGGCTCCGAAAGTCGGGGCGCCTCTTACCAAAGACCATTGTTGCCCACCTCGGTAATGGCGCGAGCCTCGTCGCTTTACTGGCTGGCGAATCTGTCGACACGAGCATGGGAATGACTCCGACCGGCGGCATCGTAATGAGCACGAGGTCGGGCGATCTCGATCCCGGCGCGATGCTCTTCATGATGCGCGCACTCGGCCTTTCGGTGGCGGACGTCGAGAAGGCGGTGGATAGAGACGGAGGCTTGCTCGGTATTTCCGAATTCAGCTCCGATATTCGGACGCTCCTCGCTGCACGAGCCACGAATCCCAAGGCCGCCGAGGCGCTCGATGTTTTCACTTATCAGGCAAGGAAAGCGATCGGAGCATACGCGGCTGCACTCGCTGGCCTCGACTCGTTGGTCTTCACTGGCGGCGTCGGCGAGCACTCGGCGGTAGTCCGCCAGGAAATTTGCAATGGCCTCCAGTTTCTCGGCATTCAAATCGACGAGTCCCGCAATCGTGCTAGCGCCGAGACAATTTCGACCGACGGGAGTCGAGTGCGGGTGGACGTTATTGCTACAAACGAGGAAGGGATGATTGCCGGGCATGTTCGCCGCATGCTGGCCGGGTCGACGGCCGGACGGTAAGGTTTTCCCCTACAGCCGAGTAAGCGAAGGTCGTCGGAAACAGCTAATCAGCCTGACTGATGTCGCCGAGGAATGGCGGCATCTTCGTGCATGCTCAAGTGTGTGCTACTCCTCACTGTCTGCGTGGCCCACCTGGCGGACGACCCTTCGCCCAGGCTTCCGTTTTTCATTGGCGAGCGACTGAGCTACGACGTCAGGCTCGCCAACGGAAACCAGATCGGGCAGAGCACGATGTGGGTGGAAGGTCCGGCCGACGTTCGCGGCACGAGCACCTACCTGCTGCGTTTCAATTCGCGCGTGCGGGTCGCCCTTTTCACGGGCGAGAGCAAGAGCGAGTCATGGTTTGATCCGGCGAGAAGGAGCGCGCTACGCTACATCAAGGAGGAGCGCAGCATTCTCACTCATGACAACGTTTCGGTCGATGTGTACCCGGATCAAAAGCGATGGGAAGCGAAGGATGGAACAAAGGGAATGAGTCCGACCGATTCGTCGCTCGACGAGCTCTCATTCATTTTCTTCCTGCGCACCCTGCCGCTGACCCCGGGGACAACGTATCGGTTCGACCGGCACTTCGACGCGGCGCGCAACCCGATTCTGGTCCAGGTGATTCGTCGCGAAGTTACCGCGACGGCGCTGGGCGAGCTGCATACGGTGCTGGTGGAAATGCATGTGCGAGACCCCAAGCACTACGACGGGGAAGGCTTGATCCGGTTCAACTTCACTGACGACGAGTGCAGGCTGCCGGCGCGGATCGAGAGCATGATGCCGGTCGTCGGCAAAGCGATCATGACTTTGAAGGCGGAGAATGCGCCGCCCGCTTGCGCCAGGCGCTAGTCTGACAGCAGACCGATTTTCAGCGCGAAGTCGACGTAGTCGGAGCGGTGGGTGAGACCGAGCTTCTCGTTGATGCGCTGCTTGTAGGTATCGACGGTCTTCGGGCTGATGAACAGCTTCTCGCCAATTTCCGGAGCGCTAAAACCGCGTGCAACGAACCGCAGGACATTCTGCTCGCGCTCGGTGAGCTTCTCGAACTTCGTGCGCTCGTCGGCGTGCTCTGCTTTCCGCTGAATACGCTGCGCAAGCGCTCGAGCCGCGGACGGCTGCATGTACACGTCGCCATGCGCGACGGCACGCACGGCATCTATTAACTCGCGATCGGCGGCACTCTTGACCAGGTAACCACTGACGCCGGCCTCGAGCAGCGGTACCAGGTAGGTGTCCTCGGCGTGCATGGTGAGAATCAGGATCTTGCTGCGGGTGTCCTTGGACTTGAGCTCCTTGGTGGCTTCCGCGCCGTCCATCTCGCCCATGGACAGGTCCATCACTATGACGTCCGGGTCGAGTCGCTGCGCCAGCGAAATCGCATCCTTGCCATTGCTTCCCTCGCCAATGACCTTGATGTCCTTCGCCGTGCTGAGCACCGCCTTCAGACCGGCACGCACTACAGCGTGATCGTCGACCAGCACCACTGAAATTACGCCGTCGCTACTCAAGCAGCCTCACCCTCCCCCGCTTGGTCTTTGCCCTCTTCCTTTTCGATCCGGACCCGGGCGATTATCCGGGTGCCGCATTCGCGAGTACTATGAATATGTAATTCTCCGCCGGCAAGGGAGAGGCGCTGCCGCATCCGGCCGAGCACCGGGTTGCTCTCCATCTTTTCCAGCGCGTTGTCCATACCGCACCCATCATCGCTGACCTCGAGCTCGATCAGGCCGTTGCGGGCGGATAGCGAGACGAAGGCGTTGCCGGCATCGGCGTGCATTTCAATATTGCGCAGCGCCTCCTGCGCGATTCGGTACAAGGTAGCGGACAAGCCACCTGGGACGCGCTCACCGCGCAAATCGACCTCGACGCGTACATCAATCAATGATCGCTGACGAGTGACATCAGCCAGCCCCTGCAGCGCGATTGGCAAGCCGAGGTCTTCCGTCACGCGTGGATGCAGCGAGCGCGAGACGTTGCGAATTTCTTCGAGAGAGCTGCGCAACAGCTCACGGGCGGATGATAACTGCGCCCGCGCATCAGTCATGTTGTCCTGGTTGGCAGCGGCGGCGACCTGGAAGCTTGCGGCCGCCAGCGTTTGACCGATGGAATCATGGAGATCGTGCGCAACCTGCGAACGCTCCCGCTCCTGCGCATAGACAACGTCCGCCGCCAGAGCGGCCATGCGCTTTCTGCCCGCAGCGAGATTGTCGAGCATGGTATTCAACGTTGCGGCGAGCAGGGCCAGGTCAGGGTCGGCGACCAGCGACGTCGGCACCCTCTCGCTCACTCTGCCAAGGGACACCTTATGGGCGATCTGCTCGAGCACCTTCACCGGTTTCAGCGCCACCTTGATCAGGAGGTAGCTGACAATCGCTCCCGCGCTCAGCGACCCGAACAGAATGGCCATGTCGCTCCACCGAACATTGCCACCACTCAACGGTGAAAGAAACAGCGCGATGGCGATGGCGAGGACAATGGAATTCGCGCCCAGCACTTTCTGCTCGAGCGGAACGCCCAGAATGGCGCGCAGCCAGCGGGGTAGGCGCCTGGGAGAAACGACTCCCCGCGCTGGCGTGCGAACCAAGACTGGACGAGTCGGGTTGGTCACTTCACCACCAGCGCCGTCACCATGCCGAACATTCCGTGATCGGACTCGGCGTGCGGCAAAATGTGGCAGTGGAATGCCCACGTTCCCGGATTGTTGCAATTCACGATGACATCCCAGCGCTCGCCTGGGGACACGTTGAGGGTGTCGCACTTCCAGGGCGCGGGAACATTCCACCCATCTTTAGCAATCACGGTCATGTGCATGCCGTGGAGGTGCATCGGGTGGATCATCATGCCTTCGTTCATGAAACGCAGGCGGACCTTTTGGCCGAGTTTGGCGACTACCGGTTCGGTCGCGGGGAAGCTCTTCCCGTTGAAGGTGTAGCCGTGCGCGCCATCGTTGAGCACCATGATGTAATCGACATCGGCCTTCTCGACGGGATCCGGATCCTTCGGCTCGATGATGAACGCACCAAGCAGCCCCAGCCCGACCTGCGTCGCCGAGTTGTGGTGTGAGTGGTACATGTGGGAGCCTGGATTTGGCGCGGTGAATTCGTAGGTGTAGCTCTGGCCGGGTTTGATCGGCGGCTGAGTAATGAAGGGAACGCCGTCCTGGTTGTTGGGAAGCTCGACGCCGTGAAAGTGAACGGCGGTCGATTCGCTCAATTCGTTCTTGATGTTCAGGCGAACGCGATCGCCCTCACGCACGCGGATTTGCGGTCCGGGGACCTGCTCATTGTACGCCCATGCTTCGACGAATTGGCCGGGCGCCGTTTCCCAGCGAATCTTTTTCGCGGTGATATCGAAAATCTTGACCCCTTTTTCGATGCGCGGCTTGAGCAGCTGATTGCCCTTACCGGCGGTCTTGGCCGGGAATGCCTTGATGCCCGCCTCGTGCATCTTGTCCATCGCGTCCGCGGCGGCGGCGGCGGAAAGCGGTGCCGGATTTGGCGCCATTGAGCCGCCGCTATGGTCGGCCTCGTGCACTTTGGACTGTTGGGCGCCGGATTCGTCGACTTTGCATGCGGCAACGCTGCCGCCGACGATCGCGCTAAGGGCGGTTTTACGTAGGAAATCGCGACGACTGCTGGGCTGACCCAGCAATCCGCCACGTGTTTTGTCCTTGACTTGTTCGCTCACGAGTTAAGCCTCAAATGGTTATCGTACGCTGTCACGGAAAGTACGATTGAGGAACTTGTGCCTCTGTCGTGAGATAGAGGATTGTTCGCGGCGAAACCGCTACAGCTTGCGTCAGGGAACTCCTTACACAGATGACTGAGCGTATAACCCACGACATTCTGGCGGAGATTGTTGGGATCGCGGCCGATGCGGTGATCTGCATGGACGATTTCCAGCGGATCACCTTCTTCAACAAGGGGGCGGAAAAGATCTTCGGCTGGGCGTCGGACGAAATCGTCGGCCAGCGGGTCGAGGTGTTGATGCCGGACAGATATCGCGGCAATCATGCGCGCCAGGTGGCGGATTTCGGGCGCTCAGGGGTGACTGCACGCCGCATGGGCGAACGGCGCGAGATCGCCGGAGTCCGAAAGAACGGCGAGGAATTCCCCGCCGAGGCGGCAATCTCACAGGTACACCAAGGCGACAACATCGTTTATGCAGTAGTGCTGCGCGACATCACGTCTCGCAAGAATTTCGAGAAGCGGCAGGAATTCCTGGCGGCGGCAGGCGAGAAACTCGCGTCCGCGTTCGGTTCCGGCGAAGTGCTCAACAGCGTCGCCAATCTTGCAGTGCCGGCGTTAGCCGATGGGTGCATTGTCGAAAACCGCGTTGGTGATGGTTACCGCGCTGGATCAGTTTGCCACACCGATCCGGCGATTGACGAGCTATTGAGGGCAATTAGCCATGCTGGCGTGAGAAAACCCCCTGTCGGGCATCCGCTGACCGAGATTCTCGTCACCAGAGCTCCGGTCATTCTGCGCACCGATGCCGGCAAGCGGGTTATCGAGTCCAGCAGCAACCCGGCTTACATCGCAGCCATGCGGGCGATGGACCCACGATCAGCGCTCTACCTGCCGTTGATCGCGCGCGGCCAACTGATTGGTGTGCTGAGCTTGTTCCGCGCCAGCCGCGGATTCGACGTCGACGATCTCGGATTTGCGGAAGACCTTGGCCGATTGGCAGCACTGGCGCTCGACAATTCGCGGCTGTTGGACACCGTGCGCGGTAGCCTGCGCGCTCGCGAAGAAATCGTCGGAGTCGTGTCGCACGACCTGCGCAACCCGGTGGCTGCAGTGAAAATGTTGAGTCGTGCCGTGCTCAACGCCAAGAACGGCGAGGAAACACACGAGAACCTTGCGCTAATTGCCGATGCAGCGGAGCAGATGGACGCATTGATTCGAGACCTGCTGGACGTCACCCGGCTGGATGTGGGCCAGCTCAGTCTCGCTCGAGAGGCGATTAAGCCATCACGACTCCTCGAGGAAGCGCTCGGGACGCTGCGTCCGCTGGTAAAAGACAAGAACATCAAATTCGACGTGCGGATCGAAGAGGGTCTGCCCGAGGTAGAGGCCGACGGCGAGCGCTTTCAACAGGTCATGTCAAACCTGGTGGGCAATGCGATCAAGTTCACGCCATCAGGGGGAACGATAACAATCGCGGCCAGACAGACCGGTGATGATGTGATTTTTTCAGTCGCCGACACCGGTCGAGGAATCCCGGAGGAGCAACTGCCGAAGGTGTTCGATCGTTACTGGCAGTCGACGCGCACCGACCGTCAGGGCGCAGGACTAGGTCTCGCGATTGCCAAAGGCATCGTGGAGGGACACGGCGGCGAGATCCGTGTCGAGAGCAAATCAGGGCGCGGCACGCGTGTCGAGTTCAGCCTGCCTGTAGCCGGCGAAGGCCCACACGGTCAATAGTCGCCGCCGGGGTGGAGAGGTTCCTGTTATTCAGATTCTTTCCACGTCAGCCGTATCGGCGCTTGACCCCGACTTGAGCTTCGCTTCTCGGCCTCGCACATCGCTGATGGCGATGCGAAAGAGAACGTGCCGGAAGGCGACGGGGTCCTGATCCGTCAGCGCACCGGGGACGATGTGCGAAACCAGCTCCGCCGCCTTGGCCCACACTTCTTCAGCGCGCGGGCTTCCAAGTGGATGAAGTCGCCAGAAACTGCCGTGAATGACGACGCTTCGCCAGTCGAAGGTGTCCTTGATCTCATCGATCTCGAAAGCAACCCACTGGTTGTGCTGGAGCGTCGCGAGCTTGTCGCCCTCGGATGTCCGACCATACAGCCAGCCGCGCTCATAGACGTAGTGAATCGGCTGAATGTCGACACGGTCATGAAAGGCAAAGGCAACACGACCGACATTGTTGCGGGCGATGATCTCTTCGATCTCGTCGCGTGCCAGCTCGCGAAAAACCACTTCCCCGTGTCGCGGTGCAAGCATCGCATCAGTCGCAGTCGGCTTTCTCGATTCTGGAGATGACTTATCGGCGTGCATCATCGCAGTCCTCCTTATGCAGTAGCGACAGTCTTTTGCTGGTCGCCTTGCGGCAAATCTGATTTAGCCGCACTCTCGATCGCATGGAAGATCAGCAGCGAAGTCGGTGATTCGCGGGTCACCTCGTCAGCCACACTTCCGAAAACCAGACGTTTGAATCCGCCAGCTCCGCTGGTGGCAATCGCCAATAGATCTGCCTCCGTTTCGCTGACGTGAGCGAGGATTGCAGTCGCGACGTTGTCGCTCAGTACGACCTGGGTGGAGACGTCGATTCCCTGTTTGACGAGGTTCTCGGCAACGCCCGTGAGGTAGGAATTCGCCTCAGAGATGTCCGCATCCCACCACGGCAAGCCGGGTTGCATAATGCGCTCCTGCGCGTAGTTCTGGGGCGTCAATACCCGCAGCAGCCTCACCGACGCACCCAGCCGTGACGCGAGCATCGTAACGTGCGGCACGATCTGTTCGGCCAGCGCCGATCCATCCAGCGCGACGACGATCTTGCCGATCGTGTTCGACGGCTCGTCGCTCATCACTAGTGACGGCTTCGCAATCACCACGGGTATGTCCGAGTTTCGGATCAGGTAGTCGGCCGTGCTGCCCAGCGTCAGGCGCTTGAGCCCGCCGCGCAGATGACTGGACATGACGATCAGATCGACGTTGAACCGGCGAGCGTAGTCGACGAGAGTGGGGTTGACGATTCCGTCTTCGAGCGCGGTGATCACCCGAATCTCTCCGAGCGCGCGAGCCTGCGCACCGGCAGACTCGAGCTTGCGCTGCCGCTCCAATCTCGCTTCACGCCAATCACGGTCGGTTATCGTAAGCGGGTTCTTCCCGGGGATCGGGTCGACGGCGACTGGGGCGGTTTCCACTCTCACCAGGTGAAGCTCCGCATCGAACTTCCGCGCGAGTCGTACCGCTAACGAGATCGCCGGTCTTTCGATATCGTCGCCAGCTGTCGGTGCCATGATGACTTTATACATCGATCCTCCTTTTCGAGCTTCGATCTCAGTGTCCCCAGCTTGCACGCAACGCGTTGAAGATCACGGCAACATCTATCCCTTCCTGGAGCAAAGCGCCAGCAGTGGGTGGGATGTAACCGAATGCTGCGAACAACATCGCGATCGCACTGAGTCCCAAACCGGCGACGATGCTCTGGCGCGCGATTCTCATCGTGCGGTGACTGATCGACATCGCCTCGCCGACTTTGCTGAGATCGTCCACGAGAATCACGACATCGGCCGCTTCCGAAGTGACGCCGCCACCGTGACCGGCAAGTGCAACACCGACATCGGCTGCCGTAAGCGCGGGCGCGTCATTGGTACCGTCGCCCACCATCAACACGACATCGCCGGCAGCACGATAGCGGGAGACGATCGCTGCCTTATCACCAGGCAGGAGCTCACCGTAAATCTGGTCCATGCCTGCCTGCTCACCGACAGCGCGCGCGTTGGCTACCCGATCACCAGATAGCAGGATCCGACGAGTGATGCCGAATTTCGCGAGGTTCTGCAGCAGCTTCGGCAGCTCAGCGCGCATTTCGTCCTGGTACTCGATGATTCCGGCAGGCTTGCCGTCAAGAAGGACGTACGCTCTGAGACCCGCGTCGGTGTCTTCAAATGCCGCAAATGCCTGGAGTGAGACGGTCGCCTTCGTCGAGACGAATGCGCGACTGCCGACGACTACGTCAGTGCCCTCGACCAGTCCGGCCAGTCCCTGCCCCGGCGCTTCCCGGTGCTGGGACGCCTCTGGCAGCGACCCGAATCGCCGGACGGCCTCGTCAACGAGAACTCTGGCGAGCAGATGGCTCGATCCGTGTTCAACCGCTCCCGCGTAGGTCAGCACTTTTTGCTCGGTGAAACCGGGCAGCGTGACAACGTGCTTCACACTTGGCTTGCCAATCGTCAGCGTGCCGGTCTTATCAAAGATTGCGATGCTCGCGTCGGCGAGATTTTCCAGTGCGCCGCCGTGCCGCATGATGATCTTACGCCGCGCCGCCCTGTTGATGCCGCCGATGATTGCCACGGGCGTTGCCAGAATCAGCGGGCACGGCGTAGCGACGACAAGGACGGCGAGCACGATCACCCAGGATTCGGTGAACGCGTACGCGAGTGTGCAGAGGAACAGCGTGAGCGGTGTAAACCAGATTGCGTACCGATCGGCGACCCTTTGCAGCGGCGCCTTCGACTCCTGCGCCGACCGAACCAGCTCGACAATCCGCGAGTACTGGCTCTCGGCAGCAGGAGCGGTCGCCCGAATGCTCAACACACCGTGGGCGTTGAGTGATCCGCTCATTACCTCGGCACCTTTGGTTGCCGGCACTGGAATCGCCTCGCCGGTGAGCTGAGAAACGTCGATTTCGGAGATGCCGCTCAGGACGGTGCCGTCGCAGGGAATCAGCTCGCCCGGTCGAACGAGGAAGGTGTCGCCGATCTCGATCTTATCAACCGCAACGTCGACGAGCCCGCGGGTAGGATCGAGGAGGTGTGCGATGCGCGGCGCTTTCTTTTCCAGCTCGCTAACAGCCGCCGAAGCGCGGCGTTCGGCAAATCTTTCGAGCGCTTCTCCGCCAGTTTGCATCAATACGATCACGAGACCGGCGAATGGCTCTCCAATTGCCGCAGCCGTGACGATGGAAAGACTGGCTATGACATCGGCGGCAAAGTTTCCGCGAAGCATTCCGCGGACCGTGCGGAACACTACGGGGAATCCCGAGCCGATCAAACCGATTTCCCATAGCGCCTTCGCGTAGGTCCATTGTCCGGAGATGTAGCCCTCGACGGCGCCGACGACGATCATCGTCAGCGCGACGCCGGGAACTATGAGGTTCAACTCCGGGTGCTCAGGCCGACGCTCGCGTGACCGCGTTGACCCCGAGCGCCCGGTAGTTGGCGGCTGCAAAGTCGGGGTGGCCGCGCGCGCGGAGTTGGCGATCACTTGTCAGCCCTCGCTGCCGTCGTTTCCGGAACGTCGAACACCAGCAACGTCTGACCACCGTCGTGTCCAATCGCGAGAGCGATGTCCGCTCCGCTGTTCCGGCCAGACAGGACTTCGATGGACTTGACCTCGGTGATGCCGCGTTCGAGATGGGAGCCCGATGCCTTCCCGCTTCCAAACATCAGCGTGACCCGATTCGCATCCCTCTCGTAGGAAGCACCCTGAAAGCGGTAGCCGGACATCTCGGTTTGTGCGCCGAGCTCGACGTCATCGATCTCCAGCCGCGCGCGGCGACCGGCGTTGTTGCGCGAGAACTCGCTGAGCACGCTGGTCCAGTCCGTTCCACCTACAGTAGCAGCAGTTTCGGGGAGCCCATCCGAAAACTTGAATGCTGCTGCTGCAGGCAGAACAAGGACTGAGCAGCGTGCCCCGCGAACGAGTTTGGCGACTGTCTGGCCGGCGAGAATCCGTCCGATTACGGACCGGCCATGGGTGCCCGTAACTATGAGATCGGCGCCGATCTCTTCGGCGTACGACAGCAGCGTCTGGGCGACCCTACCATATAGTATGCGGTGACTGATGCGGAACTTCTTGTGCGCATCGAGCCAGCGGGTTACACGCGTCAGCTCCGCGGCGATCGCGACTTCGTGGGACCGGAACCATCTCTCGGGCACATAGTCGCTGGGACTCCACGGTACGCAGTGGGCGAGTACCATGGTCGCCTTCTTGTCCGCGAACTCGAGCGCCAGACGAGCTGCTTCGATGCTCGCTTCGCTGAAGTCCATCGCAACCAGAATACGCCGCGGTTCTACGGGAGCATCCGGTGCCACCGCCAATACCGGAGTGCGGCTGATGCGAATCAGCCGCAACGCGGTCTCGCTTCCGAACAAGCGATCGGTAAGTCCGTGTCCGCCGAGACCCAGAATGATCATCGATGAACCCGTCTTCGCCGCTACGGAGCTGATGCGCTCGGCGGGATTCCCGCTCTCGAGCCCGATTCGCCAGTTCTGGTCGCCACCGATGCTGACCTGATGTGTGACCGTGGTGAGCGCATCGCGCTTCATCTCTTCCTCGATCTCCGACATCAACTTGAGATCGATGTCCCCGAATGGAACCGGCAAATGATCAACGACTGTAACGACTCTTACATCGACTGATCTCCGCTTCGAGAGAGCAAGCGCGAACGCAATCGCGGGATCCGATTGCGATGTTCCATCGGTGGCCAGCGTTATGAGCGGCGCGCCCACAGCAGGCGGGGTCAAGCGCGCTTCGCTTCTTTCTACCGTCTCGGTTGCTGACATTGTTTCCTCCTACATCGCCGATCCAGCGACGTGGCTACGATCGATGACTCCGCGTGCGCCGCTGACCGACCGGAGTCGACGCAGCACTTCGTCACGGTGTCTGTATGATTTGGTAATGCCTTCGAGCCGCAGCCACCCGTGTTCGACTACGATTTTGAGTCCGTCACTTGTTAGCTCTCCGGCGAGGCGAACCTTGTTGAGTGCATCACGGGCGAGCTCCGCCGGCAGCGGATCCTGATTGGCCGGCAGAGTTGTCTCGATTTCCTGAACAACCGCAAGCGCAGTCGGGATCTTGAGAATCTCAGCTTCGATTGCGTGCCGGTCGCGAGTTGTTTCCACCGTTCCACTCAGCGCCACCACGCCATCGAACACTTCGACGTGAACATCGGCATTCTCCGGGACGCCGAGGACAGCTATCGCGGACTCGACCTGCGCACGCAGAGTCGCGTCTGCGGTCGGCTCCCCGGTTTCCGAGATGACGTCGGCGGTATCCGGAAACAGCCGCCGTCCTCCAAGCGGCTCGGCCGCGCGGCCTGATACATCGACTGCACGGATTCGAATCAGCTGATCGCGGAATGGAACCGGGTCCAGGTCCGAGAGCGCTTCCGGAGTGAGCTTCCGAATCAGCGAGACCGCCGTGCGGTAAACGTTGCGGGTGAGCTGAGTCGTATCGGGCTGAACCACGTATAGCGGCCCGTGCACGATGACACTTCGCCAATCGAACAGTCCACTCTGCTCGTCGACTCCGAAAGCGATCCGTCTATTGCGCAGTATCTGCCGCAGTTTTCCGGCAGACGTTGTGCGACCGTATATCCAGCCATTCACGAACACATAGTGAATCGGCACAATGCTCACCCGATCATGAACCGCGTAGGCGATCCGGCCGACGTTATTACGCAGCAAGACACTCTCGCATTCCTGCCGCGAGAGTGTCTTGAACAGCGGTGCTGCCGTTGGCGCGCTCGAGAAAAGCACTGCGCCTTTCCTCAGAAGGCGACCACGCCTTCGACCATGAAGCCTTTGAACTGACCGCCGTTACGGATATCGGTGGTCGGGAAATCCAGGTACTTCTGGTTCACGTACTCGACCTTGGTCAGGATGTTTGGAGTCATGAACCAGCCACCACCCGTCTGCCAACGGTTCACTGTCACATCCGGAGCGCCAACCGTGAGCTGGCCCTTGACGGTGTTGTAGCGAGCGGCGACGTACACTCTCTGATCCGGCAGGAAGCGGTAGACCACTTCGCCAACATTCTGCTTCCAGGTGCGGTTATCGACTTCGCCCTGTGCGCGTCCTTTCGCTCTCTCGATGTTTCCGAAGAGCTCGAGGCCTTTGAACTGGACGAACGGGTTCAGCACGATCGAGTGAATGCTGTTCTTGAGACCCGGCTGCATCGAACCTGACCAGGCCTGCGCCGTCTCGGTGGAGCTGGTGTTCTCGAGGACGTCATAGTATCTCGAGCCACCTCTGTCACCGCTGAACAGCGTGTTGCTCACCGAGCTCGCGGTCGCGTACTCCGATCCGGTAAGACGGAAGCGGAAATCGTCCGTGAACTGCTTGTCAAAGCCGGCCTTCATCAGGTAGCTCGGTTGCCGACGATCCGGGCTGGTGATCATGCCACGGCTCTCACCACCAGTGATGCCACCCATGAACAGGAACGGCCCGGGGCGAACGTAGACTTCGCCACCGACTTCGGTCGTAAAGGCATCCATGATGTAGTTGCCGACCAGCGGATTGCGAATCGCGTTGCCGTTGTCGGTGCGACGGAAGTGCGCATCACCGTAGTTGATCTCGAAGTGACCAGCCTTGATGCTGACGTACTTCATGATGTCATTCAGCGGCTGCCAATCGATTGGTGAAGCGTCGATCAACAGATAGCCGTCCTTGACCCAGGTCTCCTGATGATGGCGCGCTGACGAGTAGATGGTGGTTGCGACTCGGATACCCTTCGCGAGCTGGCCATTCAGGTACAGGTTGGCCACCGCGTTGTTGGGGCCGTGACCGATCCGAATCAGCTTGTTCGCATCTGTCGTCACACCGTTGGTAGTCACCAGTCTCGGAGCCGCGGTGTTGCTGTGATCGAGGCCCTGGAACTGTTGCGTGAACGCGCCACCCCACTGGAGCTTGAACCCGCTGTAAGGAACTGATTCATCCTTCGGCGCCTCGAAGATGTTGATGCCGCGCTTGTCTTCGGGGCGATAGTTCTGCATCTCGACCGATGGAGCAGTCGAGAGGAAACGACTGGTCTTGTTAATGCCGGCGATCTTCTTCAGCGTGTCGGCGGGAGTGGAGTCCGGGAGAGGGATCACCATTCCATCGAGTAGCACGCCGGTGTCGACTGAAGCCGGAATCGGAGTTCGGGTTGCCTGCTGCGCTGCCAGTCTCGGCGCGATTGCGAAGGTCGCGACGGCGGCGGCGAGGGCGAATGTGTAGCGTTTCATATGGGCTCCTTGGTATTAAAAACGTTGGGGTTGTGATTACTCGCCGTTGATCGCAGCGCTCAGTTGCGCGATCAGCTCCGGACCTGCCTTCAGATTGAACTTCACTTTGAGTTCGTTGCCGACTTTGAGGCGACCGAACATGAAGCTGGGTGGCTCGATACCGAAGTCGGTCAGCTTGATGGTCTGTTCGCCTTCTGCGGTTGCCTTGCCTTCAGCCAGACGCGCCGCGTTGATCTTGATGTCGACGGCTTTGTCCTGACCCGCGATCTGCAGTGTTCCTTTGGTGTTCGCGGAGAACGAGCTGGTTGTCGCATCGAGCAGGTCGTAGCCGGACATCGTGTACTTGATCAACTGGAACTGATCGGTCTTCAGCGTCTTGTACATGTTGTTGTCGATCGCGCCACCGCCGCATGTCAGAGTGCGGGCGACGATATTGACCTTCACGCTCACGAGTGGCCTGGCCACTTTGGTCAGATCCTTGGTGTACGACGGATCGACGTCGACGTAGGCGAGGATTTTGTCGGTCTTGCAGTGGAAGTCGTGGAGAGTCGAGGTTCCCTGAATGGTGATTTCGCTTCCCGGCTCTAAACGCAGGCGAATCGCGGATGGGCTTTGCGCCATCGCTGCAGTTGCGCCGAGTCCAATCGCCGCAGTCGCCATTAAAAGGGTCTTTCTCATTGTCGTCTCCATGTGGGTCACGGTGGTGTTTCAGTACGCACCCAGGATACGACCGGCGGGGCAGAGCTACTGTCGGACTTCGCCTCAAGTTTTGGGGAGATGTATCTGAAGTTCTTGGGAGAATCGCCGGGGGCGGAGGGTGGGGATTCCCTTACAGCGCTGCGGCCTGGGGGCGCTTATGGCGGGGTTAACTACAAACAACACGACCAGCTGGCGGCTGGCGGCTTTCAGCCGGCTGCTTTGAGCGTGCTAACCGACAAAAACAAGGAATGCCTTACAGCAAATCAGCGATGTGCTGACGTGTCAGATTCGCTCCGAATCGTATTCTGATCGCACAACTGAGGTGCAGCTCGCCTCGCATCAGTACGACGGAGGACGTCATGTACACGACTATTATGGTTCCGACAGATTGCTCGGGATTCGATCGCGAGGCAATTCGCGTTGCACTGAGACTGGCCGAAAAAACCAAAGCGAAGGTCCATTTGGTGAGGATATCGGCAAGCGCGTCGTTCCTAGGAATGGCCGCATCGGGCGATGGGCTGGCGCTCTCCGCGGAAGCGTTGCAACAAGAGCTCGACACTGAGCTCGCCGAGCTGCACGCACTGGCCGCCGAATGCAGGACCATAACAACGGCGGAAATCACCACATCGCTCGAGCAGGGATCGATTGCCGATGCGTTGGCAGGTTATGCCAATCGCACCCACGTCGATCTAATCGTCATCAGCACCCACGGTCGTCATGGATTTGCGCGACTGTCGCTGGGCAGCGTCACCGATTCTCTGATCAGGCTGACGACGATTCCGGTGCTGGTCGTGAAGCCGCCGCGCAGTTATCTGAATCCGCAGGTGGCCGGTGCGTTCAAGCGCATCATCGTGCCGCTGGACGGATCCGCGCTCGCCGAGCAGATACTATCGCGCATCGCGGGTCTGGCCGATCTCGAGGGTGCCGAGCTCACGCTGCTGTACGTATTGAAGCCACAGACCTACTCGCAACAGCAGGTTCAGGATCCGATGCTGCCCTGGTGGGAGAAGGACATCGCCGCGGCAGAAGCGTACCTGTTCCCAATGGCGGCCAAGCTGCGCCGGCGTGGGCTGACGGTCTCCAGTGATATCGTGATCGGTGAGAATGTCGCCGAAAAGATCGCCGAATTCGCCCGTTGCGAAAAAGCAGATCTGATTGCGATTGCCACGCACGGACGGGGCGGTCTGTCGCGGTTGATTCATGGCAGCGTGGCGGATGCGCTGACCAGGTCGGCTCGTGCGTCGGTCTTCGTGTTCCATCCCGCAATCCGGGAAGGAGCCGCGGATCCAAAGCCGCTCGCGCAGCGCACTGTCGCCGCATTCGCTTAGCAGAATCCGCGAGGAGGGCAAATGTACAAGACGATAATGGTGCCGACCGATTGCTCCGGCTTTGACCGTGAGGCAATCAGGGTTGCATTGCGCATCGCCTCGAAGAGTGATGCGAAGCTGAGACTGGTGCGAGTCCTCACCACTGGCGCGTACTTCGGCGCGGCAGACAGCGTCGACGAGTTTCGCGCCGCCGCGACGAATGTGAAACGCGACCGCGATGCGGCGCTGACAGAGCTCTATGCACTGGCTGCTGAATGTCGTCGCGAAGCCGATGTGGATGTGACGGTGGCGTTGGAAACCGGACCGGTGGCAGACGCCCTCGAGGGATACGCGAAACGGAACGACATCGATCTCATCGTCATCAGCTCGCACGGCCGCGGTGGCTTCTCACGGCTTTCACTGGGCAGTGTCACCGACTCCCTGATTCGACGTACGGCGATCCCCGTGCTGGTGGTGAAGCCACCGGCGAGCTATCTCAATCCGCAGATTCGCGGCGCATTCAAGCGAATCGTAGTTCCGCTCGATGGCTCCGCACTGGCGGAGCAGATCCTGAAGCCGATAACCACTTTGGGGGTGCTCGAGGACTCAGAGATCATTCTGCTGAGCGTGGTAAAGCGTACGGATGCGAGCTCCGAGACGGTCAATCAAAAAGCGCCGTGGTGGGAGAAGGACGTGGCCGAAGCGAAGTCATATTTGGCACGCGTAGCTCTCGACACTCGCGGAAGTCAGCTGAGTGTTCTCACTGACGTCGTGATCGGCGACGATATCGCCGAAGAGATTGCCGCTTACGCCGGAAGAGAACGCGCGGACCTGATCGCAATCGCGACGCATGGTCGCGGCGGGTTGTCGCGAGTGTTGCGCGGCAGTGTCGCCGACGCGCTGACGCGCGCGGCGCGAAATTGCGTTCTCGTCTTTCATCCAGCCGCGGTTCCCGCCGAGGCGCAGGGTCCCGAACCTTTGCTCGCTGGAAAGATCTATTGAAGATACGGAAAGAAAACGGCGGCTCCTCGCCGCCGTTTTTCTTTTCTCGTCTTCCAGACTATGTAGCAGCGGTCTGGCCGGCTCGCAGCTGATAGGCCATCCATCCACCAAGCAAGGCCGCCGGAATGACCAACACCACGGCCACCGCGCTGTACCAAGTCGGCGCGCGCCAGAATTGGTGAAGAAGCCCCACCCCGAAGAACAACTCACCAACTATGAAGCCTGCCATCGCCTCAGTTGTGGGTCGCACCCGCACCGTAACCAACGCTCCGAGGCTAATGCTGATGAAAGTCCAGAACAGCGCAACGAACTCCGTGAGGTGGGAAGTTCCAGCATATCCGGGGACAATTCTGGTGTCAGTAACGTGGGCAAAGGACGCGTCTCCCACGAAGAGAAGCAGACCGCCCACCGCCAATCCGAGCACTACAGCAATGAAGGTTCGCATTGCGACTGACCGCCGTTAGGGTTGCCCGCAATCTTGCTTCACTGTCGGGGAGAATCAGTCAGCATTGAGCCTATTCGGTGTGCAGAAAACGCTTTCAACACATGCGAGTTTGGCCGATGCCGCTTCCGGCATCGACCGACTGACTTGCGACGACGATTCGGCCATGTTGCGGTTCGATTGCGATCTATTCAGCCGGAGGTATGTATGAAGTCAGATTCGCAGCTGCAACAAGACGTGCTCGCCGAGCTCAAGTGGGAACCGAGCGTTGGCGAAAAGGAGATCGGAGTGGCAGTAAAGGATGCAGTCGTCACCCTGACGGGATTCGTGGACAGCTACGCGCAGAAATACGCAGCCGAAAGAGTGGCGAGCTCCGTCAGTGGAGTGCGGGCGGTAGCTGAAGATCTCGAGGTCAGGCTCGCGGGTGAATCAAAGCGAACCGACACCGAGCTCGCCCATGCCGCCGTCAACGCGCTTAAGTGGGACATCCAGGTGCCCAACGACAAGATCAAAGCGACCGTCGAAAAGGGCTGGATCGAGCTCAGGGGCGAAGTCGAGTGGCAGTATCAGAAGTGGGCGGCTGAATCCGCCATCCGCAACCTGACCGGCGTCAAGGGCGTGAGCAACTTCATCGCTGTCAAACCGAAGAAGGTGTCGGCCTACGAGGTGAGCACAAAGATCAAGGATTCCCTCCGTCGGAACGCCGAGGTCGAAGCCGATCATATCGCCGTCGAAGCAAAGGATGGGACCGTAGTACTGCGCGGAACGGTGCGGTCATTCGCCGAGCGCGAAGAGGCCGAGGCCGCTGCGTGGCGGGCGCCTGGCGTGAGAACCGTCGAGGACAAACTCACAGTGGCGCTCTAGCCTTTCCAGCGCGGTGGCTATCACAGCCACCGCGCTGCTTCTGATCGCTGGCAGTCGTTCAAACCGGAGAAAAAAAATGGCGAACATACTCGCCGTCGCTGGAGCCAACTCCCGCTACGAAATTGCAGATGCCCGACCCGCCGGATTCTGGGCTGGGTTCTGGCACGGCATCATCTCACCGATCACGTTCGTCGTGAGCTTGTTCAATCCGGGCGTGCGGATGTATGAAAGCCGCAACGCCGGACGTCTCTACGACTTTGGCTTTCTGGTCGGCGTCCTCGTCGTCTTTGGCGGGAGCGAATCGCAGACGGGAACGTGTCGCTGGTCGTGATCTCAGGCAACGGTTGATCAGCGATGTGGCGGCGGGCGACTACATTCGCAGTCGCCCGCCGTCATGGTATACCTCCGATCGCCAGTTACTCCAGCTTCTTCACCCGCGTGACTTTCCACAGGCCCTGGGCGCGCATCCCGATCTGATCGGCGCCCTGCGTGCTGAAAGTCCCTTCGATGGTGCGGCCGTCCTTGAATTCGCCGCGGAATGTCGTAACAACCCGGCAATAGCATTCAGGATCCTGATACGGGTCGAGCATGCCGATCACAGTGTTGTCTTCCTTGCGCACAAAATGAATCGTCAGTAACTGGCGCACTGTCCCCAGTGCCGGCATACCGACGACGTGGTCCTGAACGGGAACGGTCGAGCGAGTCGGAGTCCTGGGAATCATCATCACATCGCCATAAGCCGACGCTTCGCCCGGCTGGAGGCTGAAGGTGATGTCACCGCTCCTTCCGGTCTCCTCGCTGTGATACTCTCCCTGCCATCGGCCAACGAGTGCCGAAACGTCGAAATCGTTGGCATAGACCTCAACCGGCGAGTATCGACGTGGCGCGCAGGAAAGTGTGGTCAAAACGACCGCTCCTGCCATCAATCTTGTGAGTCTTTGCATCACGTTACCCTCCTATCGCCAAACCTCCTTAGCCGAATACGTAGGTATTCGTGCGCACGCGGTGCTGCGCGACTGCCTTGGCGACGTCAGTCGTCGTAACGATTCCAACGAGCTTGGGTCCGTCCATCACCAGCACGCGATGGATCTGACTGCGGCGCATGAACTCGGCGGCCTGCTCGACAGAGCAGTTGGGCGCGAGAGCCTTGATGTCGCGAGTCATTAGTTCGGATACCGTAACGTCCTCGAGTGAGGTGCGGCGCCGTCGGAGTGCCTCGGAAGGTGGACCAGCATTGAGATCTGTGATGTATGCCAGCAAGTCATTGGCTGAGAACACGCCCACTACCTTGCCACCCTGGACTACGGGCGCGCCGCCGACGTGATTGTCGGCGAGGATCGCGATTGCCTCGCGCAAAGTCATGTCAGGCGTGGCCGTCGCTAGATCGGTAGTCATTATGTCTTTCAGCCTCAGCATCGTTCCTCCGGCGAGCTCGAAGTTCATCGTCTCTCCTTAATCACTGGCCGCGCGCAGGCGGCGTAATCAGCATCGACCAATCTCCATCGCGCACGAGCTTGCGACTCACGCTGCCGAGGATGAGTCGGCTGACGAGGCTATGACGCTGTCTTGCAGTCGCGATAATGTCGGGGTTGATCTGTTTTGCCGCGGCCAGCAACTCAGTGCCTGGATCACCGTTACGAGTAACGGTCTCGACCCGGATCGATTTGCCGGTCTTGATTTCGTTGGCGAGTTTTTCAAACGCGTGCGCGATACCTTCGCGTTGAACGAGCGCGGCACCTTCGTCGCCTTCTTCAATGACGAGGGATGTTGGCGCGACGTGAGCGAGGATCACGACGCCCCTCGGATCGACGAGGTTGGCAGCAATGTGTGCGGCTTCCCAGCTCGCGTTGCCGAAGTCGGTCGCCACCAGCACCCGCCGCGGAAGCTGCCTGGTGTCGGGACGGACACCGAAAACCGGCATCACTGCTTTCGACATCACGCGAGTTGCCGTGTTTTCGCCAAGCGCCTGTTCAAGAGTCCCGTGATGGTGTATGCCCATCACCAACAGTTCGGCTGCGCTTTCCTCTGCTTCGGAGACAATGGTGGAAGGCGGATCGCCAATGAGCGTGACCACGGGCCATGCCGGCTGTCGGCCCAGAATGTTGCGAATCTTCTCCTTGATCACGCGCTCCTGAGCTTCGTAAAACTCTTCACTGAGCGCGGCCTGTGTGTAAAGCAGCGCGGTATCAGCTGCAGTGCCCGTTGAGATGGGAGCCATCAGCTCGAGACTCCTTAACACCGTCGGATTCGCCCCGCGATGCGAAAGTGCGGCGGTAATCCGAATGGCCGCGGCGGCGTTGTCGTCGTTGTCGATCGCCAGCAGCAGTTTGTATGACACGCCGGGCTCGAACAACCGGCGATAGCTCACCGGTGGAGTCAGCACGCTAACCGGAGTATCGGGCGTTTTCGTCTCGGCGCTCATGTACGTCTCCTTATGCGCGGCCGGTCAGCCCAGCGAACCAGAGCCAGCCGTCGCGGAATGGCGCACGGCTGAGTGAGCCGCGATTCTTGATCATCGACCCGGGTGAGGGGCCCGCAGTAGTCGCCGCGCAACGCTGCTAGTATTTCGGCTTCGGCGAGCTCGGCTGGCGAGCGGTGGCTGTGCGGGGGTGGGCCATCAGCGTAGTATCCCATGCCGCGTAAGCTGCGCCCGCCGGATCGACAAATCCGTAATGAATCCGCTGTTCTTTTGTGCGAGTTTCCCTGAAACTCACTGCTCTGCTTCGTGCTCGACTTCCCCGCCGCCACCGGCTGCCGCCGCACCACCAATCTCGCTATGACGGATTTGACCGCCGAGGTTGGCGGTCCAGCCCATCGCCGCTGACAGCAACACGGTTCCGACCAGTCCCGCGGCGCCAATCCAGCGCGGCACTTCTCTGCGCCGGAACAACAAGAGAGAGATCAATGCGAGGCCGCCGAGTATCCCCGCAACGATGGTCGTAAGCTCTGCCGCCTCTTCATGCCGCTCGATGCTTCGCTCGGTTATGCCGGCGATCTTTTCGACTGTGTCCGCGGCCGGTTCCCCAGTGAAATAGACGGCGAGGGCTGCCGCCCCCAGGCCAGCGGCGAACCAAAGCGCGAAGCGCGGCGACACGCTTCGCCTATACAGGGTTCCCGCAAAGAGCAGCATCGCGAACAGACTGCCCACGACTGGAAGGTGATTCAGTAATAGATGCAGATGTACGATGTTCACACATCCTCCGAATTCGACGTTCGCCGGGAAAGTGACCAGAGGCCGCGCATCGGGCAGTCAGGAAAGCGATGATCATTTGAAAGGAAACGCCCGGCACAGCAAATCCCTTACGGGTTTTGCGGTGAAAGAGGACAGACAGCCTGGCGGGCGAAAGCAAAATTGGGCATTCCGCTTTCCGGAAGCACAGTGAACAAAACAACGACTGTCAATTTCGGCGTTTTGCCGCAGGCATTCAGGGACGCGATCCTCGCCGACGAGGCACGCTCTACGCAGTGGACGACCGTGCGGGATGTCGTGTTCGTCTGCACGAGACAGCTGCGGGCACACGGCTATTACCCGGAAAAGGTGCTGGTTGCGATCAAGACGGCGGTGCGCTACGCGGCATCCGAAGTTCTTTCAGAAAAAGCCACCGAGGACATTGTCAGCAGCGCCGCACAATCGTGTATCGACTTTTATTTCGACGTCGTAGAGAATGGTGGCGGCGAAACTCATGGCCATCGGATGCCTGTCGCCATTCCTCGAGGCGTCACGACACCTGGCGCCACCGAGATTACCTCGATGCTGAAATCTTTTTGACGGCCAGGAAGTGCCTGAATGTTTTCCACATCAATTTCAGGAAATTCCCTACACCGCCATTCCGCACTCGTTGCTATTTTAGATTCGCATTCACAGAACGGATTCTGTGAATGGATTTCCTCCCGCAGGACGCTGTCGGAGGAGAATGTGAAGGAAGTTCGAAGCCTTCGCACTGATTGTGAGGTTGCTGGACACAATTGAATCTCCTTGGCTCAAGGAGCGCCTGCGTCGGACCGTAACGACAAGGGCAAGGTTGCCGGGCCGACTGTGTGAATGCACAGATAACGAACCGGAATCGGCAGCTGCCAGCAGAGACGGAGCCCTCGCCAGAGTGGGAAACCACGAGGCGAGGGCTCTAATCTTTTGCCCTCGTAATCCGTCACCGCACGACTAGGTCGTACTCGCGCTTCGATCTCGTGATCAAGTGTTCGGCTTGACGCGAGTGCCTTCTCTGATTTTGTCCGAGGGGAACAGAATGACCCGCGCGTCTTCGGCGACACCGGAAAGGATCTCGACCGCCTCTCCGCTGCGGTGACCGATACTCACCGGCCGCAGATGCGCCCGGCCATTGTCGACCACGTAAAGCGCCCACTCGTCGCCCGTCTGAAACACTGCACTCGGCGGCGCTTTGAGAACGCTCGGCGATCGCCACACGATCGTCCGTGTCTCAACCCGAAAACCATCGCCCAGATTGGGCGGCGTATCGACAATATCCATCAATACGTTCACGCGCTGCTCATCGACTCCAAGTGCTGAGACTCTGGTGAACGCAGACGGCTCGATGGTGCGAATGCGCGCACGCAACGGCCGATCACCACCCCACTCTGCTATCTCGACACTGTCGCCGACGCGCATCTGGGTCGCGTCGGAGGATAGGACATCAGCCACGATCTCCAGCACGCGCGCGTCGCCCAACTCGAGTATCGGCGCACCAGCATTGATCACGCGCTCACTCGCTTCCGGCACTCGCAGCACACGGCCTGATACCGGCGACCTTACGGCAACTTTCCCCGAAATGCCACCGCCGAGAGCCAGCAGGCTGGCACGCGCTGCCGACTCGTCGGATCGCATTGCGCGCACCCGCGAGAGGGCAGCTTGCAGCTCGCTGCGTCTGGTTCGTAACTCGAGCGTGGAGCGTTCGTGGTTCTCAGGCGAAATGGCGCCAGCGCGGAGCAGCGATGCGCTTCTCGTCACGGCGCGTTCCGACTGTTCAACGGCTGCCCGCGCCTGTTCTACGAGTGAGCTCGCTTCGGCGGTAAGGGCCTCAGCCCCGCGCAGCTTTGCCTCCGCCTGCCGGCGGGTGGTGACATCAAGTGGCAGCGGTGCGATTAGCGCCACGATCTGACCAACCGAGATCGGCGTTCCTTCGCGTAAAGCAATTCGCTCGACTCGGCCAGAGGTCGGCGCCGTCACGACGAAGCGATCGCGCACGCGGGTCACACCATCTTCGTCGATGGTGACCTTCATTGGCCCGCGAAGCACCGTCGATGTCTCGACCTCGACCACTTCTGGTCGCAACGCGTAACCCACGGCACCAACCGCAAGTCCGGCTATTCCGAGGACGGTGATTGACCGTCTAACAATGTGCTTCTCCATCGTCACTCCCGCGTCTTTAGCACTGCAACGAGATCCAGTTTGTACACTCTCCCTCTCATCGCTACGCTCGCGGCGACTGCCATGGTGAACACGACTGCGAGGGAGAAGACATACGTCCGAGCGGTAACGACTACCGGGAACCGATACGACTCCGTGGCGAAACCGGTAGCGATCCAATAGGCGAGACCAAGCCCGAGAAGAAGGCCAAGCGGTGCGCCAAGCACATCGATGATCCCTTGCTCGCCGAACAAGAGCGTGGCTACTTCACGCCTCGAAAAGCCGAGCACGCGAAGGCTCGCCAACTCGCGCGCGCGCTCGGAGAAACTGATTCGAATGCCGTTGTAGATGACACCCAGTGCGACGACGGAAGCCAGCGACACGACGATGATCACAGTAAGTCTCATGCTTTCCGCGATCTGTTCGTCGAAGCTCTTGAGCATCGCTTCTCGAGTAACGCTGCCAGCAACCGCCGGAAACAGGCCGAGGTGTTTGACGACCGCGTTCAGCTCCTCGGGTACCACCGATATGTAGGCACCCGACGCGGATGGTCCTTCCCGCAGCAATGCGTTGACATCGGTGCGGGCCATGTATGCGTTGAAGCCGATCATCTCATCCAATAGCGCCACGACAGGGACGAATCGGCGCTCGCCACCACGCTCGAGGAGCTCCAGGATGACGGTGTCGCCGGGTGCAATCTCGAGCACCTTGGCCAGAGCTGACGTCATGACCAGACCGCCAGCCGGAAGCCGGTAGTGGCGACCGGAGCGATCGACCAGCCGGCGCAACATTGCTTCAGGCTCGACACCTGTCAGCCCGAGCTGACGCGACCGCTGCCCGTTCCAGATACGCACCGGCGTACTCCGGTACAACTCGATGCGTGTGATACCATGGACCTCAGCGAGCTCGCGACGGACACGAAGATGGCGGGGATTCGTGAATCCCACGGCGATGTCCTCTCGCTGCGCGGTGCGGAACTGGATGTCCGACATGTAGCGGGCGGAATCGAAAGCAAATGTGCCGACGACGAGTATCGCCGCCGAGAAAGCGACTCCAATCACCGACGCCACGGTGCGAATGGGCCTTCGCTCGAGATTGCGAAACAACATCCTGGTCCCGGTCGACAGGAAAGCGCCGAATCCAAGCCTTTCCAGAAGCAGTGGCCGATACGCAGTCGGGGCTGGCGGACGCATCGCCTCCGCGGGTGCCAGTCTTATCGCCGCGCGAACGCTGAACAGCGCGCCCGTGATCGCCGCGATAGCGCTGACCAATACCGCGGACGCGATAAGCACAGCGCTCGAGTAATGCTCAAAGGAAGGAAAACGGAAAAACGCTACATAAAGCGCAGTGTATTTTCTGCCGACCCAAATCCCGAGAGCGATTCCACCGACTGCTCCGAGGGCAACTGCCGCCAGTGCGTATCCAAGAAAGTGCACGCCTATCCGCCGATTGGTGTAGCCAAACGCTTTTAGAACCGCGATCTCCTCGCGCTGCGTCGCTACGAGTCGTGACAGCACGACGTTCAGCAGAAAAGCAGCCACCGACAGGAAGACAAACGGCATTGCGGTGCCGAACACCCGCAGCTGTTCGATCTCGCCCGACAGAACGTTGTTCGACAGTTGGTCCTTGCGACCATAGGCGTGACCGCCGCCAAACCGGCGCAGGATGTCGTCGATGGAGGCGATGACCGCCGACTCGTTTGCGCCTGGGGCGAGTGTCGCTACGACATCGTTAAACGCGCCATCCATCTGATACAGGGGACCCAGCGCGTTGCGCCGCATCCAGAGTATGGCGACGTGTTTGTTGTCGGCAAACATGCCAATCCCCGGAACAGCGTTGAAGATGAATTCCGGTGACAACGCAATGCCGACGACTCTCAGTCTCTCCCAACGACCGTTGATGACCGCAGCCAGACTGTCCCCCGGCCGAATCTTGTTGGCTTCGGCGAACAGCTCGTTGACCAACACCTCTCCCTCGGCGCGCGGCGAGAGCTGGCGTCCGTTTCGTATGTAGAGTGCGCTGAGAGTTGGCTCGCCTTCTGGCGGCACCGACACGAAATAACCCGTCGCCGACTCTGAAAGCCCCGGAACATCGAGCACGGCCGATGCGACGATTCTCGTCTCGACGCTTCCGACTCCTTGAACACGCTCGATGCGGCGTGCGATCGATTCGGGCGCGCGTTTCAGGCTGGCAAAGATCTGAGGAAACCGCGCGCGATCGTAATAGTCATCGCGCGCGCGCTGAATGGAATCCAGTGTGCTGCGCATCGCGATGACCGTGGCTGAACCGCACGCGACGATCGCGGCAATGGAGACCACCTGTGACTTCAGTCGCAGAAGATCGCGGATCAGCTTGAGATCGAGGGCTTTCACCAGCTCAGCTCCTCGGGAGACAAGCGCTTCGCGTTTAACCTCTCCTCCGCGATTCCACCGCTCGTCATGCGAATAACGCGGTCGGCCATCCCGGCAATCGCGGCATTGTGCGTGATCACGGCCGTGGTTGTACCAAGCTCACGGTTAATCCGATCGATCGCGCGTAGAACGAGTTTGCCCGTTTCGTAATCGAGCGCACCCGTGGGCTCGTCGCACAACAACACGTCGGGTCGCTTGGCGATCGCGCGCGCAATTGCAACGCGCTGCTGCTCACCTCCCGACATCTGGGCGGGAAAGTGAGATGCACGATCGGTGAGACCGACGACGGCGAGCGCGTCGGCCGCCTTCATCGGATTGTCGCTGATATCGGTGACGAGCTCCACGTTCTCGAGCGCGGTCAGACTCGGAATGAGATTGTAGAATTGAAAAACGAAGCCGACGTGCTCCCGTCTATAACGGGTGAGCTCCGCGTCGTTGGCGCTCGTCAGATCGTGGTCGAGAAACCGAACGGTTCCAGAGGTCGGAACATCGAGCCCGCCGAGTATGTTGAGAAGCGTCGATTTGCCGCTGCCCGACGCGCCGAGCAGGACGAGCAGCTCTCCAGCGAAAAGCTTCATGTCGAGTGAGCGGAGGGCGGCAACCTCGACATCGCCCATGCGGTATATCTTGGAAAGCTGGTGAACCTCGAACACCGCGCGCCGTGGCGTTACTTCGACGTCGATGTTGCGGCGGTCGATGATCGTGTCCTTCCGCACACTCGGCCGCGAAA
The DNA here is from genome assembly GCA_035718845.1 of Gemmatimonadaceae bacterium. Taxonomy (GTDB): domain Bacteria; phylum Gemmatimonadota; class Gemmatimonadetes; order Gemmatimonadales; family Gemmatimonadaceae; genus UBA4720. The sequence goes on along the minus strand of DASTGU010000060.1, from coordinate 22,818 downwards.
CGAGCAACGGCCGCTGCGCGCCGCCACTCGTAGCCGGAATCATCTGGTCGCCTTCGATACTAGAAAGGTGTGTTCGAACTGAGCCGCCTCAGCGCGCTGCTTGATGCCGATCAGCATCGCGCGCTCCATGATGAAGTGCGCGGGCTCGAACACCAACAGCCCGAACGGCGCCTCGACCACGCCGGCGAGACTCGGCGTTCCCTCCCCACGCGTTCTGATCAGCATTCGCGTCTTGTTATCCCTGGTGGGAAGCACGACGAACGCGCCCCAACCTTCGAGCACCAGTGCGTGTCCGGGAACGACTCTGAGAACCTTGCACCCGAGTCTGCGGCCGAAAACTCCGCGCAGATAATTCTCGGGAACCGTTGGCACCAGCTCGCCGACCTTTCTCGTTTGCCACTCGCGGACGATCTGATTGGCGTTGGTGATTTGCGCGCCCGCTGCATTCTCGAGCTTCGTATAGCTGTAGAACCCACCACGGTCCTGACCGATCTGGATCACCCACGGCCACACTGCTTCGGTAGGCGCGTCGATGGAAATGCCGTGATCAATGCGATAGTGCGCTACGGGGACGAACTCGTCGCCTGGCAGCATGCTGGCGCGCTCCGCCGGCGTGGTTCCCCATTCCATGTTCCACGTACGGAGAGCCAACACGAGCGCTACGTAGATCAGAAACAGCGAACTGATCACGATGCCCGTCACACGCCAAACCTTGTGCTTTGCCCTGGAAGGATCGGGAACGGTTGCTTCGCTGCGCGAGTATGCGATCATGCTCAGCGCGAGAAAGTCGACCGTCAACCCAAGCACCAGCACTGCGCCTGGGGTGAGGATCAAGAGCATGAGCGAGGCGACGCCACCGACGATAGTAAGCGGACGCCAGAAGTCTCTCAGCCCAGCGACTCCGAGTGCGCCAAACCCCGCGGCAAGGAATCCAACCATTGCCAGCTCCCATAGGGCGACCGGAAACCACCAACGGCCCGACTCACCGGCCCACATCCCAATGCCGGCGTGCGCAAGTCCGTGAAACAGCAGAAAGACAGCAAAGAATTTTTGTTGCCTTGCGGAAAGCGTAAACGACGCACGCTCGCGCACCGAACCGCGCGAAAGCAGGATCGGAGTGGCAGTCATTGATCACCTGCGAGAGAAGGACGATGCCAAGTTCGCGGGCGGCTCCGCGTCAAGCCATCAGCGGACTTCCCTTCTCTCCGTAGGCAGAACACTTACACGGGAATTGCAGCGTTGGGGAACGCATGCACTCGCTCGTGCGCCGCTACATAAAAACGGCAGTCATCTTTTTATTCGTCGGTCTGATCATCGGCCTGAGGATGGTCGTAGAGCGAGATCTGTTGTCGCGAGCGCCTGATGCATTCGAGACGAGCGCGCACACTCATGCGATCCTGGTTGGATTCGTCATGATGATGATCCTGGGCGTCGCGCTATGGCTGTTCCCGCGCGCCGCGCGCGACGAGCGCGGCTATGATCCTCGCGTAGCGTCAATCGCGTATTGGTTTCTGACAACCGGGACTGCTGTCCGAATTGCCGGCGAGCTCGCCGAATCCTTCTTCACCCTCGGATCGATGGGATGGATTGTTGTTGCCGCGAGCATCGCCCAGGTGCTCGGTATTGGGCTTTTCTTCTTCACCATGTGGTCGCGCATTCGACCCGCGGGAAGCCACATCAGAGAAGCCAAAGGCGAACGTTTTTAGCGGCAACTCGCGCCGCTGACAGGTAAAGCCCTTACCCTCGCTGTGCCTGTACGGGTTCCCCTGACATAACGTCCGCGAACCCTGAGTGCACAAACAGTAATCCGCTGACAGGCAACCAGACTGTGGCGCGCGACATTGGTCGCGTCGGTGGACAATTCACCCAATGGTATATGACAATATCAATCTCGCGCGCCGCGATGCTGACCATCGCGGCAACGGCAGTCGTCGGTGCGGCAACGGTGTATTCGTGTACGGCCGCGTCGGGCGGAAACGACAACGTGCTCGCCGGCAACGCCGCGTCCAAGGTCTACGTTGCGCCCGGAAAGTATGACGAGTATTACGCGTTCTTCTCCGGTGGCTTCAACGGACAGGTGATGGTTTACGGCCTTCCGTCCGGACGGCTGCTCAAACTCATCGGAGTCTTCTCTCAGAATCCCGAGACCGGTTACGGCTACAATGAAGAGACGAAGCCGATGCTGCAGACGACCTTCGGTCCACTTCCGTGGGACGACACTCACCATCCCGAGCTATCGCAGACGGACGGCGTGCCCGATGGTCGATGGCTGTTCATCAATGGCAACAACACTCCGCGCGTAGCCCGCATCGATCTCAAGACATTCGAGACGACCGAGATCTTGCAGATACCCAACGCCGCCGGAGGACACGCATCGCCGTTCACGACGCCGAACACCAAATACATAGTATCGGCGACCCGTTTCAGCGTGCCGATTCCAAACGCCGACGTACCGATCAACACATTCAAACAGAACTTCAAGGGAACGCTGTCCTTCATTACCGCCGATCAGCCAGGCAAGATGGACATCGCGTTCCAGATTCTGATGCCGGGCTTCAACTACGACCTTGGCCACGCCGGCAAGGGTCCGTCCGACGGCTGGTTCTTCTTCACTACCTATAACAGTGAACAGGCTTATCAGAAGCTCGAGCTCAACGCATCCCAGAACGACAAAGACTTCATCGCCGCCGTGAACTACAGGCTAGCCGAGCAGTGCGTGGCGAATGGCAAGGCCAAGGCGTTCAAGTCCGATTACTTCCACAACTTCCTCGACGAGAAGTCACGCATCGCTCACTCCGAGCGCAAGAACAGTGTGCGAATGCTCGCCCCGCAAGATTGCCCCGGCGCGGTGTTTTATCTGCCGACACCGAAATCCCCGCACGGAGTCGACGTCGATCCGACAGGCGAATACATCGTCGCCGGTGGCAAGCTCGCGACCGTTATCCCGGTGCACTCCTTCAGCAAGATGCAGAAGGCAATCGCCGATAAAGCGTTCGACGGCGAAGTACAGGGCATTCCGGTTCTCAAGTACAACTCGACACTCGCTGGCGAAGTCCAGAAGCCCGGACTCGGCCCGCTGCACACCGAATTCGATGGTAAGGGCAATGCCTACACCTCGATGTTCATCTCCTCAGAGATCGTGAAGTGGAAGCTGGGTACGTGGCAGGTGCTCGATCGGATGCCGGTCTACTATTCGGTCGGCCATCTGATGATCCCTGGTGGCGATAGCAAGAAGCCGTGGGGCAAGTACCTCGTCTCGCTCAACAAGATCACCAAGGATCGCTACCTGCCGACGGGTCCCGAGCTCGCGCAGTCGGCGCAGCTGCTCGACATCAGCGGCGACAAGATGAAAATGCTGCTCGATTTTCCGACAATTGGCGAACCGCATTATGCGCAAGCAATACCAGCCGACCTGATCAAGGCTCAGAGCGAGAAGTTCTACAAGCTCGCCGAGAACACCCACCCCGAAGCGACGAAGTCCGAAGCGGCAGGTGGAATTCGCCGAGCCGGCAAGAACGTGCACGTCAACATGATCGCCATCCGCAGTCACTTCGCTCCGGACAATCTCGAGGGCGTTCAGGTTGGCGACACGGTCTACTTCCACGTCACCAACATCGAGCAGGACTGGGACATCGTGCACGGCTTCGGCGTGCTCGGCGCGGACAACGCCGAGGTAGTGATAGCGCCGGGTGAAACGCGCACGCTGAGATGGGTGCCGAAGGCGAGTGGTATCTATCCGTTCTACTGCACCGATTTCTGCTCGGCGCTGCACCAGGAGATGCAGGGGTACGTTCGCGTCTCGCCAGCTGGATCGACCGTTGCTCTGATGGCCAACACCAGCGAGCGCGCGAAGACCCAGGCAACGCGTACCAGTGCTCTCCCGAGCAAGATGGATCACGAGATGGGCGAGCGGGCAAATGGCAGCCGCTGACGTCCAGGTGCTTTCGCGGATGGGCGCGCAGTCAGCGCCCATCCACGAGGCAGCGACCAAAGCGCGAGTCTCCGGGGGAAGCGGACGTCTTCCCGCGCGGCCACGCTTGCTGGTGCTGATCGCGTCGCTGTTGTTGATCGGTGTTTATGTCTTTCCGCTGTGGAACGTGCGACTTACGGCACCACAGTACCCGGAGGGACTCGGCATGCACATTCGCATCAACACCGTGCAAGGCGCAACCGAGAACGATCTCGACAACATCAATAACCTGAATCACTACATCGGCATGAAGCGGATCGAGCCGAGCGCGATTCCCGAGCTGCGGTTCATGCCGTGGATCGTCGCGGCAATCGTAGTGATGGGATTGCTGACGACGGTAGTTGCACGCCGGTGGCTGGTTTATCTCTGGACGACTGCTCTTCTGGCGATTGCCGCTGCCGGGCTTTTCGACTTCTGGCGCTGGGAATACGACTACGGCCACAACCTCGATAACGAGCATGCAGTGCTCAAGATCCCGGGGATGACGTATCAGCCACCGCTAATTGGCGGCAAGCAGCTGCTCAATTTCCATGCTTCATCGTGGCCGGCCGCTGGCGGAATTCTGGCCGGCGTCGCAATGGTGCTCGCGCTACTGGCAGTCTGGTTTACCTGGCGCGCGCAGAAACTTCCGCTCTCGCGCGACTGACCTGCGCGCCCACATGAAATCAGCGAGCCTTTTCCGGCGCCTGGCGCTGTGCGTGAGCGTAGTGGTAACCGCGGCGCCCGCGGACGCGCAGCCAACCATTACGGTGTCGGCAACCGGTGTGGTAAATAGCATCAGCGCTGCGCTGAAATCAGCGGTTCCCCACTCGCGCATAGTCGTCAGGTCCGGCGTCTATCGCGAGCCGACGATCATTGTCGACAAACCAGTCGAGATCGTTGGAGAGGGCTGGCCCATTCTCGATGGAGAAAGCGCGCGCCAGATCATGACGGTTACCGCCGACAGCGTGACGCTGCGCGGGCTGCATTTCGCTCGCGTTGGAACGAGCTTCACGGAGGACTGGGCGGCCGTGCGTTTCCAGGGCGTGCGCGGCTGCAACGTCACCGGTAATCGTTTCGACGACGCCTTCTTCGGCATCTACCTCGCGAAAGTGAACGACTGCACCATTCGCGACAACGTTCTCGTCTCAGGGCGCAAGCGCGAGATGATTTCGGGCAACGGCATTCATCTGTGGGCATCGAACGGAATCTCCATCGTCAACAACCGTATTACGGGTCACCGCGACGGGATCTACTTCGAGTTCGTTCACAACAGCACCATCACTGGCAACGTCAGCGAGGGGAATCTCCGCTACGGCCTCCACTTCATGTACTCGGATGACTGCCGCTATCTGAACAACACGTTTCGCCAGAATGGATCCGGCGTGGCAGTGATGTTTACTCATCGCGTGGAGATGACGGGCAATCGCTTCGAGGGCAATTGGGGCGGAGCCGCCTACGGCCTACTCCTCAAAGAGATCAGCGACAGCAAGCTCGAGCGAAACATCTTCTATCGTAATACCACTGGTCTCGTAGCCGACGGCGCCAATCGAATCAAAGCGATCGGCAATCAGTTCATCGACAATGGCTGGGCGGTCAAGCTCGAGGCGAGCACTCAGGATGGGCGATTCAGCGGCAACGATTTCATCGGCAACACCTTCGACGTGTCGGCCAACAACAGCGAGACAACCACCACCTTTGCCAACAACTACTGGGACAATTACCGCGGCTACGATCTGAACCACGATGGGCTCGGCGACGTGCCGTATCGTCCCGTGAAGCTTTTTTCCGTAGTGGTTGCTCAGAATGCGCCGGCGATTATTCTCCTGCGCAGTACTTTCGTTCGGTTGCTCGACTCCGCCGAGAGCATCGTCCCGGCGCTGACGCCGGAAGCCCTGGCCGACAACTCGCCCCTGATGAGGCGCGCGCCATGATAGAAGTGCGCAACGTCAGCAAGACCTTCGGCAAGCTCAAGGTCTTGAACGACCTTTCACTTAGCGTTGCATCGCGACGTGTCACCGGTCTCATCGGCCCGAACGCCGCCGGCAAGACAACGCTCGCGAAAATCATTCTTGGTCTCGCCACCGCGGACAGGGGGACGGTCGAAGTCGGCGGCGTCTCCGTTCTGGCGAGCGAGCAGTATCGTCAGCGCATTGGCTACATGCCGCAGCTGGCGAGATTCCCCGAGAATCTGTGCGCCCGTGAGCTGTTTGCCATGCTCAGCGACCTGCGACAAGCCAAGGACCTCGACCAGGAGCTGCTCGAGCGTTTCGATTTCAAGAGTGAGCTGAACAAACCCGTTCGCACGCTCTCCGGCGGCACACGCCAGAAGCTCAACGCGATGATCGCGTTCCTGTTCCGGCCCGAGTTGCTGATCCTCGATGAGCCGACGGCGGGGCTCGATCCCGTTTCAAGCGGGGTGTTGAAGGACAAGATCCTTCGCGAGAAGAGCTTCGGCAAAACCTTTCTTCTGACATCCCACATCATGAGTGAGCTCGAAGAGCTCGCCGACGATGTTGCATTCATCAACGAAGGCCGCGTCGCGTTCGCCGGACCGCTGGCGGAGCTGAAGCGTGTCACTCGACAGACCAATCTCGAGCGCGCGATCGCCGAGATGATGAAGCGGGGCGCAGCCGCATGAGGACTATTGGAAAAGTCGCCGGCTATGAGATTCGCGACGTGGTGCGGAGCCGCTGGCTTATTGGCTATACGCTGGTCCTGCTGCTGTTGACAGACGCGCTGTTCCGATTCGGCGGCGGCGGTGAGAAAGCTTTGCTTAGCCTGATCAACGTCGTGCTGTTCGTGATACCGCTCGTCGCACTGGTGTTCTCGACGGTCTACCTCTATCACGCCCGGGAGTTCATCGAGCTGCTCCTGGCGCAGCCAATCAAGCGACGCCAGGTCTACCTCGGGCTTTACCTCGGACTTGGCGTTCCGCTCAGCGCAAGTTTCGTCGCGGCGGTCGCAATTCCGTTCATCATTCACCGCGGCGTTTCAACCTCTCAGCCAGGCACCTTCGCCGCGCTGCTCGGCGCCGGCGTCGCGTTGACTTTGGTCTTCACCGCGCTGGCGCTGCTGATCGCCGCCTGCACGGAAGACAGGATCAAAGGCCTCGGCATCGCAGTCGCTCTCTGGCTCCTCATGTCGGTGCTATACGACGGCCTCGTGTTGCTCTTCGTGGCACTCATGTCCGATCACCCGATCGAGCGGCCGCTCCTCGCGCTAATGCTGGCAAATCCGATGGACCTGGCGCGAGTCGCGTTGCTTCTTCAGTTCGATGTATCGGCACTGCTCGGTTACACCGGCGCCGTCCTGGCAAAATTCTTTGGTCGAGCGACTGGCGTCACCGCGACGCTCCTGGCGCTCATCGCGTGGGTTGTCATCCCACTTTTCACCGGCCTGCGTGCATTTCAGAAAAAGGATTTCTGAGGCCGAGGCTTTCAACACAGTAAATGAGGATGCAAATGAGAAAGACTCAGTTTGGGGTAGCCACGCTTCTGTTCCTCTCCGCGTTAGTAGCCTGCAGCAAGGGAGAGAACACCAACGCCGACAGCAGCCAGGCTGCTGCCGCGCCCGCCACCGGTGCGCCCAGCACGGGCGGTGAAGTCACCCCGGGACCGGGGGGCAAGGTCATCGTCGTCACGGCGACAACGGATGAGAAAGGCAATTACTTCACGCCGAACCAGATCGAAGCTCATAAGGGAGACGTCCTTCGCTTCACGCTGAAGATGGGAGTACACAACGTGCACTTCCTGCCCGACTCCAACCCTGGCAAGAAAGGCCTGCCGCCCGCGAGCGAAATGCTCCAGCTACCCGGTCAAACGATCGACATTCCCGTCAACTTCGAGGAAGGCAAGTACTACTTCCAGTGCGATCCGCACGCTGCCCTGGGAATGAAGGGCCATCTTGAAGTCGAGCACGACCATTAACTCGACGCGACTGGGGTCCTCTCAAAAAGAAGGCATTGCTCCATGATGGACTGGTTCGTACGACGTTTCATCAAGGCCGCGCTCGTATGGCTCGGCCTTGGTGTCACGCTCGGCGTGGCGATGGCCGCGCATCCCCTTTGGATCATCTACCGCCCCGCGCACGTGCACATGAATCTGCTCGGGTTCGTGACGATGATGATTTACGGAGTCGGCTATCATGTGGTGCCCAGGTTCTTTGGCCACCCACTACACAGCACGAAACTTGGCGCAGCTCACTGGTGGCTATCGAACGTTGGGCTGGCCGGTATGGTCGTCGGCTTCGTGATGGCACCCCACTTTGGCCAGAAGAGCATTCCGGTGCTGGCGAGCGGCGGAGTGCTGAGCGCTCTTGGTGCTTTTGCGTTCATCTATAACGTGTGGCGAACTATCGACGGACCGCCGGCTCTGCGCCGGATCGAGGAATCTCCCCCGTCGCGGCGTCCACAGGTCATGTAGGCGAGTCAGGCTTCGAAGAACATTTTAGGCTCGGCATCAGCCAACTGCGCGGACTCCAGCCATTCCTCGATGCTATCGGCGAGGAGCTGCTGCGTTCGCGGCGTAAGCGATAGCAGCGCGGCAAGCACTTTCTCTTGCGGCGTTTGAGGAGAGCTCGAGAGAACAGATCGCCCTTTCGTCGTCAGCTCGAGCTCCGTTCTGCGGTGATCGTCGTCCGCGACATTTCTTCTAACCAGGTCCGCGTCGATCAGCCTGGCTACGACTTCCGAGATCGAGCTTTGCGTCGTCAAAGTCGACGCGGCCAGATCGCTGAGCGACTGGCCGGAGCGTCGAGAGATTTGACGGAGGGCGAATAGTTGCGCGGAGCTGATACCCGCTGCGCGGTGAATCCTGGCGTCGCCGAGGCGGAGAGCTCGAACCAGTCTACGCAGGCCATCCATCGCCCGTGCTGCGTCCGAGCTCCGCGACGGTTTCGTCATTAGTGGTCCATGTGCGCGTTCTTGGGCGAGCCCACCTGGATGATTCCAACCGCGCCCTTCTCAGCATCGGCGAAGCTGTGAGTCACGAACGGATACAAGCCCTCACCGCTGCCGTCCTTTGCGAAGACTGTTTCGAAGATGGCCCCGCCGCCGGCTGGCACGTGATAAGTCTGCACTCCTTCCAGCGCATGCTTCGGGTTCCCATCCGGATATACGCGATCGAAGATGGCGCCCACGATATGGAAATCGCTGTCGAAGTTCGGACCGGCGTTGACGACGAAGAACCGGACCCTGTCCCCGACATCGACCTTGAGCATGTTCTCCTTGTACTGGAACGCGCGCCCGTTGAATACGACCTGACTTGCATTCTTTGCCTGTTCAGCACTCCAGTCCGGCGTCGCCGGCAGCAGAACGCCAACCTTGGTTGAGTCGCCCGGCTTGGCGTAAAACTCACTCTGCAGCAGCACGAATTCCTTGTCGGCCTTCGTTCCCCAGCCGTCCTTCGGATCCACAATGAATGGGAAGTACATGCCCTGCATCAGGTGCATGGTGACGGGCGGCGTACCGCAGTGCACCATGAAGGCGCCGGCGTCACGCGCGACGAACTCGATCTTTATCGAGTCGTTTGGCATGATCATCCGATACGCTTTGTCGGGGGCAATCCGCGCAGCGTGGAAGTCGATGGAATGCGGCATCGGCGAGTTGTTGATAACGGTCACTCGAACGCGGTCGCCAACACGCACGTGGATTACCGGGCCCGGCACCGTACCGCCGAATGTCCAGCCTTCGTAGGACACACCCTTCGCGATCTCGAGCGTCGCCGTCTTGATCGGGATGCGGAATTCCTTGATTGGCGCGTCCGCTACCGGCTCCAGCCGAGGGTCGTACGCGGGGTTGGTGGTACGAACGACTTTGTCGAAATCGACGCGCGCCACGCTCTCACCCCGTCGTCCACCGGTGAACGCGAGTGATGCGCCAACTACAGCGAGGCCGGCGATCGCCGGAAGAACGACTCTATTGATCTGCACTTTGATCTCCGATTGGTGTTGTTGCCTACAGAGTTCAAAATGCTTCGGAGCCGAAGCTTTCTTAGTCGGATAAAGCTGGAATTCAGGTCAGGGGACGGCGTCGGCGGTGTCGGAGAAATGCTTACAGTACTTTCCCCAGAGGCAGGAGTCCGCTAATCCGGGCTGCGCTTCGCGAATGGACTGCTTGCACCGACGTTGGTCGCTTCCCGGGCAACAGTCGGGGTCGCTCGCTCGGGTCGCGCCAGGCGGCTCAGCCCCAGGTAATCGCGAGCCCGGTTCAGGGCATCATCGATGTTACCGAAGATGTTCTCCTCGCCGATGGTAGCGAGCAGGTCGGAGCGAACGAGAGCAAACATTGGCTGAGCGTGAACGTCGGAGAGAAGGAGCAGGCCGGCATCCTTGCGCGACCGTTTTGCGAGGTCCTGCAGCGCATGCAGTCCGGTTGAATCAATCGAAGGAACGTCGCGCATCCGGATGATGAGCACACGTGGCTTACCCGCCACTGTGCTGAGCGCATTCTTGAACTCTTCCGCTGCGCCGAAAAAGAAGGGGCCGCTGATCTCGAACACTTCCACGCCGTCAGGCACGCTGCGGTCGCGCACTGCGTTCGGATCGTCGCTGTCATCCCACCCTTCGTCCTCGACCTCGCGGGTAACCATGCTGATGTTGGTGACTTCCGCCATTCGGTGCATGAAGAGGAATGCGGCGAGCACCATACCGACCTCGATCGCAACGGTCAGATCGACCAGCACCGTAAGCAGGAAGGTGACCAACAGTACGAGAACGTCGCTCTTCGGCGCGGTCAGCTCGCTCCGAAACGTTCGCCATTCGCTCATGTGGTACGAGACCACCACCAGAATCGCGGCGAGAGTCGCCATCGGAATGAGCGCAGCCCAACGTCCGAATGCGATGGTGATCAGAAGGAGCGTCAGCGCGTGAATCATCCCTGCCACCGGCGTTCGTCCACCGTTCTTCACGTTTGTCGCGGTGCGCGCGATCGCCCCCGTCGCCGGAATTCCACCGAACAGCGGTGTTGCGATGTTGGCGACGCCCTGCGCGATGAGCTCCATGTTCGAGCGGTGCCGGCCTCCGATCATGCCGTCGGCGACAACCGCCGACAGCAATGACTCCACGGCCCCCAGCAGCGCGATCGTGAACGCCGGCATCAGCAGCATCGTCAACCTATCGAGCGAAACGTGCGGCATGACCGGATGCGGGAACGAAGCGCTGATTGCCCCGAACCGTGTTCCGATTGTGTCAATCGGGATATGCAGTACCCGCACGACCACGGTGGTCACGATCAACGCCACGAAAGGACCCGGAATCCGCCGGCTCACCCTCGGCCAGAAGAGCATTATGAGAAGCGCAAGACCCGCAATACCTATAGTAGTGAGATCAGCGGAGCCCAAATGGGCAGCGATTACCTGCCATTTAGGAACGAATGCCGCGGGCAGTGCGTCGACGCGCAGGCCAAGCAGGTCCTTGACCTGACTCGAGAAGATGATGACGGCGATGCCGCTGGTGAATCCTACGATCACCGGATGCGGAATGAACTTGATCGCCGCTCCGAGCCGGGCGAGGCCAAAGGCGACCAGCATCACCCCCGCCATGATCGTCGCCACGATCAAACCATCCACACCATACCGTTGGACGATTCCATAGACGATCACGACAAATGCGCCCGTGGGTCCGCCAATCTGGACCCGTGAGCCGCCGAGCGCTGAGATGAGAAAGCCCGCTACGATCGCGGTGTAGAGTCCGCGATCAGGAGTTACTCCGCTGGCAATTGCGAATGCGATGGCAAGAGGAAGTGCGACAACGCCAACGATTATTCCCGCAACCAGGTCCGAAACGAACTGAGACCGGTTGTAGGTCTTCAGCATCGTCACGGATTTCGGGATCAGAACCGGCACAGTGTTATTAGTGGAGATCAGAGGTAGGCAGCCGAACCAATGACGGCTCGGGAAAACCTAGCGTCACGGTTCGACGCGATCGGCGTGCTGCAAGTCAAAGCGTAGGCAACAAAAAACCCGGGACATCATCCCGGGTTTCTTGATCCAACACTTCAGTCAGTAATCAGGTGCAGGTAATTACACCGTTGACCATCGAGCAGGTCTTAGCCGACTGCGAGTGCGTGGCGGTCGCGCTCCATGACGGAGGCGGGCCGGCAACTGCGGTCACAACGATCGTGACGTTCTGCGAAGGCGTGAAGCCCTGCAGCGGAGCGGCCATCGTAGCAGTACCCGAGAAGTACGCACCGTTGTTGTCTGCTGCATACTGCTCTTCATAAGTAGCGACGTTACGCAGATCGGACTTCATCGCGGCGACGTACGCTTTGTCCTTGGTGTTCGCGAACTTCGGAATCGCGATCGCGGCAAGAATGCCGATGATGACGACTACGATCAGAAGCTCGATCAGGGTGAAGCCCTTTCTGTTGCTCACTTTTAGTCTCCTGCAGCGGTTGAATGAGGGCGGCAATATTCGCAGCCGTTCGTATGCAAAAGACTCCTAGGGGTTTACCCCGGCAACCTTACAAAATTAGCGAGTTGTTCGCTATTAAGTGGGCTTAACTCTCGGTAACCGGCTCGGTTTGTCGCTCTTTGCGGCGAAGTCGCAGACTGCAAAAACGCACGTCTAGACGTCGGCCGACTGAGAATTATCGCCGGCGCAGAGCCGCGAACGGGCGTTTATTTCGGCTAGAGTTTCTTCACTCGCGTCACCTTCCACTTACCGCGGATGATGTCGTTGCCCGGCTTCGCGCGCACGGTGGTGTAGTCCCCTTCGATCGTCGTCGCGTTGGTGAAGCCGCCCTGGAAGTTCGTCGTCACCGTGCAGTCGCACTCCGGGTCGTGATACGGATCGAGGCCGCCGTTCACGTTACCGCCTTCCTTACGCAGAAAGTGGATCTTGAGAACCGTCCGATCGGGCACGTTCGCCATCAGCTCCCGTTCTTCGGCCGTCAGCAATGAATCGGGCTTCTGAAACAGTACGACGTTGCCGGACGCGGCAGACTCACCAGCGCGGAGTGTGAAGGCAATTGTCCCGGAGCGACCCGGCTGCGAGCTGATAAAGTTGCCGCGCCACTGACCCACCAATGGATCGAGATCGAAGTCACTCGATCTGAGCTCGATACCAGGTGTGCTGCGAGCGCAGGCAAGGGAAATCGTTGCGGCTGCTGCCAGCTTCAACGCAATCGCGCGGTTCATTGTCGCTCCGGTCGGAAGCACTGACCAGAGATTGGCAGTATTTCAGGCTTGTTTCAAGCCGCAGCGTCGGGTGACTTGAACGCCGCCGGTACCGCCTGGAATCCTTTGCGCTCCATCGCGCCCCAGTCCTTTCTGCCGCGAATGAACTTCCAGAGACCGCGCAGTCGCCACCACACCGTGAGCTGCCGATATCCGATGTTCTCGAGCAGCGCCCACCAGAACAGCAGCGCGCGATCGCGGAACGAGTTGTAGCGATGGAAGCTGAGGTCCTCCAGCAGCAGCGTGAATGCGGTGAGCGCGGTGCCCAGGCCATAGGCGGTCAGATAGAACAAGCCGGCAAATGTCCAGTCGACGACGCCGAACACCAGACCGAGAATCAAACCGATCAATCCGACCGCTTCGATTACCGGCGCCAGCAATTCGACGAACGCGTAGTACGGATACACCAGCATTCCGGTCACACCATATCGCGGATTGAGCAGCATTCGTCGATGCCGCCACAGCACATCCGCCAAACCGCGGTGCCAGCGATCGCGCTGGCGCCCCAGCACCTTCCTGCTCTCAGGCACTTCTGTCCACGCGACCGGATCGGGCACGAACGCGATATTTCCCGGACCGCCGTTCTCATAAGACAGTCGCTTCAACCGCACCACCAGCTCCATGTCCTCGCCGACAGTATCGTGCAGATATCCGCCGGCGTTGAGCACGGCCTCACGCTGGAACAATCCGAACGCGCCGGAGATGATGATGTTCCCGCCCAGTCTGTTCCAGCCGAGTCGTCCGAACAAGAAGGCGCGCAGGTATTCGACGACCTGAACTCCGGCGAGAAGATTGGTCGGCACCGCCGTCTTCTCCACGCGACCGTGCTTCACCAGCGAGCCGTTGACGACGCGGATCGTTCCACCAGTCGCCACGACGTCCGTGCGATAAAGGAAGGGCCGAACCATGCGCTGCAGCCCGTCCTGCTCGATCAAAGTGTCGGCGTCCATCGCGCAAACCAGCTCACCGCGCGCGAAGCTCAAACCAACGTTGAGCGCGTCGGCTTTACCGCCATTCTCCTTGTCGACCACGACGAGTCCGGGATAAGTCGCGGACCGATAAAGCGTTCGCACCGGTTTGGTGTCTATCTTCCGCTCGTAGATCGTCTTCACCGGCACCAGATCGAATTTTTCGATCAACACCTGCACGGTCCGATCTTTCGATCCGTCGCTGATGACGATGACTTCCAGACTCGGATAGTGCAGCGCCAACAACGCGCGCAAACTAACCTCGATCGTCGCTTCCTCGTTGTACGCGGGCGCGAGAATCGAGATCGTCGGTGACAGCGTCGAGCTCAATAGCAAATGCCGACTCTCGTCGGCGATCAGCAGCATGTGGCGCCGGAGCTCGAGCAGCGAGCTCACCAGCAGAATCAGATACCAGCCGTTGACGCCGAGGAAGTAGAGCAGAACGGCGAACTGGCCCTTGATCAGGAAATCGTTGACGAAAGACGCGATCGCCACGTTCATCCGGCTGCCGCCTCCGGAAGCTCCAGCACCTGCTCCGCCATGTCCGCCGCGAAACGATCGTCGCCCTTCAATGCGCGGCGCAAAAAGAGCGTGCCCGCCGCGCCGAGTCCGCGCAGCGCAATTCCCGCCTCGCGTCGCACCCGCCAGCGCTGATCGCGCAAGCGCTCCGCGAGCAGAGATCCAGCCTGCCAGTAGCGCATCCTTCCCAGCGCGCTCGCCGCACCGGCTCTGACGTTCGACTCGCTGTCGCTCAGCATTTCCATCAGCCTGGCCCCTGCTTCGGCGCCGGCAATACCGCCGAGAAGCTTGGCAGCCGCCTCTCTCACCCCCGGATCTTCAGACCGTGAGTGTCGCAGCGCCGACGCCAGGAATCCCGGCACCGCTACCGATTCCGCCACGCGCAGCCCCGCTTCCGCCGGCCGGCCGGAATGCGTCTCGAGGAACGCCGCCAGCGGACCGGCAATCAGATTGCCCATGCGCAGCAGCGCGTTCTGCACCGCGAATCTCGCTTGGGTCGCTGGATCGGCGAGCAGCTCCAGCATCGCCGAGATCACTTCCACTGACGGCTGCGCCGCCGCCCACTCAGCGGCTTGCGCGCGCACAGCAGGATGCGGATCGGCAAGCAGCGTCAGCACGAGATCATCAGGAACGCCAAGTCGGGACAGTATGCGCGCGCCGCGCAGGCGCCGCGTCCACCAGCGGTGCAGGCAGAGTTTGCGCGCGCGCTCCACGACGCCGACTTGTTGAGCGACAAAACTGAGTCGTTCTTTCCCGGCGCCGCTCATGCTGCGCGAGACTTCGAGGAAGGTGATTGTCTGGATGTCGGGAGGCAGGGCCTTCAGCGCATCGACGTCTTCGACGTTGACGTGACCGCGCGTGACGAGTCGCGCCAGCGCTTCGTGTCCCGACTTTGACAAACGCTTTACGCGCCGAGCGGTGAGGTGGAGTCGGAGTCCGTGCAGGAAGAACACACTGACCGCCAGCGCGAGCAAGGCGACCTCGATCAACATGATCACGTTGAGCAGGTGCTCGCTTACCATATCTGCGTCTGCTTGAGCGCGCTGCGCACCTTGTGCATCAGCACCGGCACGCTGAATGGCTTCGTGATATGGTCGATCGCACCCATCTCGAGTGCCGTCAGCACGTCGCGCTCGCCCGTGCGCGCAGTGAGCATGATGACGTTGCTCAATTTGCTGATGTCGCCCGCTTTCAGTCGACGCAGCACTTCGATGCCGTTGAGTGCGGGGAGATCGACGTCGAGCAGAACTATGGATGCCTGAACCTCGGGCGAGCTCCCGGATAACGCAGTGACCGCTGCTTCACCGTCGCCGTAAGCGGCGACGCGCATGCTGCGACTCTCCATCGCGTGCTGCAACAGTGCGACGAGGACCGGGTCATCGTCGACAATGGCGACGTCCACACGTCGCGTCATCGGACCGGTCGGCCTGACGCCTGATACACCGACTGGAGTGCCGCCGACTTCTCTTGCCTTCTCCATCGCCTTGATCGCCTCACCGCGCAGCTCGGCTACGGTGTCGCCATCCACCTGATACTGCGCGACACCACCACTGCAGGCGACATGAACGCGACGACCGTCTTCGGCAAGGAAATTCAGCTCGGCTACCTTCGAGCAGATCTGGGCGAGCTTTACCGCTGCGGCATCCTTCGGGCTCCCGTACATCCCAATCACGAAGTCGGGACCGCCCCACCACCCCGGCACGTCCTCGGCGCGGAATGATTTAGGAAGCAATGCTCCGATGCCGCGAAGTACGTTGTCGGTGAGTGCGCGGCCGAAATTCTGCGAGAGGTTGGCGAACGCGTCGATCTGCAACACCGCGATCGAGTACGGGTCCGATTTACGACGGGCGAGACGAAGAAAGCGATCGATGAGCTCAGTCGCCTTGAGCGAGGTCGCGAGTCCAGTCAGGGGATCGGTTTCCACTGGAGCTCTGCGCGCTTTGACTCCGGTCAGACGACTTTCGATTCGCATCATGAGCTCAGCGGGCACGAACGGCTTGCCCACGTAATCGTCAGCACCGGCGGCGAATACCCGATGCACGCTCGCCTGATCGGTATGACCGCTGAGGAAGATCACGGGCAGCTCGCTCCAGCGGCGATCGTTGCGGATGACGCGGCAAAGCTCGACGCCGCTGACCCTCGGCATCTCGAGGTCGAGCAGGACCAGGTTTGGTTTTGCTTCCTCGATTACCGTCCAGAACCTCAACGGGTCGTTGAGCGCGGTGACGACCAGCCCGCGACGACTGAGCAGAGAAGTCAGCCCACGAGTGACCAGCGGCTCGTCGTCGACGACGAGGATCCGCTTGCCCTCCAGCTGCGCCTCCTCGAACGCCGCCGCCGTATGCGCAGGAGTCAGCCGGGCACCGTCGCCCGAGCTCGGCACCGGTGGCGTCGGCTGGCCGGCGAGATGCTGGCGCAGCGCCAACAGCTGCTCGGATACCGAGAGTCCATCCACTGCGGAAAGCGACTGACTTCCGAAACGCTCGGCGAGATCGCGCGCGACGCCGACTGCCTTCGGGAAGCCGAATCGCGTGGCCACCTCGCCCAGTGCCAGCGCCTCTTGCGACGCGGATTTCTTTTCCTCTTCGCCAAGCTTGCCATCGAGGAGCGCAATCGCAGCGTCGTCGAGCCTGTCGATCTTCTGAAACGTCGCCGGCTTGGCGCGATCCCAGGCTGCGAAGACTGCCGACGCGATGTGCTCGGCGTGTGAAGCCTGGGCGGGTAGCAGCTCGACGGCGGCCATCTTCGCCAGCTCGCGAAGCATCTCCTCGGTATCGACGGGGACGAGGAAGAACCGGTCGATGGGAACATCCTTGAGCGCGGTGAGCGCATTCTCCGCCTGCTGCATCGAGACCAGGAAGGCGACCCGCATCTCCTCGCTCGCATCCCGCGCGCGACGCGCAACGTAGATGGCATCCTCGGTGGGAAGGCTATCGCTGAGGATCACCAGGCGCGCTTCGCCGTGCGCGGCGGCGCGGCCCATCTGCTGGGAATTATCGAACTCGCTGATCGTGACGTCGCGAAGCCGCAGTCCAATCTCGCGGACCATTTCCGCGGGTAGTCCCGCCACGAGGACTTTGACGGGTCCCGCCATGGCTTAGATGGACGTAGAGGCTGAGAGGGTCATAGCAAAGGGATGTCTAAGAACCCTCTCAGGTAACAACCACTATAGTATGGACTTAAGCGTCGGGTCCCGTTTGCTTGGCGAGAGCCAGGACCGCGTTCCACTCGGCGGGCCCAACCTTCTGGACCGATAGGCGGTTTCCCTTCTGAAGCAGTGGCATGTGCTGGAGCTCGGGTCGGCTCCGCATCTCGGCGAGTGTTACCGGCCGAGGCAGCTTTTCGACGGCACGAATGTCGACCATGGACCAATGAGATTCCCCTCCCTTCGTCCGGGGGTCGTAGTGCGGGTCTTTGGGATCGACGGCAGTGCTGTCCGGATAGCCCTCACGCACGACCTCTGTGATTCCGACGATGCCGGGGCTATCACCGCCCGAGTGATAGAAGAACGCGAGATCTCCTTTTTTCATCTCGTCGCGCATGTAATTGCGCGCCTGGAAATTCCTCACGCCGTCCCAATGAGTGGTGCGATTGGGAGCGTTCCACAGATCGTCCCACGAAAACGTGTCAGCGTCCGATTTGAGGAGCCAGTATTGGCGGTCCTTGTGTGTTCCTTGGGTAACCTTTGCCATTCAGTACAACGCCTCGGTGGGTGGCGACAGTGGAACCTAAGTGTCGATAGACCGTAGATTGAGATACATCATAACAACTAATCCGAACAGGTAAGTGCTTATGCGTTGCCACCGTTTCCGGGCGCGTCTGGTTGCGTCCGCCGCCTCTCTATTTGTCATCGTCGCGAGCGCGAGCGCGCAGACTGCGCCGGTCGCCTATCCCGCCGCGCCGAAGGGTACGCAGGTCGACGTCTATCATGGAGTCACCATTGCCGACCCTTATCGCTCCCTCGAGGATGTCGACGCGCCGGCAACGACGGCGTGGGTGGCGGCTGAAAACCGGCTGACAGATTCCTTTCTGGCGTCGATCCCGCAGCGCACTGCGATTCGGAATCGGCTGACGAACCTCTGGAATTACGCGCGCTTCTCGGCCCCGTTCAAGGAGAACGACCGCTACTTCTACTTCCAGAATACCGGGCTCCAGAACCAGAGCGTGTTATTCGTACAGGATGGTCGCGATGGAAGGCCGAGAGTCCTGCTCGACCCGAACGTATTGTCGTCCGATGGGACAGTCGCGCTGAGCGAGACTTCCGCTTCGAATGACGCGCACTATCTGGCATATGCGTTGTCGACGAGCGGCTCCGATTGGCAGGAAATCCACGTCCGTGACGTCAACACCGGTCGTGATCTTCCCGACACCGTGAAGTGGGTGAAGTTCTCGAACATCGCCTGGACGCACGACAACCGCGGCTTCTTCTACTCGCGGTACGACGAGCCGACGTCCGGCAACAAGATGACCAACGCCAACAAGAACCATAAGCTGTACTACCATCGCGTTGGGCAGCCGCAGTCGCGCGACGAGCTGGTGTACGATCGGCCCGATGAACCCGATTGGCTGTTCGACGGCACAGTGTCGGATGACGGACAGTTCCTGATCATCAACGTCTCGCAGGGCACCGACGTCAGGAACCGGCTCTACTTCATCGACCTCGACAATCCTGGTAAGCCGAAGATCGACAATCCGGTCGTCCGCCTGATCGACAAGCTCGACGCGCAGTACGACTTCGCGGGGAATAGAGGCACCATCTTCTATGTGCGGACGGACAAGAACGCACCGAAGGGTCGCGTGATCGGTATCAGTATCGAGAATCCGCGCGAGGAGCGCTGGACGACCCTGGTTCCGGAGAGTAAGGACGCGCTGGTGAGCGCGACGACCGTCGGTGATGACATCGCCGCGAATTATTTGCAGGACGCGCATTCGACGGTGCGCTTCTACACTGGCGGGCGCGACACGCGACGCGATGAGCGTCCGCGCAATCCGCAGGAACAGCGGCCGCGAAATCCCGGCAGCATCTACGACGATACGAGCACCGCCCCGATTGTGACGCGCGAGCGCGCGCCAGTCGGCGGGTTCGCGCTGCGTGGGGAGCTGCCACTGCCCGGCATCGGCAGCGTCGATGTGATTCAGGGTCGTCAGGGCGATGACGAGATGTTCTACAGCTTCACATCGTTTCTGAATCCGACGACTGTTTATCGCTTCGATTTGAAGTCGCGTAAGAACGAAGTCTTCCGTGCGCCGAAAGTCGATTTCGATCCGAATCTGTATGAGACCCGGCAGGTGTTTTACAACAGCAAGGATGGCACGCGCATCCCGATGTTCATCACGGCGAAGAAAGGGCTGGTGCTGGACGGAAATAATCCAACTCTGCTCTACGCTTACGGCGGGTTCAACATCTCGATGACGCCGTCGTTTTCGCCAGCGAATATCGCCTGGCTGGAGATGGGAGGCATCTACGCGGTGCCCAACATCCGCGGCGGTGGCGAGTATGGGAAGGAATGGCACGAAGCCGGAATGCTGGCGAAGAAGCAGAACGTCTTCGACGATTTCATCGCCGCCGCACAATATCTCATCGCGCAGAAGTACACATCGACGCCGAAGCTGGCGATTCGTGGCGGATCGAACGGTGGATTGCTGATTGGTGCGGTATTGAATCAGCAGCCGGATCTGTTCGGCGCGGCGTTCCCGGAAGTCGGAGTGATGGACATGTTGCGCTTCCAGAAGTTCACGATTGGGTGGGCGTGGACGTCGGATTACGGATCGTCGGATGATTCGACCGCGTTCAACTACCTGCGCGCATATTCACCGCTGCACAACATCAAACCGGGCACGTGCTACCCGCCGACGCTCGCGTTTACGGCGGACCACGACGATCGCGTGGTGCCGGGCCACACGTTCAAGTACGTTGCGACGCTTCAGGCGGCGCAGAGCTGCAACAATCCGATTCTGTTGCGGATCGAGTCGAAGTCAGGTCACGGCGGGGGGCGGCCAACGACCAAGCTTATTGACGAGGCGGCTGATAGATTTGCATTCCTGGTGAAAGAGCTGCACATCAGGCCAACTCTCCAGTAATGGAGCTTCTCCACTAGATGGAGACATTTCTGACCGGCGCGGACGCAGTCATTCAGATACTGCGTACCGCGCTGCTCTCTGTTGCAATCGTCTTCGGCGCCATCTGTGTGCTCGATTGGGCAGTGCGGACGCGTAAGATCAGTCCGTTCAATGCAGTGGCGCGATTCTGTCGCTCCACCGTCGATCCGCTGATCGCCCCGATCGAGCGCAGGGTAGTGCGTGCCGGCGGCGCACCTGCATCCGCGCCGCTGTGGGCGCTGGCAGCGGTGGTGATCGGCGGAATCCTGCTACTGACAGCGGTCGATCTGATTCGGCTCGAGGTAGTGAGATCAATCATCGCCTCCCAGGAAGGCTCGGCGGGAGTCTTCAGACTGCTGGTGAGCTGGACCTTCACCATCCTCAAGACCGCGCTGATCGTGAGAGTGATCAGCTCCTGGTTCCCGATCTCTCCGTATTCCATCTGGGTGAATTGGAGCTATCGGTTGAGTGAGCCGATACTGTCGCCGTTGCGCAGAGTGGTGCCAGTGCTCGGCGGGCTCGACATCACGCCGATCGTCGCGTACATCCTGCTCGGTATCATCGAGTCCCTTCTCTTCAGGCTGGTTTGAGCGGACTCGACGCGCGTCAAAGCTCGAGCGGAGACGGCGTGCGGTTCACCGTAAGACTACAACCTCGCGCTTCCAGAAATGAGATAGTAGGATTGCAGGGTGCCGCGCTCAAAGTGCGCGTAACAGCTCCGCCGGTAGAGGGAATGGCGAACGAAAATCTGATCGATTTGATCTCATCCGCACTCAAAACTTCGCGGCGCAATGTGTGCATCGTGAGCGGCTCCGCCTCGAGAACGAAGGTGGTCGAGGTAAAAGGGATTTCCCTCGAATCTGTTCAACGATTGGCGGAGGATTCGCGCGTTGTGTAGAGTGATTCTGGTGGGCGCCGACATCGCATTGCTCGAAGGATTGGCGCAAACCCTGGTTGGTTGCGGGCACGATGTAACCTTCGCCGCGACAATCTCCGAGGCGGCGGGAATCATGGCCGGCGACGACGCGGCGATCGTGGTCGCCTCCAGCGAAGCAGTCGAAGACGCCGGACCAGGCGCAACGCTCCCGCTCACCACCAACAGCGCGTTGATCGTGTACGGAAGATCGCACGGCGAGCATCTCTTTTTGCCGCCGAAGCTGCAACGCGCGACGCTGGCCCACCTGGTATTGCCATTGGAAAGGCAAAGGCTACTCGCGCTGGTGCAGTCGTTTGATAGTAGATCGAAGACAACGGGGAGATCGCAGCGGCAGGAAAGTGGAGAGGACTACCAGCTGCAGTTTTGAATGCGGGTTGAGGCGTTCGGATCAACGGTCAGTCCGAAGTGCGGATTAAGTGAGGGTCGAGGCTAAAGAGGATCCTAGTTGGTGAGGCCAGGACGGTTTTTTGGACGAATCGTCTTGTTGCGTTCTCGGGGGATTATCACGAGAAGCATGCGGCGAATCTCTTCAAGTTTGTTGAGGCGTTCCGTTGCGACTTCGCCAATGACCGGCTTGGCGGCCTGATACCACACCATGGCCTCCCGAACGGAACCAAGCGCGTACTCGAATATTCTCGACCGGTCTTTTCCTGAGCTGCGAGAATACCCTTCACCAACGTTCGCCAGAACGGACGCGATCGCCGCGTAAAGCTGTCCCGAAATATCTTCAGTCAGGCGATCGTCGCTTAGTTTCTTCGCATCGATCCAAGCCACCTCCAGCAACTCGCGGCCAAGCGTAACCACACGCATTCTCGCCAGTGGGTCATTTGAGGTATCTGCAGTGACCGGCGTCAGGTTATGAGACATGCCGCAAGATGCGAAGGTTACGCGCCTGCTTGAGAAAGCAATTGCACGTCCCCGACACCGCTTTGTTCCTTCCCTCGACCCTCACTTAATCCGAACTTCGGACTGGCCGTTGATCCGAACGCCTCACTCCTCAACCCCGAACTTGCTTGAGACTGATCTCGGCACTACAATAGTGAAGGGTGTTAATCGAATCCGTGGCGATTTAAAGCAACTTGCGGCCACGTTAAACAATCCGCTAAAGCGCTGGCCCGGCGCCTATGCGCGGGCTTTTTTGTTACCGCTCAGCTAATGAGCGGGAGTGGA
>DASTGU010000059.1:0-11191 GCA_035718845.1 Gemmatimonadaceae bacterium | reverse complement strand
TGGTGGGCCAACCGCGCACATCGATGGCGACGGCAAAACCGCGCAGACACCGCCTGAGACTTTGCTGACCGCGCTGGCGACGTGCGTGTCGTACGACGTGATCGACATCCTCGCCAAGCAGCGCACGCCGATCTCTTCGCTCGAGATCGACGTCGTCGGCGAGCGCGTCGACACCGTTCCCCGCCGATACAAACACGTTACGCTGAACTTTCGGATCGGTGGCGCGGGAATCGAGAAAGAGAAAGCGTTGCGCGCGATCGAGCTGTCGGCGAACAAGTACTGTTCGGTTCGCGAGACGCTGAGGCCGGATCTGCGGGTCGATTGGACGTGCGAGATTACGAACTGAGGACTTAACGGCGCACGCGCTGGTAGCTGATAGCAGCTAGCTATCAGCTGATGGCTGCCTGCAACCAGACAGATCTCATTGCATAAACGCGAACAGATCGCGTTCCTTGAAGAGGTCGCGACCTGTCCCGTCGCTTGCAGCGGTCAGCCATCAGCCTGCTGCCATCAGCTACCGGCGCGTGCGCCGTTAAGTCCTCAATCCGCACCTATCGCCTCTTGGCACGCGCCGATCTTTTCTCCTCCTGCTCAATTTCTTCGCGCAGCCGTAGATAGCTGTCGTACCTCTCCCCGCTCATCGCGCCCGATTCCACAGCTGCCCGGACAGCGCAGCCCGGTTCAACGCGATGCGTGCAGTTGCCGAAGCGACACGATGGGATGAAGTCGCGAAATTCGCGGAAACAGGAATCGAGCTCGGTCGACGACAGGCCCCACGTTCCGATCTCGCGCAGTCCGGGCGTGTCTACCACGTAGCCCGAGTCAGGGAGTGGGTGCAGCAGCGCGCCGACAGTCGTGTGGCGGCCCTTGTTCACCGACTCGCTGATCTCACCAACGCGCAGATCGAGACCGGGATACATCGCGTTCATCAACGAGGATTTTCCAACACCCGACGGACCGCTGAGCACTGATGTCCTGCCCTCGAGCTCGCGATGCAACTCCTCCAGTCCAATGCGCTGCTTGACGCTGGTGAAATGCACCGGATAGCCGGCTCGCCCGTAGTCGGCGAAGGCATTCTCTGTCTGCGCACGATCGACGAGCTCGATCTTGTTGATCACGATGCGCGCATCGAGTGAGTTCGCCTCGGCGATCACCAGAAACCGGTCCAGCATACGGCGATGCGGCTCGGGTTTTGTCGCAGCGAAAACGACGACAACCTGATCTACATTCGCCGCAACAATCCGCTCTCCCTGCCCGCCGCCAGGCGCGCGCCGCGCCAGCTGAGAATGTCGGGGCAGAATCTCTTCAATCGCCCAGTGCGTCCCGCGGCTGTCGGGCTCGAGCACCACACGATCCCCGACAGCCAGTTTTTTGCTTTCGTCGGATTCTTTCTTGAGACGACCGCGCAGAGACGCCTCGTGGGTCTCACCTGAGCCCGCGCGCACGTTCCAGACACCACCCGTACCATTGAGAACGACGCCTTCGGTGCGGGTCAACTGCTACCCTCGCGGTGCATGGCATCCCACCAGGTCGTCTGGCTCGCTTTGTCACCGCGGATCAGCGCGTCGAGCTTTGCCTTCGCGTCGTTCAGCTTCATCTCACCGAGTACGCGAACCGCTTCTTCTTCAGTCGCCGCGAAGGTAAGGAATTCAGTCTCGAGATGCCCGCTGGCGACGGGATCGCCTCGGCCCCAGCGAACGAACAACAGATAGGCGGCGAATGGGTTCTCCTTATCACCGCTTTCGTCGGTGACGATCTCTACGCTGTAGGATGCGCCATCGCTTCCTTCGAACGCCACCGGCCGATCGTGGACAGCCCGATACCCACCGATCGTATTCGGATCTCCTTTGGAGTGATCGGGAGGTATGAATCGACCCATGTCAGCGGCGACGCTTGCCAACCATTTCCTTCACCACGTTGCCGGTGATGAACGCGACGTTTGCCGGACGCTCCGCGAGGCGGCGCATCAAATAGGGGTACCACTGAGTGCCAAACGGGACGTACACGCGCATACGATAACCTTCGCGCACCAGCTTGTCCTGTAAATCCCTGCGCACGCCGTACAGCATCTGAAACTCGTAGCGATCAGGGGCGATGTTCTTCTCCTTCGCAAATCGCTTCGCTTCCTTGATGATCGCCTCATCGTGGGTGGCGATGCCCGGATAGTTACCCTTCTGCATCAGCTCGTGCAGGCAGCGCACGTAGTTCGAATCGACATCCTTCTTCGCCGGATACGCGACGGTCTCCGGCTCCTTGTACGCGCCTTTGCACAAACGCACCCGCGCCTTCAGCTGCACCGCGCGCTCGACGTCGGCGAAAGTTCGATAGAGATAACTCTGGAGAACGATCCCGACGTTCTCTCGATAAGCGGGATACAGTCGTTGCTCGAACAGATCCAGAGTCCGCTGAGTGTATTCGCTCGACTCCATGTCGATTCGTACGAATGATCCGTAATCACGCGCCCGCTGCAGAATGCGATGCATGATCGACACACAAAGGTCCTCCGAGATGTCGAGCCCCATCGCGGTCAGCTTTACTGAAACGTTCGCGTTGGCTTTCTGCTCGTGAATCCGATCGAGCATGCGCACATACGCGTCGCCGGCTGCACGCGCTTCCGCCTCGTTGTGGACGCTCTCGCCGAGCAGATCCAACGACGCTGTGATGCCGCGCGCGTTGAGACGTCCCACGGCAGCCAACGCACTGTCCAGCGTTTCACCCGCGACGAATCGATTGGCGAAGCTCTTCGCTACTCTGTTGTTGCGAACGAATTTGAAGATCTGTGGCTGTTCGGAGAGATATAGGAGCGCGCTGCGAAGCATTAATTCTCTGGTGTCGGTTCAGCAGTGACGGACGAGCGACGATTCACGGTGCGACCTCGTCGGGAGAGATCAAAAATTCTCGTCACTGGATATCGGCCGCCCTTCTTGAGGCCGCGGTCGAAGAAATTCCATGTCACGAGCCCATCATCGCTCTCCGGCTCCAGCAGATACACAGCCAGTGCCCCCCTCGGCTGGGCGGTAGAAACGATGAATGATTTCGGAGGGAGCGCCTGCAGAGCGCGCTGCCATGTGCCTTGGAGTCGCATTTCGTGATGTCCCTGGAACGAGCGCGGCGACGTTATGATCGAGTCGATGGTGAAGCTCTCACCGCGAGCGACCCACGTCGAGTCGGAACGATCCACGCGAATTCCGTGCAGGCGGAGCAGACTTACGACGGCAGTATCCTGCGGCATAATGACGTACGCCGCCGGGGGCAACCGGTCGAGCGTGGAAGTAAACCGGTCATACACCGGCATCCGTATAGTCCGATAGCGGCCGGTACGCCGTTCACCGCGCGGGACGCCCGGCTGAGTCAGCGCGGAGTCGTTGGTCTTCTCGATGTCTTCCTTGATGACGTCGAGTGAGCGTGGGCTAGCCAGCTCCGATCGCACTGCGACGATTTGCACCGAGTCCGGTGAGCGACCCCACGCGAGCGGCAGGCTGTCGGCGCGCGCACTGAGAGATCTGATCGAGCTTCCACGCTCTGCCACCAGCGAAAGAATCTCCGATACGAACGCGTAAGTCGCCGCAATCCGACGAGCGAGCGAATCGTGCGAATAGGCTTCGCTGAGAATGGCGATGCGCCCGCGAATGCCAAAGTAGTTGGTGCCGAACCTGGGCCGGGCGTCGTAGGTGGCCCACGCTTCGCGCACCGAGCTGTCGGCAACCAGGCCACGCTCGTCCGAGACGAAGTTGCCGTAGTCGAACACTTCGAAGCCATACCGGGCGCGCATCCGCAGACGCAATACCGGCAGCAACGAATCGCGCGCGTAGACGCCGCCAAAAACCGCGGCGGGACTAAGCGATGGTGAATAAGTCAGTGCGTAGCCGTGAAAGCTGCCGTCGGTGGTGTGTAGATCGACGAACACGTCCGGATCCCACGCGTTGAACATCGCCAGCGAAGCGCGCGTCTCGGGCGCTTCGGCTTTCACGTAGTCGCGGTTGAGATCGAGGTTCTGTGCGTTGGCTCTCGTTCCGACGAGGGCCGGCCCGTTTTGCTCGGTGCGGTTCACCGACTGCGGCGCGAATCGCTCGTTGCCGTCGGCGTTGTAGATCGGCACCGCGATCAACACCACTGAATCGAGCGCGTCCGGCCTCGGCGCAAAGGTCAGGTCGCGTATAAGAGCGAGCAATGCGTCTTTGCCTTCCACTTCACCGGCGTGGATGTTCCCCTGCACGTACACGATCGGTCGACCAAGGCGCTTCGCAGCCGACGCTGAGGAAACCATCGGGCGCGACGCAATGACATAAGGAATGTCCCGCCCCTCAGTCGTCTTGCCGATCGAGCCGAACGCCAGCGGTGCGCCGATCTTGCGCAGCGAATCGAGAAACTGACGCACATCGTCGTAGTGCGAGGTTTCCTGAAAGTGCGTCAATTCCGGGCGCGTGTGCGGATAGTCCGCGGGTGTGATCGGGCGGTTCAGAGATCGGGCACAAGCACTCGTCAACGTCGACACGACGGCGAAACACGCGGCCGGCAACGCGGGCCGCACCACCAAACGCACTACCGTTCGCCTGGATAGAAGACCTGTCGGCGACGCGCCATCTCGAGCAGCAGGTCAGCCGGCTCGAACCGGCCGGGGAACCTCGCGTTCAAGTCCTCGAGGCGCTGCACAACGACCTGGACGCCGAGCGTGTCCATGTAGCGGAAAGGTCCGCCGCGGAAGGGTGGGAAACCAATGCCGAACACCGCGCCCACATCACCGTCGCGCGGCGACTTGATGATTCCATCGCTGAGGCAACGTGCCGCTTCGTTTAGCATCGCCAGCACGGTGCGCTGCTGAATCTGCGCCGTCGGCATGTCATCGCGCGGTGGTGTATCCGACGCGTTCGGCGCAGTGATCGTCTTCGCGACCGGGATACTTCCGGGCGCGAGAAACAGCGCGTAGACCGACGGATCGACGTCGCCCTTTTTACCTTCCTTGTCGTAGCTGTAAAAACCCTTCTGCGATTTGCGTCCGTAACGGCCAGCGGTCACTACTGC
Source organism: Gemmatimonadaceae bacterium (assembly GCA_035718845.1). Lineage (GTDB taxonomy): Bacteria > Gemmatimonadota > Gemmatimonadetes > Gemmatimonadales > Gemmatimonadaceae > UBA4720. The sequence continues at coordinate 6,169 of DASTGU010000059.1, read as the reverse complement.
CTGGATCGAGTTCGCGGCCTGCATCCGATCGGGGAACGCCTCGGCCATGATCTTCCCCGCTTTAACCGCGACATCCAGTCCGACTTCATCGATGAGCGTGATCGGTCCGACAGGGAAACCAAAATCAACCAGCGCCTTGTCGATCAGATCGACTGCGACGCCTTGATCGAGCAGGATTCCCGCTTCGTTGATGTATGGCGACAGGATCCTGTTCACGTAGAAGCCAGGCCCGTCGTTGACGACGATGACTGTCTTGCCGAGTCGCTTGCCGTACGCGACTGTCGTCGCGACGACCTGCGGATGGACTTCCGGCGTCGTGATCACCTCGAGCAGCGGCATCTTGTGCACCGGCGAGAAGAAGTGCATGCCGAGCACCCGCCCCGGCCTGCTCGATGCCTGTGCAATCAGGGAGATTGGGATGGTAGACGTATTCGTGGCAAAGATTGCGTCAGGCCTGATCGCGGCTTCAGTCTCACGCAATACCTGGTGCTTCACCGCCAGATCCTCGAACACCGCTTCGATAACCAAATCGACGTTGCCGAAGCCGGAGTAATCGACCGTCCCACCGACCAGCGCCATGTAGTCGCTGTATTGGACTTTGGTGATCTGCTTCCTGGTCAGGCGCTCTCTCAGAACATCGCGCACTGCCGCGTAGCCTTTGGCGACGCGCGAGTGATCGGCATCCTTGAGCCTGACCAGACTGCCGTGCTGCACGGCGATCGACGCGATCCCGGCACCCATGAAGCCCGCGCCGATGATCGCGATCTTGTCGACCGGCAACGGCTCGAATGACGACACTGGCAGGTCCGGGTACTGCAGCGGATCGATACCCGGATCTTTCTTCAGCTCGTTGGTCGCGAAGAACAGAAAAATCAGCTGGCGTGATACATCGGTCATCGCCATCTCGCCGAACTTCCGCGATTCCTCGCGATATCCTTCGGCAATTCCCTTCTCGTAGCCTTTCGCTACCGCGTCGATCGCGGCAATCAGCGCCGGGTAATTCCCACGCGATTTCGCCAGGGTCTGCTCACGGGCTTTGCGCAGCACGATCGCGCGTCCGGCCGGATTCCTGTCGAGCAGTACGCCCTTCAGTCCTCCAGCGTGCGATTCGCTCTTCCGTCGGCCTTCGGCGACTTCTCGCGCGCGTTGAATCGAGATCGTTCTCAGGATCGATGGATGCACCAGCTCGTCGATCAAGCCGAGCTGCAACGCTTTCTTCGCGCGGACATGCTTGCCGGTGAGAATCAGATCCAGGCCGTTGGTCAGCCCGATCTTCCTCGGCAGGCGCTGCGTCCCGCCGGCGCCGGGAATCAGGCCGAGCTGGACCTCGGGCAAGCCGAGAATGGTTTTCGAATGATCGGTCGCGATCCGATAGCGGCAGGCGAGCGCGGCTTCCAATCCGCCACCCAGGCACGCACCGTGGATCGCCGCAACCATCGGAATGCGCAGGCGCTCCATCGAATCGAGCAGCATCTGTCCATCCCGGCTCAGTCGCTCAGCATCAGTCGCCGTCTTGAGCTGGAGGAATTCCTCGATGTCGGCGCCGGCAATCCACACATCCGGCTTGCCGCTGATCAGCACAGCGCCGTGCACAGTGGTATCCTGCTCGAGCCGACTGAGCAGCGCGACGAACTCGTCCTTCACCGCGCGACTCAGCTTGTTGACCGATTCGTTCGGCAGATCGAAGGTGATGACCGCGATGCCGTCGACGACTTCGACCGACAACGCTGGTTTCCAGCGCGTGCCGACCAGTCCGCCGATGGTCACTTCCGATGTCGAGCTCATTCGGTTCTCTCGACCACCATCGCGAAGCCCATTCCTCCTGCCGCGCAAACGGTCATCAGCCCCAACTGTCCGCCGCGGCGACGCAGCTCGTGCAGTAACGTCGTAGTGATGCGCGCGCCCGTCGCACCGAACGGGTGACCGATTGCAATCGATCCGCCCATCACATTCAGCTTGGCGCGATCGACTTCACCGACCGGCTGCGAGAAGCCGGCGCGCTCGGCCCAATATTGAGACTCGAAGCCTTTGAGATTGGAGAGCACCTGGGCCGCGAATGCCTCGTGCATCTCTACGAGATCGATGTCCTTGAGTGTCAGTCCCGCACGCTTCAGCGCAACCGGCGCCGCCAGAACTGGCGCCTGCAACAACTGCTCGCCGGGATCGAGCGCGGCATAAGCATACGACTTGATGATGCCGAGCGTCGGATATCCGAGCGATTTCGCCTTTTCCTCACTCATCAAAAGCACGCACGCGCCGCCGTCGGTGAGCGGAGATGAATTGCCCGCCGTGACGCTACCGTATTTCTTGTCGAACACCGGCTTAAGCGCAGCCAGCTGTTCGTAGCTGGTGTCTTCGCGAATGCCGTTGTCCGACGTGAGCACGCTGTCGAATTTCGGCGGCACGTACACCGGCATTATCTCCGCCGTGAGTCTGCCGTCGGCGGTGCCCGCGGCGGCAAGCCGGTGTGACCGCAGCGCAAAGTGATCCTGCTCTTCCCGCGAGATCGCATTGAGCTTCGCCATCTTCTCCGCCGACTGTCCCATCGTCTCCCCCGTCGAGGGCTCGGCGATCGCCGGCGTGATTGGGACGAGATCCTTGGGACGAAGTCGCATCAAGGTCTTGATCCGCTGTGGCAGCGTCTTCGCTTTGGATGCCAGCACCAGCGTTTCGGCGAATCCCTGCGAGTGCAGAATCGGAATGTTCGACAGCGATTCTGATCCGCCGGCGATCGCGACTTCCATCTGGCCGAGCGCGATTTGATCAGCCGCGTCGGTGATTGCCTGATTCGCTGAAGCGCAGGCTCGGCTGACCGTAAAGGCTTGGACACCCTTGGGGAAGATCGGCAGCAGCGAGACCTCGCGCGCGATGTTCGGCGCGATAATCGACGGTATCACCGTGCCGAAAACGAGGCCGTTGACTTCCTTACCGTCGAGGTTGGTCCGCTGCATCAGCTCGGCGACGCAGAGCTTGCCCAAGTCGATTGCCGACAGGGACTTGAGAGCGGTGCCGGCCTTTGCGAACGGCGTTCGGACGCCCGCGACTATCGCGACGCGGCGCCCGTTCCCGAATGTTGCCATGCACGGAACTTAGACGGGCGCCAACCTTCTTTCTAGGAGACGGCCGCCTTATTCCGCGGCTCGTTCCTTCTCGAGCAGCCGCTTCTTGCGATCGAGTCCCCAGCGATAGCCGCCGAGATCGCCGCTCTGCCGAATCACCCGATGACACGGGATGAGCAGTGCAACCCGATTGTTCGCGCATGCCGATGCGACCGCCCGCACCGCGCGCGGCGAACCAATAGCTGCCGCAACTTCAGTATAGGAACGCGTCTCGCCGAGCGGGATTTTTTGTAGCTCGCGCCACACTTTCCACCGGAAAGCGGAGGCTTGAACGTCGATTGGCACTTCGGTCGGCGTGCGATCACCTTCGACCGCGACGACCACGGCTTGCACCCACGCATGGAGCTCGCCTTCGGCCGAGCCGATGCGTCTTCTTGCAGCAGCGGGATACTCGCTCTCCAGCGCATCCTCAACGTCGCGCTGAGTGTCGCCGAGCGTGACGAAGCAGACACCGCGTTCAGTCGCGCCAACGAGCAGTGTCCCGAGCGATGTCTTTGTCATGACGTAGTCGATTTGCGAGCCGGCGCCACCACGCTTGTACGTCGCCGGTGTCATGCCGAGGCGCGTCGCGGCATCTTCATAGGCGCGGCTGCTCGATCCGTAACCTGCACCGAAGGACGCCCTGCTCACAGTCTCACCTTTTCTCAGCTCTGTCTTGAGCTTTTCGGATTTTCTCGCGCGGATGTATTGCGCGGGAGTCAGTCCCACCGTTTGCTTGAACTTTCGCTGGAGATGATACGGGCTGAGTCCCGCATGCTCGCTCAGCAGCGACAGCGTAATTCGTTCGTCGAGATCACCGGCGTGCTCATCGATGTAGTCACGCGCTCGCTGAATGGCGACACTGGGCGATTTCGGTCGATCGGGAGTGCAGCGTTTGCAAGCGCGGAAGCCGGCGCGCTCGGCAGCTTCAGTGGAAGAGAAGAAGGTGATGTTCTCGCGCTTCGGTCGTCGTGATGGGCACGATGGACGGCAATAGATGCGCGTTGTCGTGACACCGTAGAACAAATCGTCGTCTGCAGCGGAATCACGATTGAGCACGGAATTCCAGGCAGTCATTTCGTTCACGGCTGGCAGCGTCGCGTTGAATTCTGGGGCAGTGTTTCGCATAGACTCCGTCGCTGAAGAATCTTAACTGTGAACAAGGATGCCTGCTCTCGAATGTCGTCGATATCCGGATCTTGCTGTCAAATTCGGGTGTTCGGCCAACTGACGGTCTATGCGCGAGCTGTTTGATCGAAACTTTGACCTTCTGGTGATTGGCGGTGGTATCACCGGCTGCGGCGTGGCGCGCGACGCGTCCATGCGCGGTCTGTCGGTAGCGCTGGTCGAGCGCGATGACTTCGCCAGCGGGACATCGGGCCGGTCGTCGCGATTGATCCATGGCGGCATCCGATATCTGGAGCAGGGCCGCCTGCACCTCGTATATGAATCGATCCGCGAACGACAGATCCTGCTCACGATCGCGCCACACCTGGTGCAGCCGTTGGCTTTTACGTGGCCGATCTATCGCGGCGCGCGTATCGGGCGGCTGAAGCTGGCCGCTGGCTTGGCTCTGTATCAGTTGATGGCGTTGGGCAGATCGCACCGTCCGTCGTTGCTGGGCGCCGCCAGAACGCTCGAGCGTGAGCCTTCGCTTCAATCGAAGGGGTTGAAGGGCGGAGCCGTTTACTACGACGCAGCGACCGATGACTCACGACTGACCGTCGCTACGGCGATGTCAGCGGAGGATAATGGCGCAGTGGTGGTGAACCACACGCGTGCGACCCGTATTCTCGTCGACGGAGATCGCGCGATCGGTGCGGCGGTGAAATCGCAGCTCACGGATGAAGCGGGTGAGGTACGGGCACGCGTCGTCGTGATTGCAACCGGAGTTTGGCAGAATGCACGGGATGCAATCGAGCACGGTGGCCGGCTGCGCGGAAGCAAGGGCGTGCACATCGCCGTCCCACGCGAGCGAGTCGGCAATCGCGAGGCGATCACCATGATTTCTTCGGTTGACGGTCGAGTGATGTTCTGCCTGCCGGCGGGTACGCATGCGATCATTGGCACGACCGATACGTGGACGGACGAATCACCTGAGAACGTGCACGCGGCACCAGCTGACGTGGACTATCTGCTACGCTCGGCGAATTCGTACTTCCCCGAAGCGCGGCTGACGTTCGACGATGTCGTAAGTGCGTGGGCCGGCATTCGACCGCTGGTGGCTTCGCCGTCGAATAACCCAACCGCGGCGTCGCGCGAGCACAGCATCGTGGCGGATGCGTCGGGTGTCATTAGCGTGACCGGCGGCAAACTGACCACCTATCGCGCGATGGCAGCGGAAGTGGTGGATGGCGTGCAACAGGCGCTCGGACAACAGGTCAAGCCTGCACCGACCGATACAGCTCCACTCCCAGCAGGGTTTCGCGATCGTGACGTGAGCTATATCGCCGAGGACGATCCCACTCTAGCCGTACCTCTGGTCGAGGGGCTTCCGTACACCGGTGCGCAGCTGGTTTACGGAGTGGAGCGCGGCATGGCAAAGACGCTGAGCGACCTGCTCATTCGTCGCGTGCACATCGCTTTCGAGACACGTGACCACGGCAAGAGCATCGCGCCACGCGTTGCCGATATCATCGCACCATTACTCGGCTGGGATGAAAAAACGAGACGCGCCCGCATCAGCGAATACATCGCCGACGTCGAGCGCATCTTCGCTATTTCGTAGTTAGTACTGCGGCGTGCCGGTCGAGTAGGCCAGGCGCAGAAACTCGTCGCGGGTCTTCGGGTCTTCTCTGAACACGCCCCTCAGCGCCGAAGTGATGGTCTTCGAGTTCTGTTTCTGGACTCCGCGCATCATCATGCACAGGTGATATGCCTCGACCACCACTCCCACACCGCTCGGCTGCAGCACACTGCAGAGGCCTTCAGCGATCTCCTCAGTGAGTCTCTCCTGCACCTGGAGCCGCCTCGCGAAGACGTCGACGATGCGCGGGATCTTGGAGAGCCCGACGATCTTGCCGTTCGGGATGTAGGCGACGTGGGCTTTGCCGAAGAACGGCAGCATGTGG